>JBMNOU010000015.1:0-34903 GCA_050943215.1 Christensenellales bacterium | reverse complement strand
ATTGAACAAACAGGAATTAAAGCAAAAATAGCTTCCGTTAGTGTAAGGCTGTTAGGGACAGCATTAAGCATGGCTTTTACTTTCGGTATAAGCTTGATTATACAAACTATTATTAACGCTATATCAAATTATATCAACAGAGAAGCGAAGGCCAGAGAATCCGCTATCAAATACGCTAAAGCTATAGAACAGAATATTTCTTCACTTGAGGATTACAGAACTCAAGCATTAGCATTGCGAAAAGAACTAGATAGTGGGAATTTATCACTCAAAGAGGCTGCTAGTAAACGCTCTGAGTTGATACGAATTCAGAAAGAAATAATTGAAAAATATGGGCAAGAATCGAATGCTATTGACTTAGTTAACGGAAGCATTAATGACCAGATTAATGTTCTTAAAAAATTAGAAGCACAGGACTTTTTAGGTGCAGAATCAAGTATTCGTCGCACAGGTAAGCCTTTCATAAAACGCAAACCGTTCGACGATCAATGCATCTTTTTCCTCGCTGGCTTGAATGGTGCGCTCATATTCGTCCCAGATCCGAGGCATAATATCTTTCCCGTAACCGTTTTTTAATCCGGCAAAGCGGCTTGCTTAGTTCTTCCGGCCATTTTTTTGAGCCAGTCAATATCCTTCCCGCTGACACAGCCGACCAGAAATAAAATAGAAATATAAAGAACCATGAACAAAATGACTTTTACCAAAAGCACTAATCCGCTTATAGTAATGCCGGGAAGAGTTTTAAAAATAATCCTGACGAGTGCTCCCGCCGTTGCGGCAGAAAAAAAAGGTTTTAATATCCAGTTTTTATAGTCAACCGTTGTGCCGCTAACATACATTAACCGCCGGGTGCTGAGCGTTGCGTTAAGAAACGTGCTGAAATATAAAATGAGTATGTAAGCTAAAACGCCAAATTTTGGTATCAGCAGCAATATCAGCCCAATCCGCACAGTATAATCAAAAATATTGATTTTTAACGTTTTTAACTGCTGATCAAGTCCGGTCATCATCGAATCAACGATAAAATCCAGATAGATAAGGGGCAGCAGCGGGGCGATTAGTGTTAATAACGCGCTGATCTGACGGTTCTTATAGATCAGCATGCCAAAATCATTTGCGAACGCTACGAATATACCGCAAAACAAAAGCGACAGCAATAGCGCAAATTGAAATACACGCGCGAAGATATCTTTTACCTTTCTAGTGTTTCCCACGGCATGGGCTTCTGAAACCTCAGGCAAAAGAAGCGTTGCGATGGCGGTTAAAATACCAGACGGAAAAAACAATACCGGCATTACCATGCCAATCATACCAAATTGTGATAAAGCATCTTTACGGGATGCTCCATACCTCTTTAGCCCGGCAGGGATCAGTATGCTTTCGGCTGTTTTAAGCCCAGACCGCAAATATGAACTAAGTGCAATGGGGATCGTTATTGCGATAATTTTTTTGGCTATGCCCGCTTCTTTGGCAACAGAGAACTTCGATTTTCGTTTCTCTAGACGGTATTGAATAAATCCGTATCCGCACGAGAGCGCTTCTGAGATCATACTCGCCATAATGACGGCAAAACATGCGTATTCCAGCCCCTTTGGGACAAACATATTTATGATGCACATAATGATCAGTACACGGATGATTTGTTCAAATATCATCTGGCTGGCAGGTTTTAATACCTTTCTTACGCCATAAAAATAGCCGTGCAGGCAGGATGTCAAAGCCATAAACGGTAGGCCAGGAGCAAGCATTCTGATTGAAAGAATGGCCCTTTGGTCGCCCAGCAACGACTCGCCTATAAAATCAGCCAGGTAATAAACCGCGATCCCCACAAGGATACCCAAAACGACACTGATCATGACCGACTTGCGCAAAACGTCCGACGTCGATTTTTGTTTGCTTTTCCCCAACGATTCCGCAACGAGCCGCGCGATTGTGACTCCTATTCCGGATGTCGCAAGCGTCGAAGCCAGAAAATAGATCGACACGATTAGCTGATAGAGGCCTACCCCTTCTGTACCGATCTTATCTGACAAATAGGCGATAAAAAATACTCCTATAAGCCTTAGCAGCTGAGAGGTGAGCGTTAGGATAATTGTATTTTTCAGAAAAGATATTTTCATCTTATAACCCGTTGTTTTATGATAACGATCAATTAAATATATGTCGCGGGATACATGTACAGTAACAAAAATTAAAAATAGATTGGCAATAAACCTGTCAGCCAACGTTCAGCAATCGCCGAAGAAAACTCGGGGGCAATAGGCCGCTTATGATAATGCCGGCAGAAAACCGGCCCCGCTTACAACAATGCCTATCAGCGATTTTAAGATCATTTTGCTTTTTGTCTTAAAACAAACAGAGAAAAAATGCCTTTGATGCGATCCTAATACAGAGTTTTAATGCTTGGTATGCCTATCTTTTGTTTATTTGCCGGCTTTTTATTCTCTGCTAATAATTTATACCGTTATGCGCTATTGATTGTTCGTCTGTTATGATATAATCAAAAAATGAACAAACAAAAGGCCTTTGACGCATACGATGTTTCGCTTGGCGAGATGGACGAGAACCGGCTTCGGCAGCTATCTCCGCTTGCGCTTGCGTATATCGGCGACACCGTATACGATCTGTATATTCGGGCATACCTTGTTAAAAATAATATGGGCAGGGTGACGGATCTGCATGCGCTCGCATCAGGCGTTGTTAATGCGCGCTCTCAGGCAAAAGCCGCAAAGCTGCTTCTCCCGTACCTTAACGATCGGGAAAGCGAGATATTTAGGCTGGGGAAAAACGCAAAATCAACGCCGCCAAAGAATATGAGCCATCAGGATTATTCATATGCGACAGCAATCGAAGCGGTTGTCGGGTACCTTTATTTAATGGGTTTGCGCCAAAGAACAGATGCACTATTCCGCATTATCATACATCATTTTTTCGAAGGAGATTAATATGCCTTATGTGAATCTGAACGTTAAACTGCTCTCGTTTACGCCCACAGCCGAAAAGCTGGCCGCGATGGGCGCCAAGCTATGTTACAGCCCATCGTCCATCGACGATATCGCCGATGAATTAACATCAGACAAAGCGGCGGCGTTTATAGAAAAAATCATAGAAATCGGACACCTTTCGACGATAGAGCACGCCAGCTTTACTTTTGGCATCGAGGGCGTATCAAGAACGCTGCTGGCCCAGATCACTCGGCACAGGATCGCTAGCTTTTCGGTACAGTCCCAGCGGTATGTCAGCTATTCGAATAACGGGTTTTCGTATATCATCCCGCCAAGTATCCGTGCGCTAGGCGAGAAGGCAGTCTCAAGGTTCGAAGAGCAGATGCGCACGATTCAAGGCTGGTACGACGAATGGCGTATAGCGCTGGGCCAAAAGGGTGAAAAATCTAATCAGGATGCGCGGTTCGTGCTGCCCGGCGCATGCGAAACAAAGATGATACTAACGATGAACGCCAGGGAGCTGCTGCATTTTTTCTCATTGCGGTGCTGCAACCGTGCACAATGGGAGATACGCGACCTCGCTTGGAGTATGCTAAGCCTCGTATGCGAGGTTTCACCGGCACTGTTCTCTTCGGCAGGTCCCGCGTGTGTGCGCGGCCGGTGCGGCGAAGGCGTAAAAACGTGCGGGCTCTCGGGTGAGGTCAAACAAAAACAAAGCAAAATATTGAAAGGCAAACGCTAATGGATATAATTTTCGGCAGAAACGCGGTAAAAGCTGCGATCAAATCTGGCCGGCCGCTTGATAAGATTTTTGCGGTCAAAGAGCTAAGCGACCCAAGCGTGCGCGAAATACTCGGTATCGCGGCTGGCAGTCGCATTCCGGTCATCCGTGTCGACAAAAGGAAGCTCGATAGCCTGACACTACCGCATGGTTACGGCGGTAAACCGGCGAACCATCAGGGTATTGTAGCGGTAGCCGCCGCCAAAGAATACGGTACGCTCGAAGATCTATTCGCTCTGGCACAGTCTAAAGGTGAGCCGCCTTTTATCATCATACTAGACGGCATTACCGACGAAGGAAACCTAGGGTCGATTATCCGCAGCGCCGAAGTTTTGGGGGCACACGGCGTGATAATGAGCAAACGTCGAAGCGCGTCGCTATCTCCCGCAGCATATAAGGCATCTTCGGGCGCGGCAGAACACCTACCCGTCGTCAAGGTGACAAATATCAACGTAACTATCAATACGCTCAAAGACAAGGGCGTATGGATTGTTGCCGCGGATACTTCGGGGCAGAGCGCGGACGGACTCAATTTAAAAGGCCCTATCGCAATCGTCATCGGCGCAGAAGGCAGCGGAATATCACGGCTTGTGCTCGAAAGCTGCGATCTTCGTGCCAGCATTCCGATGAAAGGGCAGACGGGCTCGCTCAATGCGGCGGTCGCGGCCGCCGTGCTGATGTACGAAAAAACGAGACAGGACAGACAGCAATGATTATTGACGGTTACAACGTGATCCACGCATGGCGACTGGACACAAAAAATCTCGAAGATGCGCGGGACAAGCTTATTTGTATACTCGATGATTATGCCGGGTATTCCGGAGAAGACATAACAATCGTGTTCGACAGCTACAAAACGCGCGATGCAGCCAGTGAGACGCGGCAGGGGCTTGTGACCGTAGTGTTCACCGCATACGGTGTTACGGCGGATACGCATATCCAGCGACTGGTCAAGTTAAGTGAAACCGTGCAGAAAGTTGTTACGGCAGATTACCTTGAACAGCTTTCCGTTTTCGGCTCCGGCGCAATCCGGGTTACACCGGATGAACTTAGGCTTCTCATCAAAGCAGAAAGGCAAAAAAATGTTTTGATGCTGGACAAATCGGCTCTTTCCCCGAGCGAGCTTCGGTTGCGACTTGCTCTTGATGCTATTAGAGAAACAACGTAATAACTTTACAAATAATTACTTGATGCACTATCTTGACGGGCTTATTAACAACCGATATAATTAATAACTGAACATATATTTGGAGGAATAGTTTGAGTACAAGCAGACGGTCCTCATTAGAAGAGGTTAATGAAAACTATTG
Source organism: Christensenellales bacterium (assembly GCA_050943215.1). Classification (GTDB taxonomy): domain Bacteria; phylum Bacillota; class Clostridia; order Christensenellales; family SZUA-584; genus JBMNOU01. Next base: position 29,867 of record JBMNOU010000015.1, on the reverse strand, counting down.
TGATATGCCTGACGAAACCGTCGCAGAGCTTGCACGGGAATTCGATAGCGGTGCGATCGAATATCTATTAAATAAATACAAGAACTTTGTGCGTGCAAAAGCACGTTCCTATTTTTTGATTGGCGCAGATCGAGAAGACATTGTTCAGGAAGGCATGATCGGCCTTTATAAAGCCATCAGGGATTTTCGTATCACCCGGCTGACATCATTTCGCGCGTTTGCGGAGCTATGTATCACGCGTCAGATCATCACAGCCATCAAGACGGCAACCCGCCAAAAGCACCGTCCGCTCAATTCATATATATCTCTTAACAAGCCCGTATTTGATGAAGAATCGGACAGAACCCTTATCGATATCATCGCCAGCGCAAAGATAACCAATCCCGAAGACATCATTATCGGCAAAGAAGACTTTTCGATGATTGAATATAAAATGAGCAAAATGCTCTCTCCGCTTGAAATGCAGGTGCTAAAGAAATACATCGAAGGCAAATCCTATTTCGAAGTGGCGGAAGAACTGGACCGAAGCGTCAAATCCGTAGATAACGCATTGCAGCGCGTCAAAAACAAACTGGAAAAGCTGATCTCCACAGACACCGCAGATTAATCAGCATTAACGCACACGTTGGCGGCGCGGTTTTATGCCTTTTTCTCTTTCACAGTATGGCAAGCTCTTTTGATGTCTCTGGCGGCAAGGTATGCAAAGCCCATGGTTTTCACACTTTTGCCTAGGACACGGACAATCAGCTCTTTTCAGTTCATCACAGACAGTATTTTTATCTTTATCCATTGTCATTAGCATTTGTCAGCATCCTATACCCGTCACTGCGCTGAATTACGCTCAATTGAGTTCATCCAGCGTCAGACTAAAGCTTGGTACAAATGTCTCCATAAAATAATCGACCTCCGGCCTTTTCAGCTTTCCTATCGCGTCAAAAATTTTCTTTTGTGCCTTTTCAAATTCCATATTGCCCGCCGACATCTCTTCAACGCACTTTAAATACGCGCATATCTTATCAGCCGCCTTGACGATTGCGTACGCTTCGGCGTCGTCTTCCCGCCGCGGTATCAGCTTTTCATATTCTCCCTGCAGCGCTTTTGGCAGCATCGCAATCAGCTTCTGTTCGGCAACGCGTTCGATTTGCTTATATGCTTTTTTGATCTCGGGGTTAAAGTATTTTATAGGCGTCGCAAGGTCACCCGTAATCACTTCCCCCACCTCGTGGTATACCGCAAGCGCCATCACATGTGCTGCGTCAACATGTCCGCCGTACAGCGTGTTTTTAATTATAGCCAGCGCATGTGCGATCATTGCAGCCTGCAGCGAATGCTCCTGTATGTTTTCTTCGCGTGTGTTACGCATCAGACCCCATCGCTTGATATGCTTCATCCTGGCCATATAGCAAAAAAAATGGTTCATATCCCGACCTCCTTCATTATTCTAATACATCATGAAGGCAAAAACAATAAAAAGCGCAGCCCCGCTCACCGCAGCCTATTGCAAAGCATCCTGTACCCTGCGCCTTAAGCAATTAAATCCTGCGTCTTCAAAAACATCACGGCTCCGCGGCCTTTTTAAACCGACATCAATCACATGCGCAACTGTAGCCGGCCTCTCGCTCAAAATATAGATCCTATCCGACAAGAAAATGGCTTCCTCGATATCATGCGTGACAAAAATAACGGCTTTTTTATGGTGGTCCCATAAATTAAGCAGCCACTCTCGCATTCTAAACCGGGTCAGCGCATCGAGAGACGCGAACGGCTCGTCCATCAAAAACACATCGCCTTCGCATAAAAACGTCCTAAGCAGCGCCGCCCGTTGCCTCATCCCGCCGCTTAATTGTTTAGGATACATTTTCTCAAAACCGGCAAGCCCGAATTCTTCCATATAAGCCGCTGCGCATTCATCGCGCTCTTTTTTGGTTATCCCGCGCAATTCAAGCGGCAGTGTCACGTTGTCGATAACGGTTTTCCAAGGCAGCAGCAGGTCTTTTTGGTGCATAAAGCAAACGCTTGGCTTTAAACCTATGATGTCATGGCCGTTTACAAGCACACGTCCGCTGTAATCATCATCCAACCCCGCGATGATCTTAAGCAGTGTGCTTTTCCCGCAGCCCGAAGGCCCTAGAATGGACACAAACTCATTGCTGTCAACAAAAAGGTCGATATTTACCAAGGCCTCTATGTTGGCCTGAGAACTGTCGAAAATCCTTGAAACGCTCTGTAGTTCGATTATTCTGTCCATATGTTACTGCAAAAACTCGTTAGTAAACGCACTATTTGAATCGACAAGAGTATCTATAAACCCTTTTTCATAAAGCCAGGCCGTGTATCTGTCCCAGACCTCTTTTTTCTGCACTCCGAACGATTCAGCATCGTCGATATATCTGGGCGATAGGTATTCCTGGCTCGCGTAGACAAGCTTTGCATCCAGCTCAGGGGCGAATTTGAGCAAAACATCAGCGCTCTCCTTTGGGCTCTTCACCGCAAAGTCATATCCTTTTTTAACAGCATCCATAAAAGCCGCAACGGTATCCGAGTTGTTTGCGATCATGTCTTCGCTTGTCACAATTATCGGTGTGTAATAGTCAAACAGCTCCGTCTCCTCAAAACGCACTTTGTTTAGTTCAACGCCCTTAAGCTGTGCGCTAATGCCCTCCCAGCCTTCGTAGATCCAGGCAAAATCGATCGTGCCCATCTCAGCCGCAGTCAGAAAATCCGTATCGCCAATGGTCATTATCTCAAGCTTGCTGAAATCCGCGCCGCTTTTTTCCATCAGATATTTTAATGTCGCGGTCTCCATGTCCATGCCCCAGCCACCGTACACCTTGCCTTCAAAATCCTTTGGGCTTAAGATATTGCGGTCAGTGGGCGACGCGAAAACGGACGTGTTGTGCTGCAGTACCGCGCCTATTGATACGACAGGCATACCTTTATCCCGGGCAAAGGTGAGCGATTCTTGAAAATCGATGCCGAACTGCGCCGTGCCAGCCGCAACCAGCTGCAGCACCGCGCTTTCCGACGGCTGTATGATCTTAACTTCAAGGCCGTTTTCCGCAAAATAGCCTTTTTCTTGCGCCACATAAAGCCCGGTATGGTTCGTGTTGGGCGTCCAGTCAAGCACCAGCGTTACTTTTTTGATTGCCGGCTCTTCCTCTTTATTGTCCTGCGCCGCGCACGCGCTCATAGAGATCAGTGCAAGGGCAGCAAAAACTACAAACAAAACTCTTTTCATCTTACGTATCCTTTCTAATAAATTAATCAATCTTGTTCCACGGAATAACCTTTTTTTCTATTAGGTCTACGATTTTAAACAATATCAGGCTTAGGAGGATAATCACTGCGATATTAGAAAACAGCGCGGCCGTTTTAAAAGTGCTCATCGCGCGGGAAAGGTATATCCCAAGCCCCCTTGAAGCCCCTGTCCATTCGGAGATAACGGCGCCCATTATGCAGTAAGCTGCCGATATCTTCATCCCCGCGAAGAACGACGGGAGCGCGTTTGGGATCAGAACAGTCCGGTAAATCTGCCGCTTTGAAGCTTTCATCACCTTCATCAGATCCACAAGATCTTCATCGCATGTTCCAAGCCCCTCGGTCAGGCTGACGGTAACAGGAAAAAACACAACAACAACCGACATGATAATCTTTGGAACGATCCCGAAACCGAACCATATCGCCAGCAGCGGCGCAATAACCACTAATGGGATTGTCTGTGAGACAATCATAAACGGATAAAACATCAGCTTTATGGGTTTGACCATACTCATTGCAACCGCAAAAAATACCGACAGCGCAACGCCGAGCACAAACCCGATCAATGCTTCTACCACGGTGGTTGCCGCATGGTACATCAGCAATCCAAACGAATTGACAAACTCGCTCAAAATCGCGCTGGGTGCAGGCAGCCTATACTCGGGCACGTTATTGAGCCAGACGATAAGCTCCCATATGATAATGAGTACGCTAAACGCCGCGGCGGGATATATCTTAGTTGCGATACTTGGCGATCTTTTCATCCATCGTCACACCTTCCGGCTTGTAGTCTATCTTGATGACGGACATTACACGGCTGGCTCCGCTATCAATACATACTTGCTGCGCCTGCTGCACAATATCCAAAAGTACCGGCAGCTCTCCCTCCATTGTCGTTCCCATCGGGCCGACCTCGTAATTGACACCGCTTTTTTGAATCAGCGCAATCACCTTGTCCACAACGGCATAAACGTCGTTGACTCCTCCAGGCACCACCTGAAGCTCGAGGTTAATCATTGGCATAGTTCTTTCCTTTCTGCTGCTTTAAAGCATGCGTTTGCATCCATAAAGACCTGATAACAAAAGAGCCATCCTAACGGACAGCTCTAAAAACCCTTTTGCACATTTCCTACGCCGGCATTATCCGTATCAGGTTTAATGGTCGAGACGAACGGTCTCCTCTCAGCCGATTGCTCAGCTCCCATATGTTATTATTCATTTGCGCTGATTTTATATTAAAAATCTTTTTATGTCAAGCCGCTTTTTAATCATTCAATGATATATTTAGCGATTTTTGCAGGTGCCGCGTCCATCTGCGCTTTTTTATCCTCAAACCCGCTCTTGCCCATTAGCGCAAACGTCGCCAGTTTTCCCTCTTCAACACCCGGCTGATCGAATGCGTTGATGTTGAGCATTTCTCCGGCATATGTTGTAGCCATCTCAAAAAAATGCATCAGCGCGCCAATGCTGTATTCATCAACTTCTCTAAGAGAGATCGTAATGCTTGGCCGGCCCGCTTTGAGCAGCGCGTACTGCGTCGCTTCCCTTTCCGCCTCAATCAGTGTGCCAAACGTTTTGCCTCCAAGATATGCAATATCCTTCTCATAATCAAATACTTTTGGTATATCGAGATCCCTGCGGAACCGGCTAACCTTTAGAAACGTGATGATCTTGTCAAACGGCCCTTCCGAATAAAGCTGTATCTGCGAATGCTGATCCGTTGCCCCGAGCGCCTTTACGGGCGTCTGACCGACGAATACCTCGTTTCCGTCAAGATCAAGCCGCTTGCCTAGCGACTCAGCCCAAAGCTGGGCGTACCAGTCAGCCATGTATTTTAAACTATCAGCATATGGTATCATCACGCTGATATTCATACCCTTTTTCATGCCGAGCACGTGCAGCAGAGCGTACAGCACCGCCGGGTTGTTTTGCGGCCGCGCGCATACAATGTCCATATCGGCGGCGCCCTTAAGCATTGCGCGTATGTCATATCCGCATACGGCCGCCGGCAAAAGGCCAACCGGAGATAGTGTAGAAAACCGCCCCCCCACGTCTGCAGGGATAAAATATGTCTTTAAATGCTCGTGTTTCGCGATGCGGTTCAGATTGCCGCTTTTTTCATCCGTTGTCGCTATCATATGGTCTTTGAGCGCAAGGCCCTTCTTGTTAAGAGCATCCGCAGCACACATCATCTGAGCCATCGTCTCGGACGTCATGCCAGATTTTGTAATGACGTTGAACACTGTCTTTTCCAAATTGATCGTTTGGAAAAGATGCCCCAGCCTTTCAGGATCTACGTTGTCCTCAACAAACAGCTTAATTTTTATATCCCTTCCGAAAGAAAGCGCATGATTCACGGCTATTGGCCCTAAGGCAGACCCGCCGATTCCAAGCACAACGAAGTTATCAAAGCGGGTACGGATATCGGCGCCAGTACTTAACATATCATCCAATATATTTTCCTGTTCTGTGGGGAGGCGCCTAAATCCCAGCGCCTTGCGGACAACAGCGCTATATGCATCAGACATCATCTCTTTTGCATCGGCTATCTCCGTCTCGAAAAAACCGTGGTCTCCCGCCATATGCGCCATCGCGTAATTAAAATCAAACACAAGTTTGTTCATGTTTTTTCCCTGCCTTTATCGACCATTATATCTCTTTTTTTGCCCATATGCCATATTATTTCTTAAACAAATTGTTATATTACTGTATTTTATTATATATATTTTTGAAGGGAAATAATTGTCCGTTATATTTGCATATATATATTGTTGAGGTGATACATGATCATGGTTAAACTAAAAAACAAATCCACCCTGCTGACCGCAGTGGGCGTCTCAGTGATTTTGCTGGTCGGCGCGGTCATGATGGTTGTGTTTATGTCGGGAGAAAGCAGTGTGAGCGCTTTCTCACTATCCAATACGGGCACTGCAAAACTGACCGTAAACGTTGTTGAAGGATATACCGAGACGCCGATTGCCGGCGCCAAGGTTGTTGTCGTCGAAACGGGCAAAGTATATGATACAGATAACAAGGGCAATACGGGCGTAATAGAAGTGCCATACGTACGTGACACGCGGTATGACGACATACTCTCAAAGCCATGGGGAGAAACCACGCTGATCGTTTATAAAGAAGGGTTTCTGCCGTATGCGCTCTTTTATCTGCAGGTGATAAATGGCGAGACGCGGGAAGGCGTCAAAATATTGCTTTTTGAACAGAACAGTGCCAAAAGTTCCGAACCATTTTCAATCATCGAGGGACCCAACAGGGTATGGGTAGACGCGCTGGTCAAAATGTTTCAGCCGTAAGCGATGGTTTTCACTGTTGTCTGTTTCTTCCAATATTCTTGACGCTTCTGATAGGTATGTTGGCCGTCAGCCGTGTCTCGGCATAATTGCTACGCACATCCGTCGAGTTTTTAATATCGACGTCGAAATCCTCTTCATCAACCTCAAAGTATTTAGATATTACGGTAATAATTTCCCGTCTGAGCATCTCGAGAATATTATTGGAAGGGGATGTTCCCGCCCTATCGTGAATCAGCACAAGTTTAAGCCTTTCTTTAGCGATATTACTTGAGTTCTTTCTTCTAAAACGCAACATAAATCCTCCCTACTTTCTCCCAAATAGCCTTTTCAGTCTAAAAGAGAAACCGCCGTCATCTTCGATATCCAGAAGCGAAACCTTTTCTCCTAAAATCCGCTTTGTAATATTCTTATACGCTTTTCCCGCCATTGCCTTGTCGTCGGTTATAACCGGTTCTCCCATGTTGGACGAGCGGATAATCTTCTCGTCTTCAGGCACTACGCCAATCAGCTCGATGCCTAAGATATCAAGCGTGTCATCAAGGGCAAGCATGTCGCCTTTTTTGACAAGATCTGGGCGAAGCCTGTTGACTAACAGCTCGCAGTCTTCAATACCATTTGCCGAGAGCAGCCCGATAATCCTGTCTGCATCCCTAACAGACGAGACCTCGGGAACGGTGATAACGATAGCCGATTTCGCGCCTACAACAGCGTTTTTGAACCCCTGCTCGATACCCGCAGGGCAGTCGATCAATATGTAGTCGAACTCCTGCTCAAGTTCTGCAATCAGTTCTTTCATCTGATCGGGCGATACCGCCATCTTATCCCTCGTTTGAGCAGCCGGAAGAAGGAAAAGTCCGTCATAGCGCTTGTCCTTGATCAGCGCCTGCTTGAGCCGGCATGTCCCTTCTATAACATCCACCAGATCATAAACGATCCTGTTTTCAAGCCCTAGTACAACGTCAAGATTTCTAAGACCAATATCCGTATCTATCAATACAACCTTTTTTCCCTCTCTCGCAAGCCCGGTCCCCAGGTTCGCGACGGTTGTCGTCTTGCCTACGCCCCCTTTTCCTGATGTAATCACGATAACGTTTTGCATGTATGTACCCTCCATCAATTTTGTGCTGACCGATAGCCAAAAGACAATTACAAAACCTGTTTTTTTGCGGGCCTAAGCGGTTTGATCACGATACTCCCGTGCCTGTATTCGGCGATTTCGGGAACATCGCCCGTTTTGTCTTCCGGAAACATAGCGATTTTTCCGCTGATCCTCAGCTGTTTGGGCATCAGCGTATTTGCCGCTACTACGACATCGCTTCTTCCCATTGCGCCTGCATGCACAAGCCCCCGCAATGTGCCCATCACAGCGATGCTTCCTCCGGCAATCACTTCCGCGCCATCGTTGACGTCTCCTAGCACAACCACATCGCCCTCGCATTCGATACGCTGACCGCTTCTTAATGTATGCGAAACAAACACGCTTTTCGCATCAAAGTAATTCTTTGAAATCAGACTAATTTGTTTCTCCGAAAAGCCAGAATAGCTTTGGGCGAGGTGATTAATTTCGACCCTTGTTTTTTCGATAATTTGATCTGCATCATCGCTGAAAGAAACGCCTGTTATATCATAGTCCATCTGAAGAAATCTTTTCAAATCTTTTTTTTGCGCTTCAGATAAAATTTTACCGGAAAATAAGACCTTTGCACCGGCCCCTAAAAAAAAATCCTTGTTTTTGGATAGTTTATCTTTAATGGCTTGTTTAATCTCGGAATACGGCGTCAGCGGCTGTATCACGATCTCAAATAATCCGCTTTGCTTTCCTTTAATTTTAATCCCCATATAACCCCCAAGATCATGTTATCAATATTACATCGGACAAAATTCTACAAATTATACTTGTTTTCCTGCCTGCAGTAAAATATTAATGCACGAGCGAGCCGGAATCCGGTATTGTCTGCTCGGCCACCATTTTCTCCCTATCCAGATAAAACTTGACGATATCCTGCGCCACGTACGACGACAGACCGCCCGAATACCCGTGCGGCACATATACAACAACCGCGATTTTTGGAGTATCATACGGTGCAAAACAGACGAACCAGCTGTTGTTTTCGAGGTCGATTTTAGAAACCTCGGCTGTTCCCGTTTTTCCACCGATCTGGTCCTTATATTCAAAATCTTTAAAGTAACCTGTCGCAGTACCGTTCTCGGCGTTAACGACGTTGCCCATACCCTTCTTAATAGCAGCCAGATAATTGCCGGGCGCATCAAGCGTATTTGAAACCACCGGCTGCTGGTCGAAAACGACCGTGCCGTCCTGATCCACTACCTTATCGACCACATGCGTCTCATATACCAATCCGCCGTTAGCTATCGACGCAACATATCTTGCTACGGCAATCGGTGTAACCTGAATATAACCCTGGCCGATTCCCGTTGTAATCGTATCGTACAGCGACCACTGAAGCTGCGTCAGCATGTTTGTGATCTCAACGTCCCACTTGTTTGCCCTCGACCTTTTTTCAGATATCTGCAGTCTGTCCGATAAGATTTTACGGACATGATGACCCATCGTTATACCGTTCTCATCCTTTAAGATGCCGCTATCGGTTCCGTCGGCTATCCACTTGATTCCCGCAAGATAAATAAGCTCGTCCGCTGTCTCATCCACAAGCTCATCATCATACTTAACGTCAAGCGCCTCAGCAAAGCCATTGATCAGTTTGACAATACCGAACTGGCCGTTTTTGACGAGCGCTGCGGTATATGTCTTTTGCTGGTTAATCGATTTTGTAGGGTCAAACAGTATGCTCTGGTTTCCAACCTGGCCGATCGCTTCGCCGGGCAGTTCAATACCCGTCGAGCCTGTCAGTCCAAATTTTTCTCCCCATTTATTGAGAAGCTCAATACCAAGCCGGTCCGCAACGGTAAAGAAAAAGTAGTTGCAGCTGTTCTGCAGGCCTTCAACGATCGTCTGGCCCTGATGCTTTGAAGTATTCTTCTGCCAGCAGCTTGGCCCATGTCCGTTCGGCAGAAGGATTTTAGTATATTCGCCTTCGTCGTCTATCTTTTCACTCAGGGTAAGCACATTCTCCATCAGCCCTCCAAGCCCCGTCACCATTTTAAAGATCGACCCCGGTGTGCCGCGTCCTGAAACGGCTTTATTATAAAGCGGCGCCGCAGGATCCTTGCTAAGCGCTTCATAACTTTCAAAGGATATGCCTCCAGAAAATAAATTCAAATCGAAGCTTGGGTAACTCGATATCGCGAGCACATCGCCGTTGCTGACATCGAGCACAACGGCCGCACCCGATTCGGCTAGGTTAATATCTTTAAGATCGATATCTTTATAATCGCCGTCCTTTTCTTTTTCGTATAAATCAAGCTGTTTTGATTTTATCCGCGGTATGTTTTCTTTAAGCGATTTTTCCACCGCGAGCTGAAGCGGGATATCTATCGTCAGCACTACATTGTTGCCCTGCTTGGGGTCTGTGGACGAGATCTCGTTTCGCACAACGGCCATGTTATCTATCTCGACAACCTTTACACCCTGCCTCTCTATGCTGTTGCCAGTAAGATAAGACTCCATCGTCTCTTCGATGCCTTCAACACCGACAAGATCATCAACACGATATCCTAAGTTCTGCAGCTCAGCAAGCTCTTCCTCATCTGTAATCCTGCCGAGGTATCCTATAATATGCGCGGCAACAGCTCCTTTCGGGTATACGCGCACAGTGCTTTCGGCAATACTCATCCCTTTAAGCTCGGCTCTGTGCGTTTCGATATCCGCAACGGTTTGTTTGCTGACATTATAAGCCACATCCACCGGTTTATAAGCAACCCATGACGCAAGCTGAACGTCCTGCCAAATGGACAGTATCTTTCTCGCCTCATCGTATCCCATCTCGCTGGGTATCTGATATTTTTCACGGAGGTAAAGATATATCTGCTCTGGCGTGCGTTCACTGCCAACATACATATTTTCGCGCCAGTTTTTTTCTCTTGATTCCTTGGCTGATTCGGATATGTCTCCCCAGTCAAAAATAAACGTTCCTTTTTCTTTTTCGTAGCGGATCACAAATGTATCTATTGTCTTTCCGCCGTTTTCTTCGACGATGTCGATCGTCTGGATGATAATGTTTGTATAAAAAGCGCGGTCCGTCGCAGTGCTCTTTGTCGGATCCCGGTAAAACTGCACATTATACGATTTTTGATCATACGCCAAGGGCAGACCGTTCCTGTCAAGAATGCTTCCTCTTGCGCCAGAAATAGCAATCTTTCTTTCAGTCAGCGTTTTTGACTTTGCCGCATAAGCATCCCCGTCGATGAGCGTCAGTTTAATCAGCTGTACAAAAATTATCGCAAATAGCGCAATCAAAAATATACCAAAAACAACAAACCTATTACGAATGTTAACGTTCATACGTGTCTCCAACCCAATTTTCCACCATACCGTTTTTTATTATAACACATACTCTGTTTGAAATGATTCATAATTCACGGTTTTTTAAAAATTTATTGCAAATAAAGAAGGGCTGTGATATCTTTAAGTTGACAATGGTGTTGTTAGCAATGATGTCGATATAGCAGTTTTGCTGCGTTTATTATTGGCGTCTTTTTTATTTTTAGGATTTGGATTATATTGGATAATGACTTCATTTTATACTTTTTAGCCAAGATATCCCCACCAAGTACTGCATGGCAGCTATACAACTTGGGCATTACCCAAAAGAGGGATTGGCCACGCTAAGATGAGTTTATATATTTTTTAGTGATAAAAAAGGTTTTTGAAATCAAGGTGAAGAAACAAGAGGAGATAATAATGTTCGTTTTTTAAGAGCATGCCGCTCCTTTATGGCCGGATTGCTCAATATGATGTTAATTGGAAATACTTTATAAATAATTTATAAATACTAAGGAGAAAAAAATGGCGAAGAAGTTTTCAAACAAAGATGTCCTCAAATTGGTTGAAGAAAAGGATGTTCAGTTTATAAGGCTGCAGTTTACAGACGTATTCGGAATATTAAAAAATGTAGCGATCACCGCAAGACAGCTTGAGCATGTACTTGAAGAAGGATGTATGTTTGACGGTTCATCTATTGATGGTTTTGTCCGTATAGAGGAATCGGATATGCTTTTAATGCCCGATACGGATACTTTCGAGATTTTCCCGTGGAAACCACAGCAAGGCAATGTGGCGCGGCTCATCTGCGACGTATATACAACGAATGGGAACCCGTATGTCGGCTGCCCGAGATATATTTTAAAAAAGACGCTTGAAGAAGCGGCAAAAATGGGATATACGATGAATGTCGGGCCCGAATGCGAGTTTTTCTTGTTCCATACGGATGCGGACGGCAAACCTACTACAATCACCCATGATGAGGGCGGATACTTCGATCTGGCTCCGATCGACAAGGGCGAAGATGCACGCCGCGATATGTGCCTTGCTCTTGAAGAGATGGGTTTTGAGATTGAAACGTCGCATCATGAGGTGGCCGAAGGCCAGCACGAAATCGATTTTAAATATAAAGATGCACTGACAACTGCCGACAGCATCATGACATTTAAAATCGTCGTCAAAACCATAGCAGCCCGTCATGGACTGTATGCCACATTTATGCCCAAGCCGATATTCGGCATCAGCGGCAGCGGCATGCATGCAAACCAGTCGCTTTTCACAAAAGACGGTAACGCTTTCTACGATAAAAACGGTGAGCTTCAGCTTTCCTCGATCGCATATAACTACATTGCCGGCATGATGGAACATATCGAATCCATAGTAGCCGTTACAAATCCAATAGTAAACTCCTATAAGCGTCTCGTTCCAGGCTACGAAGCACCATGCTATATCGCCTGGTCCGCGCAAAACAGGAGTCCGCTGATCCGTATACCTGCATCAAGAGGCGCCGGCACAAGAATGGAAGTCAGGTGTCCTGACCCGGCCGCGAATCCTTATCTCGCAATTGCGCTGATGCTGGCCGCCGGCCTTGACGGCATCAAGAGAAGTCTAACGCCGCCGCCGCCGGTCAACAAGAATATTTACGAGCTAACGCAGCAGGAGATGGAAACGCTTGGCATATTAAGTCTGCCGGGTAGCCTTTATGACGCGCTGCAGGCATATAAGGCCGATCCGCTGATAAAAGAGACGCTTGGCGACCACATTTTCAATACTTACTATGAATTCAAGAAAAAAGAATGGGATCACTACAGAAAAGCTGTGCATCCGTGGGAGATAAACCAATATCTTACAAAATATTAAGCTAAAGAGGCAAGCTCAAGTAAAGATAAACTTCTTTATCCTATTTTTGCCCTCGGGGCGCTTGCTTCCGAGGGCAAAGGCCTCTAACGACTACGCCCTGCAGGAATAATACTAGCAGGGTTTCTTATGTAAGCACCGTACTTTGAATATATACCGCTTTTTCAGAGTAAATATATCGCATGAACAGTATATTGTTATTTGCAGGCGGTCTTGGCTTGCTGATATATGGCATGCGGATGATGACAAGCGGACTCGAAAGCGCCGCAGGAAACAGGCTAAAACGCGTTCTTGGTACTGTAACCAAAAGCAAATTGTCGGGTGTGCTAACAGGTACTGCAGTTACATCTCTTGTTCAAAGCTCGAGCGCCGTATCAGTTATGCTGATCGGGTTTGTCAATGCGGGCATACTGACTCTGTTGCAAGCTGTATGCGTCAACATGGGAGCAAATATAGGTACGACCGTAACCGCCCAACTAATTGCATTTAACTTGACAAACGCAGCGCCTTTTATACTCTTTGCCGGCGTTTTGATGATGTTTTTTTTTAAAAATAAAACAGTGGGAAAGATGGGCGTTATAACCGCAGGTCTGGGTATGATGTTCATAGGGTTAATGCTGATGACACAAGCGCTAGAGCCGCTAAAAGATGTGCCCAAAGTAAGCGCATTGCTTCTTTCTTTTAACCGCTACCCAATGCTGGCCGTGCTGGATGGCGCTGTTTTATCCGCACTTATGCAAAGCTCCAGCGCCGTGATGGGCATCATTCAGGCTATCGCATTGCAAGGCATGTTAACGCTCGACAGCGCGGTATTTTTGATTCTTGGCCTCAATATCGGTACGTGCATCACAGCATTTATAGCGAGCATTGGCCTTGGCAAAGCAGCAAAAAAAGTTGCGGTAGTAAACCTCATATTCAACATACTTGGCTCGGCCATTTTCTATATAGCTATTGTCATTGCTCCCGACACGCTCGACTTAGTAAGGGCATTGTCGCCGGGCAATACAATAAGGCAGTTCGCAAATTTCCATACGCTTTTCAATATCATATCAACGCTGATTTTTATGTGGTTCCCCGGATGGCTAATAAAGATTTCCGGCTATTTTGTTAAGGAGAAGACGAGAAAACAGCTGTCCTAAATTTCGTACACCTCGTCGGGTAATATAAAACCATATGTTCGATAGGAGGGTTTTATATGTGGGAAAGACTTGGCGCCTCAAGCGAGCTGGTTATTGGCGCTGCGATACTGTTTGTGATCTTTTGCGCGCTGCTGTTTATATTTGAAAGAAAGGACGAAAAAAACGGATTCAGAAAAAAATACCGGCGGCCCATCGAAGCGCGCCCCCCAGGCTATGTGCTAAAACGATAACTGCATCTCCCGTGTTTTCTCGGGCTGCCGGGTATAACACAGCATCCGGTATTTTTTTCTCAGCTTCTCAAGCAATACCTTTTGGTCGTTCTTATACGCGCGCCACTCTTCTCTGCCCGCAAAAATATGTTTTAAACGGCTATATTTCGCGGGAAATACCTGACGGATGCTGTCAAAAAAGCACATATTTTTCAGATTGAGCCTGTCCGTTATACACCATTAGCGATTGGACGTCGCAACGATATCAGCACCCGTTCCTAAAATATCCGCAATCAACACATCTCCGATGCCAACCGGCGCGTATGCCACGCTTTTATTTATCTCCTTCATACAAAGAAATAACAGTTCCTTTTTAATGGGAACATTGGATTTGACCGAAACCAGATTGAACCGGCCGCCATTAACGCGCATCGTCGTCGTCAATATGCGCCGCGGATCGGTCATCTCTATGCGCGCATAATCTTCCCCCTTTTTGCATGAATAGCCTTTTATATCCGTCACCTTTCCTTGGTCCGTGGTAACGGCGATTTCGCACCCCAGCGGGCATCCGATGCACGTTATCTTCGTTGTCATGTATCCTCCTTTATGTATACCGTAACGTTTCCGACGATATCGCCTTTGCAAAGCGTCAGTGTTTCCATCTCACTGGGAGAGCATTTAGCACGCCTTTTATCAGCAATGATTTGCCCGCCACAAACCGCAACCGTCCGGCAGTTTTTATAAACGCCCGCCGTTCTAAAAAATAGTGTCTTATCATGGCCGTCTTTAAGCAGGCGCTGCGGTACTACATACTTAACACCGTCTCCGGCAGCCGCAAGAACATGCTCTTTGACATTACCGTCTTTAAGGTATGCCACAGCCGTCCATCCGGCCCGCATCGCCTCTTCAGTTACAAAATCGGCAATATCGTGCACATGGACGGTATTGCCGCATGCGAATATTCCGGGGCATGTAGTCTGCATGCCGCTGTCCACTGCAGGGCCGCCTGTTAAGGGATCGATCTTTGCACCGATGCCGCGTGCAAGCTCGTTCTCGGGTATCAGCCCGGCCGAAAGCAGCAGCGTATCGCATGATACATACGTATCCGTACCGCTTACCGGCTTAAGATCTTTGCCGACCGCAGTTATCGTCACGCCTTCCAGCCTTTTTCTTCCATGAATTCTGGTAACCGTGTGCGACAGCTTCAACGGTATGCCAAAGTCGCAAAGGCACTGCATTATATTGCGCGCAAGCCCACCCGGATATGGCATCAGCTCGGTCACCATCTTCACATGCGCCCCCTCCAGCGCCATACGCCGTGCCATGATAAGGCCGATATCACCGGAACCTAATATCACAACCTCTTTTCCGGGCAAATATCCGTCGATATTAACAAATCGCTGCGCTGTGCCCGCCGTCAGCACACCCGATGGCCTATCCCCCGGTATCATCAGCGCGCCGGCAGTCCTCTCCCGGCAGCCCGTAGCAAGAACGATAGCCCCAGCTTCAATCATAACCAT
Organism: Christensenellales bacterium; assembly: GCA_050943215.1. Classification (GTDB taxonomy): domain Bacteria; phylum Bacillota; class Clostridia; order Christensenellales; family SZUA-584; genus JBMNOU01. The sequence goes on along the minus strand of JBMNOU010000015.1, from coordinate 14,171 downwards.
GCCGTATTCCCGTTTGGCAGCAGTTATAACACGATCCTTCGAAATATCGAGCACCATTGTTTCCGTCATCAACAAAACACCGCATGCACGCGCTTTTTCGGCAAACCGCGCTGCGTATTCGGGCCCGGTCAGCTCTTCTTCGAATATTTTCAAACCAAACCCGCTATGGATACATTGGGGAAGTATTCCGCCCAAGGTCATCTCCCTGTCAATCACAACGACGTCTTCTGCGCCCGATTCCTTTGCCGCTATAGCCGCCGCAAGGCCGGCCGGGCCCGCGCCGATCACAGCCACGTTTACCCTCATCGCCCTATCTCCTTTGTTTTCTGCGAAAGTATCAACGCGCCCTCTCCGCTTTTCGTAATATCACTGTATTGCCGTCCGAGCTCTCTTGCCAATATGTGCATCACCCTAGGCATACAAAACGCTCCATGGCACCGGCCCATACCTGCACCCGTCCGCAGCTTCACACCGTCCACCGTCGTTGCGCCGCACGGACGCAATATGCTCTGCACGACCTCCGCTTCGGTCACGTGCCGGCAGCGGCACACGACATTGGCATATCGGGAATCTTTTTGTATCAGCTCTTTTTGGCGCTGGCTCGATGAGCCCGCAAACAGCTCTATAGGCTTCCTTATACGTTTCGCCTCCGGTTTTTTTATTTCGGGAAGGCCAGCCGAAAACAATAGCTCGGCCACATGCCGGGCAATCGCCGGCGCGCAGGTCAGTCCGGGGGATTCAATACCCGCTACGTTGACGAAGTTCTTTGAGCGCTTCGCATATTCTATAATAAAATCGCCCCTCTCGGGCACCGCTCTTAGCCCCGCGAACACGGTAATGGCGTATTTTTTATCTACAGCCGGAACAAACCGCATTGCACCTTTTAGCGCTTCGCTTAACCCATCCCTTGAGGTAGACGTATCTAGCTTGTCGCTTAAATCCACCGCGGTTGGCCCGGCTATCATATTGCCGTAAACGGTGGGCGCAAACAATACACCCTTGCCTTTATCGGTAGGCGTGCCGAAAATCACCGATTGGGTCCGTGCCTCCATTGCGGTATCAAATATAATATACTCGCCTTTTCTCGGACAGATATTAAACTTTTCCGCTCCCGCTAACCTCGAGATATCGTCCGCAAACACGCCGGCTGCGTTGACAACATATTTCGCGCGGATAACGTGCGTGCCCGCCTGTATCGTGTATACGCCGCCATCACGATATATTGCGGACACCCGGCTTTTTAAATACAGCTTAGCGCCGTTTTCTACCGCGTTTTCCGCCGCCGCGATGGTCAGTGAAAACGGGCATATTATGCCTGCGCTCTTTGCATAAAGCGCTGTTTTCACCTTGTCATTCAGCATCGGCTCAAGCAGCCTAGTCTGATCCGATGAAACAAGCTCCACGGCCACGCCATTTTTAACGCCTTGCTCAAAGAGCATCCTTATATGCCGACCGTCGTCCTCAGAAAAAGCGACGACCAAAGACCCACACTGTTGGTACGGGACCCCAAGCTCTTTGGCCGTTGTTTTCATCATCGCGCACCCCGCCACATTAAGAGCGGCCTTTAGGCTGCCGGGCTTTGCGTCGTAACCTGCGTGCACGATACCGCTATTCGCCCGGCTGGCACCTGCTGCCACATCCTCTGCCGCTTCGACCACGCAGATTTTAATATCATACATAGAAAGCTCCCGGGCAATCATGCATCCCGTCACTCCCGCGCCTATCACCGCCACATCAAAAATCATTTCTTCCTTCTCCTATTAACGGCATATAAAAAGCCGTACCAAAACAATAAGCTTCGGTACGGCTCATATCTCCTGCCACACGATCTTAAATATTATACCACAAAAATTGGGCAATATCAACGCGCGGCAAAAATTATATCTGAATCACAGGGTTTTTGGGCTTTGGCCTATATAGCACAAATTTACGGCCGGACGATGCCACCTCTTGGGCGCCGGTACGCTGCGCAATCTGCTGCAGCGCCTCTTTTGCGTTGATCGGTGCGCTTTGCTGCACTGTACCTTTGATAAGCTCGTGCGCGCTAAGCGCATCGTCCGCCTGCATCACTACATTGTCTGTTACACCCGCTTTGCCCACAAAGATGACGGCATCTAACGTGTTAGCCATCGCCCTAAGGCTGGCCCGTTGTTTGCTCGTTAACATATCTTCACTTTGCTTTTCAGCTTCTCCTTCCTCTTAATCGATGAAATCAAACTCGGTTCCCTCAAGGATGACGGTATCACCCGTCTTTGCGCCCTCCTGCTTGAGCGCTTTTACGATGCCAAGATCAACAAGCAATTTCTGGAAATGACGCATCGAATCAGGATCGTTCGGGTTAGTTTTAGCCAAAATCTCTCTAACCACCGCACCCTCTACAAAATACGCACCGTCTTGCCGATAAACTTCAAAACCGGTATCGTCCTTTTCAAGCGCCCATTCTTCGATAATGCCGTCTGGGGCATCAAACGCAGGGTCAGGCAGCGATGAGAGCATGCCGGCCGTTTTTGCCATCAGCTCTTTTGTGCCTTCCCCTGTTGCGGCACAGATTTCAAACACTTCAATCCCACTGGGTGCAAGGTAATCGCGAAGCCTTTGCGCGTTTTCCTTGGCGTTAGGCATATCTATCTTGTTGGCCGCGACGATCTCGGTTAGTTGCGCTAGGGCATTTGAGTAGCTAGAAAGCTCATGCCTGATCGCGTCGTAGTCGCTTAATATATCCCTTCCTTCCATGCATGACGCGTCCACAACGTGGACCAGCAGCCGTGTTCTTTCAATATGCCGAAGAAAGTCGTGCCCGAGCCCGGCACCCGCATGCGCACCCTCAATCAGCCCCGGGATATCCGCCATCACAAAGCTCTCGTCGTGCATTCTTACCACCCCAAGGTTGGGCGAAAGCGTCGTAAAATGGTATTCGGCGATCTTCGGCCGCGCGCTGGTACATGCCGCGAGCAGCGTCGATTTGCCGACGCTCGGAAATCCGATCAGCCCAACGTCCGCTATCGATTTGAGCTCAAGCATCACAAAGCGCCCCTTGCTCTTGCTTCCATTCGTCGCAAACCGAGGTTTTTGCCTTGTGGGCGTTGCGAACCGCGCATTGCCTTTGCCGCCGGCACCGCCAGTCAGCAGCATGCGAGAGCCATCACGCATGTCAGCCGCAACCCGTCCCGATTCGAAATCGCGGATTACCGTTCCCGGAGGCACGTGTATCACAAGGTCATCGCCGTTTTTGCCGCGCATATTTTTCTTTTTGCCATTTTCTCCGTTTTGCGCCACATACTTTTGACGGTAGCTGAAATCCATTAGCGTACGCATCCCTTTATCAACGGCGAATACGATATTTCCACCACTTCCGCCGTCGCCACCGTCCGGCCCGCCTGCGGCCACATATTTTTCCTTACGGAAAGAGACGCTGCCGTTTCCGCCGTCTCCTGCTTTGATATAAATTTTTGCCTTATCTACAAACATATCGATCCCTTCTTAGGTATTGGCACTCTTGCATACGTCCCGAAGAAAGCACACATCGCACCGGGGTTTTCTCGCGCGGCAGATACTGCGCCCGTGCCAAATCAGCCAATGGTGCGCGTCTGACCATTTGTCTTTGGGAATGGCGTGCATCAGCTGTTTTTCCGTCTTAGAAACATCTTTTGCATCCGCCAGACCGAGCCGGTTAGATACCCGAAACACATGCGTATCTACCGCGATTGCGGGGATACCGAAAGCGTTAGAGAGCACCACGCTTGCTGTTTTACGGCCAACTCCCGCTAGCCCTACGAGTTCGTCCATCGTACACGGTACCTGCCCGCCGTACTGTTCGACAAGGCTTTTGCATGTCTTTATAATATTTTTTGCCTTTGTCTTGTAAAACCCACAGCTTTTTATCATTTCCCCGAGTTTTTGTTCGTCAAGATCAAGGAAACTTAGCGCATCGGGGTAGTTTTTAAAAAGCGTCTTTGTTACCGCGTTGACCTGCCTGTCCGTCGTCTGCGCAGACAGTATCGTCGATATCAAAAGCTCAAACGCATTGCCGAACTTTAAGCCTGACCTCGCACCAAGATAATTCTCCTTAAGACGAGTGAGTATCTCTTGCGTATTGCCCATACTTCCTCCATTACAAGCCATTTACGGTATTATACTCATACCTAAAAAAAATTACAAACATTTTGCAAATCCAGACATGATTAATCTCAATTTTAGGGTGCGACGTAAAATGTCCCTCGGCATACATATTTTAAGCCCGCCGGATTAAAAATAAGCATATGTTGAATGTAATTATTAAAACATCCCTTATTTACTTTTTTGCGATGTTTATTATGCGGCTTATGGGGAAGCGCCAGGCAGGAGAGCTTCAGCCGTTTGAGCTTATTATTGCCGTGATGATCGCTGAGGTGGCAAGCACGCCAATGGATAGCTCGGGCGTACCCATTACTTATGGCATTGTGCCCATTATAACGCTGCTGATCCTGCATAACGGTATTGCCTTTATTTCAATGAAAAGCGAAGCCGCAAGGGCTTTCTTTTCAGGCAAACCGAGCATTGTAATCAATAAAGGCGTCGTCGATAAAAAAGAGCTTAAAAAGCTCAATTACAATCTCAATGACCTTTTAGTACAGCTCAGGGGGAAAAATGTCATGAGCATCAGCGATGTGCATTATGCAGTGCTTGAGACAAACGGAGAACTCAGCGTGATGCTCAAGCCGCAAAAACGCACCCTTCAGCCCGAGGATTTAAATATCCGGCCACAAAATCCTGGGTTCTGCTATGACATAATACTCGACGGCAAAATAAAACCGGAAAATCTTAAGCAGCTCGGGTTCAATGAAAATGCGGTTTTAAAACTGCTGTCTAAAAAGAATATCAAGCGCGTCAAAGACGTATTCATTGCGACAAGCGATGAAACGGGCAGCGTCTTTATACAAGATGCCAATGGGAAGCAAACGACGGGAAGCCTGAAAAATGGTTAAAAAAATCACGATAGCTGTGCTGCTTTTGCTTATGTTCAGCGGCGCGATCATACAAAACATTTACGTAAGCCATGCAACGTCGCAGCTGATCGACGATATTATGCAGGTTAAAGACACATTAGAATCGGACGATTATACTGGTGCGCTATTCGCCGCCGATACTTTTTACGCCAACTGGGAAAAAGAAAAAAGGTTGTTCGAAGCACTGTTCGAGCACAACGAGGTAGACATCATCTCGTCAACGGCAAACAGCCTGCTAAGCTATTGCCAAAGCGGCGATAAGGCCAACGCTCTGGCCGAGGCGGCTTCCGTTTTATTTTACATTGAGCACATCAGGGATATCGACTGCATCGGATGGGAAAACATTTTTTAGCGCCATGTAAAGCTATAGAGATAACCGGCGCTTTCGTCGCTTATAGACAGCATCGGATCATCAATCACGATTTCACCAGGGACTTTGAGCTCATGAGCAGAAAGCGAAAAATGGCATGCCGCGATGCCCATATCAATACGCTGAATGCAAAATCCAAACAGCGTGTTCCCTAGGTACCGTTTATCCGGTTTCATATAAAAATGATATCCGCTTTCCGTGCGGACAACGCGCCAGGGCTGTTTGTTTGATGCCGACGGCCCAAGCCGGACCATCTCTAGGCATGTGCTGACAGGTTCGTCGGGTATTGTCAACGGCGTTAAAAAATTGCCGTCAAAAAACAGCTCGTCAAACGGTTTTCTGTTGCGCGCGCCTGCTCCAGCCGCCACAGCTTTGTCAATAAGAGATTTTTTATCATTGGCATACCCCAGAGACGAAATGGCAGGTAGATATTCCCCATCCGGCCGCATTGCGGCGTAAAACGCCTCCCGTCTAAAAATCCCGCCGATCCAGCATGTGCCAAGGCCCATTGCCGTTGCGAATAATACGGCTCTTTCAAATGCATACCCAAAGCCTTCAAGATCCATACCGCCTTTTTTCACACAGCCTGCGAAATATGTTTTTACACCCCGCATCATTCCGTATGTACCAAACTTTGGTATCTGGGTATCATTAAGAACCGAAAACCTCACCAGCGCGCCAAACGGGTTATCCGTATTTTCCTTTAAAAAAGCGGACATTGCTTCGAGCGTAGCGGGGTTTATACTGCGGGGTGAATAAGTTCTCACCGACGTTCTCTTTTTTATTGTCTCGATGATATCGTCTATATTCGTTCCGCACTGTTTCATAACTATATACTCCACTTTTGTCGTCGCATGCTGACGTTTATAACAAGACCGAAAGCGATCATATTTGTCAGCAGATTCGACCCGCCGTAACTGAAGAACGGAAGCGGTATTCCTGTGATAGGCATAACGCCAATATTCATTCCTATGTTTTCGAATATATGGAACAATGTCATCGCCAAAACGCCAACGATGATCAGTGTTCCGAATTCGTCCTTTGCCTTGGTAGCAAGATAAAATGTGCGTGAAATCAGTACGATATACAGCACGATAATTAGCATGGCACCTATAAACCCAATCGCCTCAGTCGTAGACGCAAAGATAAAATCCGTGTGTTTTTCGGGTATTTTGCTTAATTGGCTTTCACCGCCCACAGAGAAAAGACCTTTGCCTGTCATTTGCCCCGACCCCGCAGCCATCTTCGCTTGATCGGACTGGTACTGCATGGCTTTAATCTTTTCCGGCGTCATCCCTTCCCCGGGGATCTGCAAAAACGAGTATATCCTTCCTTTCTGCCAATCTGCCATCACCAGCCATGCGGCAGGTACCGCAACGCCCACGCAGGCGAGCATCCCAAGGATGATCTTTATACTTGTCCGCGCGACAAAAAGCATCACAAAAAACGTAAATGCGTAAACCATTGCAGTACCCCAGTCGGGCTGTATCAGTATCAGCGCAAAGGGTACCAAAAATATGCCTACAATCGGCGCGATATCCCTGATCTTTTTGATGCCGCCATTTTTGCCTTTTGTCCGCTCGGAGATCATTTTTGCCATCATAATAATCAGCGCGATCTTACCAAGCTCGCTCGGCTGGAAACCCGATGTGCCGATTCGAAACCAGCCTTTGGTCCCGTTCACCTCGGCCCCGAACAGAAAAACGGCGACCAGAAGGAAGATCAGTATTGCGTATAGCCATTTATAATATTCGCCGATTACATGGTAGTCGGGCAAAAGTACTATGAACATCGCCAGCAGACCCACGCCAAACCAGGCAAGCTGCTGGAATACAAATGATAGGTTAAGCTGCGCAATGATCTCAGCTAGCGACCCCGTCCCGCCCGTCACCGGATTGGAAACGGCACTTGCGATTGCCACAAAACTCAGCAATATCAAAACCATGATGTTGCCGAAAAGCGGCCAGTCAATATATCTAAACATCCTTTTATCGATAAATCTCAGTTTCAAAGCGTTTACCCTCAACAAGTATATTTCAATTGTGTTATTAAATTATAACATAAATATTAATTTTTCATAACCCCCTATGTTTATATTTTAGCCTTTTTTCAAAGCATAAAAAAGAGCTCAGCCATGCAAAACACGATTCAAAAGCCCTTTTTATTTAGCTTTTATTCTTTATTTCGTCTATTGACAGAGAGGCTACTCGTCCAGTATTTTCACGCTCTTCGCGGCGCCCTGCACAGGATATGACTCGGCCACGGGGCCATCGAATATAACCTCAACGACATCTCCTATTCTAATATCGTTATAACTGAGCACGTCGCCCTCCTTTGTAACTGCAGTGTGCCGGCTGACCGTGACGCTCGCTTTATCAAACTGTGTATCCTCTTCAACGTTTCCCTCGACCAGTATGGTGACTGCCCCTTCGCCACTCGTGATGTTCATAACGCTCCCCCTAATACCGATCACCTCCGCCGGAGCATTGCCCCCATCCAAATTGACATTGGCGCAGCCGGCAGCAAAAATAACGGCAGCAGCCATAACAAATAAAATAACCCGTATTCTTTTCATATCAGCCTCCTTTAATCCTTAATATATTTGACGGATAAACAATTAAAATAGTTCCGTTTATATTTTGCCCTGCTTGGCAAAACTTTTGTATCGGATCGGAATCTAGACAAAACACATGCGAAAATGATATATTATATCCGCATAAATACGCTGCAGGAGGCAAATAAATGTCACATAAGGCATTGTACCGGGCCTGGCGTCCAGAACGGTTCGACGAGGTCGTGGGGCAGGATCATATTGTAAAAGTACTTACCGGCCAAATAACAAGCGGCAGGATAGCGCACGCGTATTTGTTTGCGGGTCCAAGAGGAACGGGCAAAACGAGCATGGCAAAGATATTCGCGCGGGCGGTCAACTGCATGAACAAAGACAACGCGGAACCCTGCGGAAAATGCAACACCTGCAAAGAGATTGATGCTTCAGGCGGGGTGGATATCGTTGAAATCGACGCGGCATCCAACAACGGCGTAGACAGCGTACGCGATCTTCGCGACAGGGTCAGTCTTCTGCCCGCACTGTGCCGTTTTAAGGTCTATATCATAGACGAGGTGCATATGCTCTCCACAGGAGCGTTTAATGCGCTGCTAAAAACTCTGGAAGAACCGCCATCTCACGTCATATTCATCCTCGCGACCACCGAGCCGCACAAACTGCCCGCGACGATACGGTCACGGTGTCAGCGGTTCGATTTTAAACGAATTCCTATCTCCGTTATCACTTCGCGTCTGGCCGAAGTATCGCGGGCCGAAGGGTATGTTTTTGATGACAATGCACTTAAAATCATTGCACGAGCTGCGGAAGGCGGCATGCGGGATGCGCTTTCTATATTGGACCAGTGCACGGCATTCGGCAATATCACATCTGCCAATGTGACGGCGGCTTTAGGCGGCGGCGATGTGCAGATGGTCTATACATTGGCAGAGCACATCGCTTCTTACAACGAGAAAGGCGCACTCGAGCAGCTTCGGGCCATACTAGACGCGGGCGCCGATACTCGGACGCTGATTAAAGAAATCGCAGATATCTTCCGCCGTATGATGTGGATCTGCGCGGGTTCGGATCTTAAAGACACAGACGAGAGATTAAAGCCTCTGGCCAAGCGGTACGGCAAAAACGCCTGCATCAGGGCGCTCGGGCTTCTGATACAAAAGGAATACGAGATGCGTCTTAACCTTAGGGCAGACATCGTGCTCGAGACGGCAATAATGGCACTAATGTGTCCGGAAGACGATGAAACCGCTACGGATACGCACCGTATAGAAAAGCTTGAAGCGCGCGTAGCCGCGCTAGAAAACCGGCCTGCAACGCCGGCAGAAATAAGGCAGCCTTTATCGCCTGCGATGCCAAAACAAGAGCTTATACCGCCGGAACAGAGCAACTCCGCCAAACATGCTGGCCAAAAGACATTAAAAAACACAGATGCAACCAATGTTTGGAGAAAGCTTTTAAATATGCTTAAAAAAGATGCATATTTTATTTATTCTCATGCCCACACAGCCAAAGAAGTCAAAATAAGCGGCGGCATACTCAAGATAAAATTTGACAGTGATCATAGCATTGCGGCAGATTATCTAAAACAACCGGCTGCGCAAAAAGCGATACTGGCAAACCTAGAAGAGATTACAGCATCGCCGCTTTCCATCAGCATCATTGTTGATAATAAAGAGACTGAAACTATGGCTGACGTGGATGCCTTGAGTATATTTGGGATGGATATAGAAGAAATCTAGGAGGATAGTGTATTATGGCGAAAAGAAAATCTTTCGGCGGCGGAGGAGGCATGAACATGGGTTCCATGTTGGCGCGCGCACAAAAAATGCAGGCAGATATGGCGGCGGCGCAGGCCGAGGTTGAGCAAGCCGAAGTCGAAGCGGCGGCGGGCGGCGGTGTCGTGACTGTCCGGGCCAATGGTGCTAAAAAAATTCTTGGCATTAAGATATCACCCGAAGTGGTAGATCCAGATGATATCGAGATGCTAGAAGACCTGGTGATGGCCGCAGTCAATGAAGCGCTGTTAAAAGCGGACGAAATGATGCAACAAAAAATGAGCGGCATTACAGGCGGAATAGATCTTGGAGGCATGTTTTAAGAGTGAGCCAGATTATCGAGCCGGTCATGCGTCTAATCAACCAGTTTTCAAAGCTGCCGGGAATCGGGTACAAATCTGCACAAAGGCTGGCATTTTATATCATCAATTTAAGCGACGAAGAGGTTGAGGAGTTTGCAAAAGACCTTTTTTACGCGAAAAAAAAGGCGGTGTACTGCCCCGTCTGCGGCAATCTAATGCAAAAGGGCGACAGCGCTTGTTCGATATGCGCCGACAGCGTGCGCGACCGTGCGTGCGTCTGCGTCGTATCGGATATCAAAGACGTGCTGGCAATAGAAAAAACAAGAGAATACAAGGGATTGTATCATGTGCTGCATGGTGTGATATCACCGATGGACGGCATCGGCCCTGATGATATCAACATCGCGGGACTAATTAACCGTTTGGCCAAAGGCGATATCAAAGAGGTCATACTTGCAACCAACCCGGATGTGCAGGGCACGGCAACGGCCGCGTATATCGCCAAAACGATCCGTCCGCTTGTCGAGCGCGTGACGCGTATCGCACACGGTGTACCGATCGGTGGTGATATTGAATATACGGACGAAGTGACACTACTGCGCGCAATCGAAGGCCGGACAGACTACTGACTCTGGTTCTGTGTATATTGTTGCCTGTTTTTGGGTAACAATAGATATAACAACCAATTTAGGAGGTTTGTTATGGCATTGGAATCAAACGCTTACGTAACAGAGGTCAGGAAAGCCTACGCCGACTGGCAGGCGGCCGAGAACTACTTTGACAACGTGTCGGATCCGGACCTTATTGATTTCGCGATATACGATATGGAAGCCGCGAAAAAGAAATATACATATATGCTGAAAAAGGTAAGAGAATCGCACAGTGAAGACATTTAAAAACCGGCAGTAAAACTACCGCCGGTTTTTAAATGCAATTATTACGCAACATGTGCCGTATTAAAATGTTTGCTGACAATTGGTTTTAAACTTTCAGCAAGCACCATCAAAAGCCACGAATAGAACGGTAGCTCAATCAAAGCACCTACCACCCGGGTCGGAAGCAGCATATCAAGCGGCACGCCATAAAACAGCCATACCAAAAGCGTATTGAGCATAATCGAGCATACAACCTGAGCGGTTACCGCAATACCCGTCACTTTCCAGATGCTATTCTTCTTAGACTTTAAATAAAATAGGCCCGCTATCACGCCGAACAGTGCCATTGTCACCGAAAAAACGGGGTTGTATGCACCATGCTGCACCCCCATAAAGAAACCGGCCGTATCCGCCACGAACCCAACGATGCCGCCTGCAAGTGGCCCAAAGAGTATGCCTGACAGCATAACAGGAATGGGCGTAAGTGATACCTCCACAATTTTGACACCCACGGGCGCGAGCTCAATCGACATAAACGCGCTGAACACAGCTCCAAGCGCAGCCAGCAACGCCATAATGATCAGCGTTCTAAGGTGAAATATATTTTTCATAATAAAAAAACCTCCTTCCCTTGAATATAGGCAAAGATGCGCTAATAAGAGAAAAAGGTATTCTCTGGCAGCGGACGCGGATTTGTACCGCAGGCAAAAGCCTTTCGTCCCCGGGCGACATCCCATCCCGGAGCACTTAACGCACAAAACCTACTCTGCTATATCAAGACAATTCATTATATCAGCCTGCAGCGTCAAAATCAATGGTTTTTTAATTTTTAACATATGTGTGGAAAATTACTTTACCATATACCTCCTAAGACCTTTTCTATAAAGACTTTTGCAATTTCGGGATCAAGCTGCACGCCTGCGCTTTTCTTTATTTCCGCAATCGCTTGCTGTTCGCTTAAAGCCTTACGATACGGCCTTTTGCAGGTCATTGCATCGTAAGCATCGGCGACAGCAATAACCCGCGCTTTCCAAGGTATGGTTTCTCCCGCAGTGCCATTAGGATATCCCTTACCATCCCATCTTTCATGATGCGCAAGAACATATTCGGCAATATTGTAGAATTCGCTTGAAGTGCCCAATATCCTATAGCCTGTTTCCGGATGGCTTCTGATCTGGGCCCATTCGGATTCTGACAGCTTTGTTTCCTTATTAAGTATTGCTTTATCTATCACAATCTTTCCTATATCATGCAGTTCGCCTGCTATTCTCAGTTCTTTTAACTCATCTTCGCTTAAATTATATGCCTTGCCGATCTCATCACACATCAGGCTGACCCTTTTGGAATGGGCATCCTCTATTGGCCACTTGATATAAAGCGTATTGAGTATTGAGTTGATCACAGCACTTCTCATGCTAGAGCTCGACAGAATTTTCCTTTGGTACATGATATCTTCGGCGGTTTTTAGTACATCCCATGCCGGCTGATCCTTTGAATGCTTTGTATCCCAGCCGAAAGAAAGTGATATTTTGATACCCATAATATTTTTCTGTTCAATTTTGTCATTGATCCGATTAACAAGCTTTTCTGTGGAAAAGCGGTCTGTTTTGGGCAGAATTAATATAAACTCGTCTCCTCCGGTCCTTGAAATAATGTGATGCATATCGCATTCCGCTTGAAAAACGTCAGCGACCTTCTGGATCAATTGATCGCCTACCTGATGGCCGAACGCATCGTTGATGGTTTTCAAGCCGTTTACGTCAGCGTATACCAAAGATATAGGCAGGTTTTCTTTTGTATCAATGCGCCTGAGTTCGTCTTCAAAAAACCTGCGGTTATACAGGCCGGTTAGCTGATCGTGAAAACTCAAATACTCAATCCTTTTTTGTTTCTCTTTCTTTTCGCTAAAGTCTCTGAATACGATAACGCAGCCGACAACCTTTTCTTTCTTATCTTTTATGGGAGCCGCCGTATCCTCAATAGATCTTACAGTCCCGTCCTTTGATATCAGCATCGTGTGACTCGACAGTTCAACAATAGTTTGCGTCTCAAACGCTTTTTTGACAGGAGATTCCACTTTTTCCCTTGAGAATTCATGGATAATATTAAACACATCCTCAAATGGTTTTCCTATTGCCTCTTTTTGTGTCCATCCGGTCAGTTTTTGCGCAACCTGATTAATAAACTGGATCCGGTTGTCTACACCGGTAACGATGACACCGTCTCCCACAGATAATAAAGTAGCATATAGTTTTTCTTCATTGTCTTTCACGTTGTTCTGTTCTTTTTCGATCTCCTCAAGCATATCGTTGATTATCATGCGTAGAAATGAGAATTCATCCTTGCCTTTCACATCGATTTTCTTAATTATATTTTGTTTTAGATCAATCTCCTTAACATCTTCGATCAATTCCACCAGCGGTCTTGATATATAGACACCTAATACGGAGAATAGTATTAAAGTAATGATAAGCATTTCAATGATATTAACAAACACGAACTTTTGAAATTGCACCATGCCCGAAATATATAACGTTCTTGGTTTTACAAAACTCAATACCGTCATAGAATCTTTATTTATCATATCAGGGACCGCACACCTAAATTCGATTGAATCTTTCCCTATGACTAGCGGCAAAGGTAGAAAACCATCTGTCTGCCCGATAGCTTGTCCACCGGCATCTACAGACAAAGTATCTATTGATACTAGATCGCTATCAGTAATCCCTTTGATATCCTGATAAATACCATAATCGATCAGCCTGCCAATAATCAGCTTGCCAACCGGGCTTTTTTGCAGCAAAGAATCCGTTATATCTGCCGATGCCACAAAATAAAACTTATTTCCTAGTTCATAAATATTTGAAACACCTTTTTTAAGTTTTGCATCGCTGATTACCTTTTCAAAATCGTTGAAAAAATTTGCGCTGAACTCAATAAAAGATTTCCGATTAAAATCATAAAATTTTTGATAATATACCGTATTATCGTTTTTTAATATGACAGCAAAACTCGCATTGAAATTAACAAAAGTATCTTTCATGAGACCAAGATTCATGAAGCCCGAATTATCCCCGTTCACAAAACCGTATGTGTCATCCCGATGACCCCAATCATTAACGCTTTGCTTATACTTTTTTATATTTTTGGTTATATAAGAATATACATTACGCTGATTTGTAATGATTTCCGATTTCTCCTGATCTTCAAGGTAACTGCTGAAAAACGTACTGAAAATTAAATTGATGACGATAATCGCCAATAGCATGATTGGAACCAATATGATGACAATTTTGCT
>JBMNOU010000081.1:0-7551 GCA_050943215.1 Christensenellales bacterium | reverse complement strand
AGAGTAGGGATGCCGGTTATATCACCAATGTTGTAGGCACAAAGAAGATTAAGACCATCAAGGTTACCTGCGCTTCAGGTAAAACATGGTATCCTAACAATCTTGTGCTTTACGCAGGCGCTGCGGCTAATCCCGGTGAGACTGTGATTGCAGCCACTTCGGATGAGACCTCTTCTACTTACGACCTTTCGGGTGGAGACTACAAGTTCTTTACTTTGAAAAATCCATCCGACTATACGGTATATCTCGACAAAATCGAGATTACCTACGCTGAGTAAAGGGGGCTAAAACATCTCCGCTTCAGGAGATCGGAGGGGTGACTGTGATACGGTCACCCCTTTTACTTTATTTGTATGGCTATGACGGATTCTCCGAATAAATTGCTACATTTGTATATTATGAACGGGAGGATGACGCAGGGAAGGATGGCCGAGGATATTGCCCTCGAATGGCTTCAAAAAGAGGGGATGGAGCTTAGAGAGCGCAATTGGAGGTCGGAACATAAAGAGATAGACCTGATAATGGAGAGCAGTGATTTTCTCCACATCGTGGAGGTCAAATCGTTGAAATCTCCCTCTCCGATTGCTCCGTTCCAGCAGGTAGACCGGCTCAAACAACGTTTTCTTGTGCGGGCGGCGAGGAGATATATCAGGTCGAGGAACATTACAAAAGAGGTGCGCTTTGACATCGTGTCAATAATGTTCCACAAGGATGGTACGATGGATCTGGAGTTTATTCCGGCAGCATTCTTTCCGATTTATTATTAGAATTTTCTTTCGATATGAATAAGAATCACTATTGCATTATTATGGCCGGCGGCGCAGGAAGCCGTTTCTGGCCAATGAGCAGAAATGCCAGACCAAAACAGTTTCTAGACATCCTCGGAGTCGGCCGAACCTTCATACAGTTGACATACGACCGATTTGCGAAGATAGTTCCCGTTGAAAATATTATAATAGTTACCTCGGAGCAGTACGCCGATCTGATCAAGGAGCAACTCCCCGATATTCTTCCGGAAAACATCCTCCTTGAGCCTTACAAGCGTAATACTGCTCCTTGCATCGCTTATGCTACCTACAAGCTCTACGACAAGAATCCCGATGCCACGGTGGTGGTCGCTCCTTCCGACCATATGATCACCGGAGAGGAGAATTTCTGTAACACCATCTCCTGCGCTCTTCAGCATGCTTCGAGTAGCAAAGAATTATTTACCATAGGTATCAAACCCACCCGTCCCGATACCAATTACGGATATATCCAGATCAACCGCCAGACCAATCGAATTATTAGCGGCCACTCCTCCTACGCAGTAAAGACATTTACCGAAAAGCCCAATGAGGAGCTTGCAAAGGTATTTATCGAAACCGGAGAATTTTTCTGGAATTCGGGTATATTTATCTGGAATCTTCGCGCAATAAAAGCGGAAATGGAGAATCACCTTCCTGAGGTGGCTACTCTTTTTGCCAAAGGCGCAGGACTCTACAATACCCCCCGAGAGAAGGATTTCATCGTAAAAGTCTATGACAACAGTCCCTCCATATCGATAGATTACGGTGTAATGGAGAAAACCTCCAGAGCCTGGATCTTCCTTTCCAACTTCGGATGGTCTGATGTAGGCACCTGGAGCTCCCTTTATGATCGTTCAGTCAACAAGACTCCGGAGGGGAATTTCATTAAAGCTTCCAATACCCTTCTGCGCGGAGTCACCAACTCCATCATATGGGAGAAGGATCCCGAAAAACTCCTGGTTGTCCGCGGCCTGGACGACTATATGGTAATAGATGAAAAAGATGTGCTCCTGATCTGCCCTAATGACGAGAAGGTGCTCAAGGATATATTGGCGGAACTTGCAATCGAAGAGCAATCAAAATATCTTTAAACAAACCAATGAAAATAAACGTACAATCCGAGATAGGAGCTCTCGAAGCGGTGCTCCTGCACACTCCCGGAGCTGAAGTGGAGAATATGACTCCAAGGATGGCTCAGCGTGCACTTTATAGCGACATCCTCAACCTTTCCATCGCCCTTCGCGAGTATGAACAGATAGAGGGGGTGCTTTCCAAAGTGGCAAAGATCTATCAGGTAAAGGATCTGCTGCTCAAGGTGCTTGAGAATAAGGAGCACAAAGAGGCGCTTGTGGGCAGAATCTGTGTTACCGAACAGGTGCCCGAGCTTTTTGACCAATTGATGGAGATGCCTCCCCGGGAGCTGGCAAAGGTACTTATCGAGGGCCGACCCGCGCGCAAGAACACCCTCACTTCATTCCTCAGCGATGAATTTTACGCTCTTTACCCGCTCTATAACTTCTATTTCACTCGCGATTCCTCGGTTACAATCGGCAATCAGGTGCTGATTTGCAGGATGGCCAATAAGGTGCGTATGCGCGAATCTTTGATAATGGAAGCAATCTATAGCGGCAGCGGTGCTTTTGAATGCGATATAATCAACGCTCACGACTTCCAACCCACAAATCCTGAGATTTATATGGAGGGTGGTGATATTCTTATCGCCCGTGATGATATACTTGTGATAGGCAATGGTATGCGCAGCAGCACGCGTGGCATCGATTTTCTGATCTCACGCCTCTGTAACTCCAGCCGGAAGGGTCGTAAGCATATCATAGTGCAGCAATTACCCTCTGAGCCGGAGTCTTTTATCCATCTGGATATGGTATTTACCATTCTCGACAGAGATAAGTGTATGGTATTTGAGCCTATGATTGTGGGCGGCCACCATTATCAGACTGTGCATATTACCATTGACAATGGTAAAGTGACAAAAATTCACAATGTAAATGGTATTTTGCCGGCACTGCGTCGTTTAGGGCTGGATCTGGAGCCGATCTTTTGTGGTGGAAAAGATGAATGGGACCAGGAGCGCGAGCAGTGGCACAGCGGTTCCAATGTATTTGCCTTTGCCCCGGGCAAAGTTATTTGCTATGCGCGCAATGAGATGACGCTCGTAGAGTTGCAACGACATGGATTTGAAGTGTTGACAGCCTGGGATGTGATCCAAGGGAAACGCAATCCTGCTGAGTATGACCGCTGTTGCATTACGATTGAAGGGTCGGAACTTCCTCGCGGCGGAGGCGGTGCCAGATGTATGACAATGCCTTTGAGCAGAAAACCGGTTGCCTGGTAAAAATTATTTGTAAATTTGCGGGCTGAATTGAATAAAGAGATGAATCAGAAAATTGAAGAAATATTGGCGGCGATCTCGGAACTGAGAGCCAATACCGAGAAGGAAATCGAAGAGCTTAGAATCAAATATCTCGGAAAGAAAGGTGAAGTTACAGCCCTATTCGAGGAATTTCGCAATGTGCTCCCTGAGCAGAAACGTGAGTTCGGACAGAAGCTCAATGTTCTCAAAAATGCCGTTCAGTCCAAGATAGACTCCTTAAAGGAGAATATTGCCGAGAAAGGGGCAACCAAAACCTCCTGCGACCTTACCAAACCGGGTGACAGGATGGATCTCGGTACACGTCACCCCATTTCCATCACCCGTGAGGAAATTATTTCCATTTTCCATAAATTCGGTTACACAGTAGCGGAAGGTCCGGAGATTGAAGATGACTGGCATGTTTTCGGAGCTCTTAATTTCCCTCCGGAGCATCCGGCTCGCGATATGCAGGATACCTTCTTTATCCACGCTAACGATGGCAATCCGGTGTTGCTGCGTACCCATACCTCTTCAGTGCAGGTGCGTGCTATGGAAAAGATGGATTTACCCATAAGGGTGCTTTGTCCGGGACGCGTATTCCGTAATGAGGCCATTTCAGCCCGCGCACACTGCATTTTCCATCAGGTAGAGGGGCTTTACATTGACAAGGGAGTCTCTTTTGCCGATCTGAAGCAGGCGGTTCTGCTCTTTGCCCGCGAGATGTTCGGCGAAGAGACCGAAATTCGACTTCGTCCCTCCTATTTCCCTTTCACCGAGCCTTCTGCTGAGGTGGATGTGAGCTGTAATATTTGCAAAGGGAAGGGTTGTAATATCTGTAAGGGTACGGGCTGGCTTGAGATTATGGGTTGCGGCATGGTAGATCCCAATGTTCTGGAGGCTTCAGGCATTGATCCCAAGGTTTATAGCGGGTTCGCTTTCGGAATGGGTATCGAGCGCATTGCCATGCTGAAATGGCAGGTTAAGGATTTGCGCCACTACTTTGAAAATGATGTCCGTTTCCTGCGTCAATTCGAGACTGTAATCTGATTTATTTGATTTAAACGAGAGATTTTTTTTGAAGAATACAAAAAAGTCTCTATATTTGTCGTCCCAATAAAAAAATGTATTTTTTTATAGTTGCGGAAATAGCTCAGTTGGTAGAGCACAACCTTGCCAAGGTTGGGGTCGCGAGTTCGAGTCTCGTTTTCCGCTCAAAGCAAAAGCAGCCGTGAGGCTGCTTTTTGTTTTTGGGTTTACGATTTGGTTTTTTTCTTTCTGCAAATTATTATGTCAATAAATATTGATGTGCAGGTATGACTGATATTAATCCTATATTGGTTTGGATTGTGTCTGTAGAGGCTGCTGTGACAATAAGGCCATTATCTGTTTTAAAATAGCGCATGGCTTCTACTAATCCATTTACTTCTCTATCTTCATTTTCAGGTGTTATTTCCCAGCACACTTGAACTACTTGCGCTGTTTTATCCTTCAGACGGACTATAAAATCACACTCTTTATTATTTTCGTTGAAGTAATAAATGTTTTTTGTTTTACGACGCAAGTGCCAGAAAACAACGCTCTCAAGCAAGTGTCCCAAATCGTCACTAAAGGAGGTGCTGCCTACTTGTACTAAGCCGGGATCTATTATGTACATCTTTTTGGGACTTAATAATTGTGCTTTTACTGACCAGGCAAATTTTGGCACCATTGCTATCAAATATGAATTTTCCAAATAAGAAAAATAATTTAAGATGGTTGTTTCTGCCTTTACTCCAATAACTGATGTCAAATTAGAAGGAACAATAAGTCTCCCGTTGTTGGCAAATAGATAAGAACACAACTTTTTAAGAGCGTCGCCTGCTTTTAATCCGTAGCGAACAATAATATCCCGGTTCAGAATATCCTCTATTAAAAAGTTGAGAATTTCGGGTAAATTTTGTTTCAAATAATCCGGAAAACCTCCTTCGGTAAGATATGTCTGCAAACTTTCAAAGTTTGCTTTCGCTTTTCGAAAATCTAAATATTCGGGATACGAGAAGGGGAAAAGCTCCTTGGTAATGTGCCTTCCGGTCAATTTTGTTCCCAATTCCGCACTTAGCAAACTAGCATTGGACCCGGTAATAATCACCTGAAATTTTTGGTCTAATTTCTGTCGAATATATAATTCCCAACCCTCTACAATCTGAATTTCATCGAAATAAAGCACTTTTAGTCCGGTTTGATCAATAACCCTGTCCAGTAAAACAAAGTCCTTGATTTCAAAACCATACAATCTAACATCCTCAAAATTCAAGTAAAAGACATCCTCAAAATTTAGGCGTACAAATTGACGCAAAAGAGTACTTTTACCGCAACGTCTGATACCGGAAAGTATCAGTGCGTGCGTAGTAATATTGGGTAAATCGGACATCAATGTCCTTTCGATAAGTTCTTCAGTTTCCGAAAAAGCCTTTATTTTCTGTCCTCTCGCTATTTCAGCTAATACCGATTGTTGCATACTTATTCCCATATTGTACTGATTTTAACGCAAATATATATTGTTTATTTTAATTATGCAAAATATTCCATTACAAATAGAATAAATACTCCATTATAAATGGAATATTCGGATCGTTGCTGATGGAATGATTGTTTTAAATACATAAAACAAAAAAGGCACCGGTCTCTCACCAATGCCAATCATTCAATCAATATTGACTCATACAGGCTGCTACGATTTGGTTTTCTTCTTTCGGAGTCCAAAATAGATCAGCACGAGACCTATGACAAATAAAATTATTGAGCCCCAAACGTAGCCTTTATCATATTGCATCAAAGTGCCATACTCAAAAACGTATTTGATGCCTTGAAAAAAACCGACCAGCGCCAAAATGATGCCCAGTATAAGAGAAACTTTCTTCATTTCTTCAAATAAAAAAGTCAGGGCTATGAAACATAACCCTGACCATAGTAAAACTATCTTTCTACTCTTACCGTAGTGGGACTATAAATGCCACCGGTTATAGCAGCCAACAAACCGTCAATGAATGTGTGTGTTACGGTTACGGTGTAATTGCTCGAGCCGCGAGCCATCTCCGCAGGATCACAAGTGCTGAGTGCAACCAACCCACCGATTAGATAATGGTTTTTCCCTGTAACTACATCACCTCTGGTAGCGCCTCTACCCACTGAAAAAGTCAATGTGTAGCAAGAGGTCAAGATGACTGAAATAGCAAGCAACATTACTACTCTTAAGATTTTTTTCTTCATAGTTGTTTGATTTAATTTTTCCCTACTCGTAAGGCTTTTCGGATTACGCCCCGTTTTTTTGCGTGGAGCAAGGCCTCCACTATAGAAGGTTAATAATAAGTTTGAATAAAACGCTTCACATTGGCAACAAATATACAAAAATTATAATTATAACCTTCAACCTTGCCAGACTTTATCCTGAATTAATTGTTTGGCATCGATTAATTGTTAAAAGAGATAAAATTCCTTCTAATATACTCTTTGTCTCCTTGTTTATCGATTTTCCTTTAAATTCAGCGTAAAATATGTCAGAAAGTCTTTTATGTTCTGTGTTGTCCGACTTTGACAACTATCCCATTTTCAAAATAGATGTCCAATACATCCGGATCAATATTGAATAATTCCGGCACAAATCCCAAATCATAGGCGATATGGTCTTCATCATAGGTATGATAATCTTCCCCTAAAAGCTCGATTACCTCTGCCTTTGTTTTCCCGATCAACACCTCACTCTTTATGATATCTTTTGACATCTTATACCTTTTTTCCTGATTTTCCTCCCATTTCTGTTTATCGAAATCAATATTTGGATAGTATGTCATAGAAAACATCCCAATCAATACAATTCCAACATACAACAGGGGAGTTATTATGACAGTCGGAATGATGGCCAAATATTTCCTATTCTGCTCATTTCCAAGTTTTATTTTCTTAAAAACCCACCTGCTCAGGAAATAGAACGGAATTGCAAGAATCAATATGATTATGGGGACTTCAAAACTCATTTTGAAATGTCTGTTTAGTGGCTGTTGTGGTGTTCCCTAGCGCAAATGTAGTTATTAAAGATAGTGACTGTCGCTGAGCGCCGCTACTGTAGCTCAATTATTCTCTCTTCAATCGCTATATGTCCATCTGCTTCTGCTTCAATGGTTGCTATTGAATAAAGAATCCAGCCTGACTCATGAATTATGGCAGAGAGCCATGTATAATTTGAAACACTCTTTATTTCATCTATCTCCGGAGACTCAACTCCCATAGCCTCTGTCATCCTGGTCACAAAATCATAGACTGCGTGTAACAACTGCTCGGGATTGACACGCTGCTCCAATCTGAGTATGAAATTATTATCATCCGGATTCAATTCATCGAGCCAAACAACCATTT
>JBMNOU010000014.1:0-35754 GCA_050943215.1 Christensenellales bacterium | reverse complement strand
CTCGGGCATTATAGCGTAGGTCGCATGGCAAACATAAAAATTGTCGAGTTTGCGGTTGGTTTTGGACCAAAGATAAAAAAATGGGTCAAAAACGATATCATATATTCTATAAGATGGGTGCTGCTTGGGGGATTTACCAAGTTTTACGGCGAAGATCAGGAACTTAACGACAGGCTGGCTTTTAACAACCAGCCCGCGGGCAGGCGTGCGCTGACGATTGCGGCAGGGCCTGTATTTAATATACTATTCGCGTTCTTTTTAGTCGTTATCGTGCTATGCTTTTTTGGGGACTATATCCCGACGGTCGGCGAGGTCTGGAAAGACAGCCCCGCCGAGGAAGCGGGCCTTAAAGCGGGCGACGTAATCCTTGAAATGAACGACGTCAAGATGGATTTTTATATGGAAGTCGTCGATGCGCAGCGTGCTTCGAATGGTGAAACGATGACCATTACTGTCGAGCGGGACGGCAAAACCGCCTCTTTGGCGATTCCGTATCGGTATTACCCCGAATACGACCGTGGTATGGTGGGCATGGTATTCGGGCAGCAGCGCGAGACGTTTGGGATATTAGAGGCAATAGGGCTGTCGTTCAAATGGATGTATCTGCTTGTCAAAGAGACTTTACTGGCTATCCTAGGGCTATTCGCTGGCAAGGGGACGGAAAACGCAATGGGCATTGTGGGCATGGTCACCGTTCTTGGGGAAGCGCTTAGGAGCAGCATTGAATATGTCCTTAGGCTGGGCGTTGCGATTAGCGTCAGCCTTGCTGTTTTCAACATACTGCCGCTTCCTGCGCTTGACGGAGGGCGGCTTGTATTTATCGCAATCGAAAAAATATTCAGGAAGCCGGTGCCGAGAAACGTGGAAGGCATCATTCATTTTATTGGCTTTGCGATGTTTTTTGTGCTGGTGCTGCTTATTACTTACCAAGACATCACACGTTTTTTTGGTGGCTAGCATGAGGGCAAAGCGGACACGGCAGGTATCGTTCGGCGGTGTTACAATTGGTGGCGGCAACGACGTGCTGATACAATCAATGACAAACACGGATACGCTTGATATAGGCAGCACGTTAGAGCAGATCGAGCGGTTGAAAAAGGCCGGGTGCGAAGCGGTGCGGTGCGCCTTTTATAACGAACAATGCGCGGCTGCATTCCGCGAACTAAAAAAGAGCGTCGGCATTCCGCTGATTGCGGACGTACATTTTGACCCGAACCTTGCCGTTCTGGCGATCGAGAATGGTGCGGACAAAGTAAGAATCAACCCAGGCAACCTTGGGGGAGACGATGCGGTCAAAATGGTCGTGGATTGCGCAAAACAGAATGGTGCCGCATTGCGGATAGGTGTTAACGCAGGGTCTCTTGAGAAAAAACTAGCGCAAAAATATGGCGGCCCTCTGCCCGCCGCACTTGCGGAGAGCGCGATAAGCAGCGTCCGTTTTATCTGTGATCTAGGGTTTTATGATATAATCGTATCAATCAAATCATCATCGGTGCCCGATTGTGTGGCGGCATGTAGGCTGTTTTCGGACACATGCGACTTTCCGATGCATATCGGCATTACCGAAGCAGGGACGTACGAAAACGCGCTGATCAAATCGTCCGTGGGCGTAGGAGCACTGCTGATAGATGGCATTGGCGATACGATACGGGTGTCTATCACGGGCGATCCGTTGGACGAGATCGGCGTTGCGAAGCGCATATTGCAAAGTGCCGGATTAAGGACGTTTTACCCGGAAGTCATCAGCTGCCCAACGTGTGCAAGGACAAAAATCAACGTTGCTGGGCTCACACATGAGGTCGAAAAGATATTAACGCAAATAGACAAGCCAATTACGGCTGCGGTAATGGGCTGTATTGTCAACGGCCCTGGCGAGGCAAGGCATGCAGATATCGGTATTGCGGGCGGCGTCGGAAAGGCTGCGCTTTTTGCAAAAGGCAATCTTGTCGGCACTTATAGTGAAGGCGAGATACTAGGCGTTTTCAAAGAATACGTTCAAAATCATTTTTAAGGGGGACATTGTGCAGACGGATTTTTTTGCTGCGCTTAAAAACAGCGTGAGTATTGACGAGAGCTATGATTTTCGCCTAGAAAAGATTCAGCACGATGTTAAAAAATCAGAATTTCTGATCCATTTTACTAGCAATCTGCTGTCGGCTGATCAATACCTTAAGGTCGAACAATATATTAAAAATACGATCAATCATAAAACAAAACTCTTTATTACCTACCGCGGCATCAGCGATGCGGATAGCGAAGCTATTGCGGCGCATATCAGTGAACTCTGCTGCCGTATTAAAATTGCATTGGCACCTTTTATTGAAAGATCGAAGATGTATTTAAAAGACGGCGTGTTTCATATTGATTTTGCGGATAATTTCGGAAAAGAGCTTTTTGCCGCATCGGGCCTTGAAGAATATCTGGGTGATTATCTTTTGCGGTGTTTCGGTATGGGCGGACGCATACGGCTAGGGCGCTATCACGCAAAAGATGTATTGCCCAGGCGCAAAACAGAGGATAAGGCGTTACTGCTGCCACTAAAACCTAAAAAAACGGACAAGCCCAAAAAAGAAACGGGGTCGGTTGGCAGCGTGATCCACGGTAACCGCGTAACGGGCGAGGCGGTGCGAATCAGCAGTATCGACGAGAGCTCGGGGCCGTGTGTGATTGCAGGAAAAGTGATTGGCATTAACACTTTTGACATTAAAAACGAGTCACGCGGTAAAAAATCTATTATCGTGTTTAGCGTAACAGATTATACGTCGACAATTACCTGCAAAGCGTTTGTAAGCCGCG
Source organism: Christensenellales bacterium (assembly GCA_050943215.1). GTDB lineage: Bacteria > Bacillota > Clostridia > Christensenellales > SZUA-584 > JBMNOU01. Next base: position 32,958 of record JBMNOU010000014.1, on the reverse strand, counting down.
CAAAATGTGCCGCTATAGAGCAGCGGCTTAAAACCACATCCGCCGTCAGCGTCGCGGGTAAAGCCCAGTTTGACCGCTACGCAAAAGAGGTTGTAATCAGCGTTAAGGGCATCGAGGAGGCAGAGCCCATGCAAAGGCAGGATAATGCGCCAGTCAAGCGGGTTGAACTGCATATGCATACGAACATGAGTGCGCTTGATGCTGTGGCGGACGAAGGAGAGGTTGTGAAGCGCGCAGCGTTTTTTGGGCATGAGGCAGTGGCAATCACCGACCATGGCGTTGTGCAGGCGTTCCCGCGAGCGTTCGATATGGCAAAGAAGCTTGGCATCAAGGTCATATACGGCATGGAAGCGTATATGTTCGACGACACGGGGGATGTGTATAAAGAAACGTTTGCGGATGAATACGTTGTGTTTGATCTAGAGACAACAGGATTTAACCCCTACTGCTGCGGTATTACCGAGATCGGTGCTGTACGCTTACGGCACGGAGAGATTGTGGACACATTTAGCACGTTTGTAAACCCGCAGCAGCCGATTAGCCGACAGATTACCGACACGACGGGAATCACGAATGAGATGGTCGCGGATGCGCCTAAGACTCAGGAAGCGCTTCGTATGTTCAAGCACTTTGCGGGCTCTGCGCCGCTAGCGGCGCATAACGCACCGTTTGACATGGGTTTCCTTAAAAAGCATGGAAATGACTGCGGCATTGTTTTTGACAACAGCTGCATGGATACTCTATGGCTTTTTAGGCGTACACTACCGGGTCACGCGTCTTATAGCCTTGGGAAACTGGCGGCTGATCTGGGCATTGCGCTTAGGCATCACCGCGCGCTCGATGACGCGGTATGCACGGCAACGATCATGAAAATGTGTATGGACGCCGTACGAAACAAACCCGACAGCATCGAGGTTAATAATGAAAAAACCCTGCCGAATTATCATGTAATACTGCTGTGCCGAAACAAGCAGGGGCTGTTTAACCTATATAAGCTCGTAAGCGAGTCACATATCAGGCATTTTTTCCGCCGGCCGCGCATACCAAAGTCGCTGCTCGCCGAGCATCGCGAGGGACTCATCGTGGGTAGCGCCTGCGAGCAGGGAGAGCTCGTTCAGGCGATGCTTAGATATGCCTCGGACGGTGAGCTGCTGCATATCGCTTCGTTTTACGATTATCTTGAGGTTCAGCCGGATGGCAACAACCTATTTTTAGTGCGCGAAGGGCGGCTGCGCAATATTGAAAGCGTGCGAGATATCACGCGCAAGATTATTAAGATAGGTGAGCAGACTGCGAAAAAAGTCGCTGCAACGTGCGATGTACATTTTTTAGAGCCTCAGGATGAGTATTTTAGGCGTATACTGATGCACGGTCAGGGATATGCTGATGCGGACAATCAAGCGCCGCTGTACTTTCGCACGACGGACGAGATGCTCTCTGAGTTCTCATATCTCGGAAAAGAAAAAGCGCGAGAGATCGTAATCGATAACACGCGCGCAATTGCGCAGCAAGTGGACACTATACAGTTGCTGCCGGACGCTCCTGCGATGCCCGATATCCCGGGTGCGGCCGAGGAGCTCAAAAAGGCGGCATATAAGAAAGTGAAGGATATCTACGGCGATCCGCTTCCGGACATGATAGGACAAAGGCTGGAATTCGAGCTTGACGCGATTATACGGCACGGATACGGCGTTCTTTACTATATCGCGCGCGAACTGGTACAGCATTCGATGGAGGATGGTTATCTTGTCGGGTCAAGAGGCTCGGTGGGGTCTTCGCTGGCCGCGACAATGGCCGGCATTACCGAGGTTAATCCTTTGCCCCCGCATTATGTTTGCCCTGCCTGCCGGTTTAGTGATTTTAACGTTGATACTAATACCTACGCCTGCGGCCCGGATCTACCCCCAAAGGGCTGCCCGCATTGCGGTGAGAATATGCGACGGGACGGGTATGGCATACCATTTGCGGTGTTCCTTGGCATTAACGCTGATAAAGTGCCCGATATCGATCTTAATTTTTCGGGAGAATACCAGTCGAGCGCGCACAGGTATATCCTTGATTATTTCGGAGAAGACCGTGTTTTCAGGGCGGGAACGATCAGCAGCATCAAGGATCAGACTGCGTATGGATTTGTAAAGGCCTATCTGCAGGAAAAGGGCGTGGTTGCGACCAGAGCCGAGATAGATAGGCTCACCAAAGGCGTGTCGGGCACAAAGCGCACGACCGGGCAGCACCCGGGGGGGCTTATTATACTGCCCAAAGACAGGGACATACATGAGTTTACGCCTATACAATATCCGGCAAACGACATGAATTCGCTAAGCGTCACCACACATTACAATTTCGGTTCGCTGCACGACCGGCTGATCAAGCTGGATATTTTGGGGCATGATGATCCGACCGCGCTGCATATGCTTTATGCGCTTACGGGTATCGACCCAAAAGAAGTTCCGCTTTCCGACCCGGCGACGCTGTCGCTGTTCTCATCAACGCAGGCGCTTGGGATTGAGCCCGAACAGATACTTGGATGCAAGGTAGGCAGCCTTGGTATCCCGGAGTTTGGCACGAAGTTTGTGCGGCAGATACTAATTGAAACAACGCCCACAACGATTGGTGAGCTTATTCGCATCTGTGGGTTATCGCATGGGACGGACGTATGGCTAAACAACGCGCAGGATATTATCAAACAAGGAAAAGCATCTCTAAGGGAGGTTATCTGCACGCGTGACGATATCATGAACTATCTTGTCTTAAAAGGCATGGACCCGACAGAATCGTTCAACATCATGGAATCGGTGCGCAAGGGCAGAGGTCTTACCGAGGAATGGCGGGAAACAATGGGGCGCTATGGTGTGCCCAAATGGTTTATCACATCATGTGAGAGAATATCGTATATGTTTCCAAAGGCGCATGCTGTCGCGTATGTGATGATGGCATTGAGGATTGCGTATTTTAAGGTACATCATCCCCGCGCATTTTACGCGACATATTTTTCGGTTAGGGCGAGCAACCTTGACGCAAAGTATCTGCACTCGGGAGAAACGGTGCGCGCTAAGATCGCCGAGATTGAAGCGGCCGGCAAGTCTGCTTCGGCGCTAGATCTATCGCAGCTGACGATTCTTGAGGTTGCTCTTGAGATGATTGAGCGCGGCATCGATTTTTTACCATGCGATCTTTATAAATCGGACGCGGTAAACTGCATCATAGAAGATGCGGGCTTAAGGCTGCCATTTACGGCGCTAGGCAATACGGGCGAGGCCGCCGCAAACGGCATCGTCAAGGCACGGGAAGAGGGGGCGTTTATCTCTATCGAAGATTTAAAATCCCGCTCGGGTATTTCGAGCGCAGTCATATCAAAGCTTGACGAGCACGGATGCATAAAAGGACTGATGAAAAGCAACCAGATCAGCCTTTTTGACTAATATAAAAGCCGGCGCGGCGGTGTTTACAATTCATATGCCGTTATTGACTATTTAGTTGTCCATGTATATAATGGGATCAGTTTTTACAGCGTAAACGGGCGGCATTGCCCGGACTAAAACATCGGTAGGCAGTCATGAATCCGGTATGCAGCCGGAAAGATCACCGGGCCAGAAAGCCATGCCGTTACGCCAAACTAATAAGGATAAATCGCAATCTTAATATTAAGGAGGAAGCGGTAACCGATATGAAAAAACGCAACATCATTACGATGGTGATCGTTATACTGGTCGTCTGTGCCGCCGTGTATTTCGGAATGACCGGTTTTTGGGTAGGCATATACCGTATCGATCCGCTGCCGCAGCAAGTGAACCTCGGGCTTGACTTAACCGGCGGCGTCTATGCCGTATACCAAGCCGATCCGGGAGATCTCGGCGCAAATGAATTTGCCGCGAAACTTGGCACAACCATCAGCGCGCTGCGTAATAGGCTTGATAGCAAAGGTTATACCGAGGCTACGATCGTGCAGCAGGGCAGTGACAGGATTAGGGTAGAGGTTCCCATCAACCAGACAAGTGAGGTAAAGGACCCAACCAAGATACTCGCGTTCATCAGCGAGACCGGGCTTCTAGAGTTTAAGGACGTGGACGGCAACACAGCGCTCACGGGTAATAAAGTCATCCAGGCGGCCGCAACGGTCGTCGGCGAACACCAAGAACCCGTTGTAAGCATCCGGTTTGACTCGGAGGGCGGCGATCTTTTTGGAAAGCTGACAGAGAAAGCGTATAACACGGGAAAGCCGATCACGATGACTCTCGACGGGAAGGTTATATCGACTGCCAATGTTAAGGACGGTCCGATATACGGCGGGAACGTAATTATCAGCGGTGGAGCGGGATATTTTACGATGGATGAGGCATCGGATCTTGCGATTAAGATCGAGTCGGGGGCGCTGCCGCTTGTGCTCAATGAAATTGAGAACCGTACGATCAGCGCATCGCTTGGTGAAGAAGCGCTATCAAAAAGCTTATTTGCCGGCCTTATAGGCATCTGTGTGCTGTTTTTGTTCATGTTCGTATATTACCGGCTGCCGGGGGTGGTTGCGTGCATCGCTCTCGCGGTATATATGTTTATCATATTGCTGCTGCTGGCAGCGATCCCTGCTATACAGCTGACGTTGCCGGGCATTGCGGGTATCATACTCGGCGTAGGCATGGCCGTTGACGCGAACGTCATTATTTTCGAGCGGTTTAAAGAAGAACTCTGGGCGGGCAAAACGCTGCGCGCTTCTTTAACTGCTGGGTTCTCAAAGGCAATGCGGACAATTATTGACTCAAATATCACGACAATCATTGCGGGCGTTGTTATCGCGGCGTTCGGCGTGGGTACGGTTAAGGGATTTGGCTATACGCTGATAATCAGCATACTCGTTTCAATGTTCACTGCGGTGGTCATCACAAGATGGCTGCTTAAGATCGTGCTCGATTTAAATATCAAGAATTTATGGCTTTATACAATACGAAAGCCTCGGGCGTTATATGATGCCAAAGGGGGTGAGTAGCATGCGGTTGCGGTTTGTAAGCAAGTCTAAGTATTTCATCATACTGTCCGCAGCGATTATCCTGGCAGGTCTGATCGCAGGGTTCATATACGGGGGGCTGAACCTTGGTATTGATTTTACGGGGGGCAGCATACTTACCATCGAGATGGGAGAGCCGTTTGACCAGCAGGATATAAACGATGCGCTCAGTTTAAACGGAATCAATCCAGACACTGTGCAGATCGTCCGTGGGGGCGAGACTGGAACACAGGCGGTCATTAGGATGCAGCAGCTTCCCAAGGACACGGATGCGATGGCTTTGCGCAAATCGATCATCAGCTCACTTTCGGTGAAGTATCCCGCGGCGTCTGCCGGAGAGATCGAAAGCGTAGGGGGCGTAACATCAAGCGAGATCGTATCAAACGCGTTTTTGTCTATCGTGCTGGCAGCTGTTCTGATGATGATCTATATTTGGATACGGTTCGAGCTTTTTTCGGGGATTGCTGGCGTGATTGCTCTGATACACGACGTTGTGGTGATGACGGCTGTTGTGTGCATCTTAAGGGTGCAGATCAATAGCGCGTATATTGCGGCGTGCCTTACGATCGTCGGTTATTCGATCAACGATACGATAGTGCTCTTTGACAGAGTAAGGGATAACAACAAGCGGTTTAGCATAAAGAGCATGACCCGTGCGCAGGTCGTGGATATCAGCATCAAAGAAACTCTCTCAAGAACGATTAATACATCTTTTACAACGCTGATTACGATACTTGCGGTCTATATATTCGGCGTGCCCTCGATCAAAGACTTCTCGCTTCCGATCATCGTTGGTTTGATCTGCGGAACGTATTCGTCGATATTTATCGCGAGCCCCATCTGGGTGGCGCTAATGCGGATAAAATATAAGAAAGAGCATAAACTGCTCACCGCGAAGACGGGTAAATCCAAAGCATAATGGTTTCTTAACGGAGTATGATGAAAAGCCTTTCCTTCGATATGGGAGAGGCTTTTCGATATCAGTGAGGTTGTGTGTGCTAATTTTTAGAAAAAGAACGGATCAAAGTGAATGCGGTAGCGACCAGATAAAGTTGATTGCACAGGCGACAGGGCTATGCATGCCTGTCGCGAAGCTGCTTTGCGGACGGGGTGTTGACACGCCGCTTGCCGCGAAACGGTTTTTACATCCGGGTCCGGAACAGATTTTAGATCCGTTCCTTCTGCCGGATATGGAACGGGGCGTCAGACGTATTAAGGCGGCCGTAGCGTGCGGTGAAAAGATCATGGTTTTCTGCGACTATGATGCGGACGGCACTTGCGGCGGGTGTGCGCTATATCTTCATCTTAAAGACATGGGCGCAGACGTTGATATCATGACGCCAAACCGGCATAAAGAGGGCTATGGCTTAAGTCTGGACGCAGTGCGGCAGATTGCTTTTGCCGGCACAAAGCTGATTATTACGGTGGACTGCGGCATCACGAATGTTGAAGAAATTGCGCTGGCCAAAAGCCTTGGCGTTGACGTTATTATTACCGACCACCATGAATGCGGCACTTTTCTTCCCGACACGCCGTATATCATCAACCCGAAGCGAAAAGACAGCGCGTATCCGTGGCCGTATCTTGCGGGATGCGGAGTTGCTTTTAAGCTTATACACGCTCTGTCAACGCTGGCAGACGCGATGCGCTATATTGATCTGATTGCTGTGGGTACGATAACTGACATCGTGCCGCTTAAGGATGAAAACAGGGTGATCGCGTATCTCGGGCTTAAAAAGATGCGCAATGATCCGTCCGCCGGTATTGCGGCATTGGCCGAAGCCTCTAGCATCAATATCTCCGCGATGACGGCCTGCGGCGTTAGTTTTGCGCTGGGCCCAAGGATTAACGCGGCCGGGCGCATGGACACCGCGGGAGTTGCGATAGACATACTCAAGGCGACTCAGACGGGAAGTATTCTTAGGCAAAACGCTGTGGCGCTCTGCGCGCTGAATGACCAGAGAAAAAAAGAAGTTGAGGATATTTTGGAAAGCGCCGAGGCGATGATTTGTAAAGGCGGCCATATGACGAAGAGCGCTATAATGCTGGCAGATGAAAAATGGAACCCGGGAGTAATCGGCATTGCCGCTGCTAAAATCGCCGAAAAGTATTCGCGGCCGTGCGTGCTGTTCGGAGGCAGCGGCGATAGCCTGATAGGGTCGGCAAGGAGCGTTGACGGCATCAATATTTACGAAGCGCTTGGCGCATTCGCTGATCGGTACGAGAAATTCGGCGGGCACGCTCAGGCGGCGGGGCTGACGATAAAGCCGGATGTGCTTGATAATCTTTGGCGTGATGTGTGTTCGTATATCAGCGCCAGGTATGATGAAAGTGCGTTTTTTAAAAAAAAGACATACGATATGGTGCTGCGCGCACAGCAGATAACAAAGCGGCTGGTAAGCGATATAGAAAGGCTTGAGCCTTTTGGCCCGGGTAACGAGGAACCCTGCATTGCCGTGATGGATGCAGATATTGAATCTGCGAAGTTCGTAGGAAAAGAGACAAAACCGCATCTTAAGTTTGTGATGCGACAGGGCGGCTCTGAGATAGACGCGGTTAGCTTTTTCTTTAAAGATATGCATACGTTTTGGTCAAAACGCTGTGATTTTTTGTGTCAGGCTACCATTAATAATTTTAATGGCAAACCGCAGCTGATTGTGCGGCATACGGCAATGAAATATGATGTACAGCTTGCCCAAAGCTATCTTTTTGCGAACCGCGATGCTATGATGCGCCATTTTATCAACGAGATTATCGGGCTGTGCGAAAACGGTCCGGTAGAGTGTATGGATGAAAAAGCTTTTTCCTTACTCGTTCAGCAACAAATAAAATCAAGCCGTTTCGGGCTCTGCATTATCGCTCCGAGCAACCCAGCCATTAAAAGGCTGACCGGGTTAAGGGTAATTAAAGATGCTCTTTTAGACGGGCAGGTCGCGCTTTTTGACGAGAAATCGTTTTCGCTTGGCAACTGCATCGCTTGCGGCGCCGTAAATGGATACAGCCGGCTCTGCCACGTGGGCATCCATAATGCGCCGGCGTTTTTTGACGGGGCGATGTTTGAGGAATATGTTCGGCATGCTCAGGCGTATTTCACGCCGCGTGAAGGGCTGCTCCGGTTATACCATAGGCTATCGCCGTTTGCGGCTAAGAAACCAAGAACCCTAAAAGAGGTTGCGCACCGTCTTTCTGCGCCGGCTGAAAAAACGGCGTTTGCGCTGCGCGTGTTTTCAGAGCTAAAGTTGATAGAAGCTGATAAAAGTGGTAGAATACTTGCAACAAAAAACGATGGAAAGAAAGAGCTAAGGGAGAGCGCGTGCTTCAAAAGTTTTGAAGATGTGGTCAAAGGAGCGGTATTGTGGAAGAACTGACCGAGATAGTAAAAACGAATTATAGCCACGAAGACCAGGTCTTCTTCAAAAAGGCGTATGTTTTTGCAAAGAACGCGCACGAGGGGCAGATGCGCCTTTCGGGCGAACCGTTTTTTATGCACCCGTATGAGGTCGCAAAAATACTGATAGAACTTGAGCTTGATATGTCCACGATAGTCGCGGGTCTTTTTCATGACATTGTCGAAGACACGGATGTTACGATCGATCAGATTAAAGATTTGTTCGGGCCCGAGACCGCAAAGCTCGTCGATGGCGTTACCAAAATTGGGCGGGTCGATTTTTTATCTAAGGAAGAGCATCAGGCTGAAAACCTGCGCAAGATGTTTCTTGCGATGGCGAGCGACATACGCGTAGTACTCGTCAAGCTGGCGGACAGGCTGCATAACATGCGTACGCTGAAGTTTCAGAGTGGAGAAAAGCAGCATGAAAAAGCTAAAGAGACGCTTGAGATATACGCGCCGCTGGCTCACCGCCTTGGTATTAATGCGATCAAATGGCAGCTTGAGGATATCGCGCTGAAATATATAGATCCTAAGGGGTATTATGAGATTGCCGATAAACTGACCGATACGCGGGCGGAGCGCAATGAATATATTAATGCCGTTATAGAAAAAATAAAGGATTTGTTAAACAATATCAAGGTAGAAGCCGAGGTTGAAGGACGGCCGAAGCATATCTACAGCATATATCAAAAGATACACAAAAAGCACCGGGATTTTGAAGAGGTCTACGATCTGATCGCTATACGCATTATCGTGAAAACCATCCGTGACTGCTACGCTGTTTTGGGGACGATTCATACTGTGTGGAAGCCGATTCCCGGACGGTTCAAGGACTATATTGCCGTGCCCAAGCAGAACATGTATCAATCGATCCACACGACGGTGCTCGGCCGGGACGGAAGGCCATTTGAGGTACAGATCCGTACAAAAGAGATGCACGCAACTGCCGAGTACGGTATTGCCGCGCATTGGCATTATAAAGAGGGCGGCAAGGCCAACGATATTGATAAAAAGCTCTCGTGGCTACGCGAGCTGCTTGAATGGCAAACGGACGCGCGGGATTCGCTAGAGTTTATGGAATCCTTAAAAATCGACTTTTTTAGCGATAAGGTCTATGTATTTACGCCTAAGGGTGATGTCAAGGAATTTATGCTAGGCGCGACACCACTCGATTTTGCGTACAGCGTGCATAGCGAGATCGGTAATAAATGCACCGGTGCGAAAGTAAACGGCAAGATGGTGCCCATTGGGTATGAGCTAAAATCCGGCGATATCGTCGAAATTATCACGTCGGGCGCATCCAAAGGCCCGTCGAGAGACTGGCTGAAGATCGTTAAAACCACACAGGCTAAGAGCAAGATCAGAAATTGGTTCCGCAAAGAGCTCAAGGAAGAAAACGTAGCTAAGGGCAAGGAAATGCTCGAGAAGGAAGCAAAGCGCCGCGGATACGATTTTAAAACGCTTTTTAAGGCCGAGTGGCTAAAGGGCGTGTTTAAAAAGTTTACACTGCAATCGGTGGATGATATGTATGCGGCCGTTGGATATGGCGGCATCACAACCGGGCAGATACTCTCGAAGCTGATACACGAATATAACCAGAAAAATAAGGTCGTTAAGGATAAACAAACGGTAAGCCGCAAAACGTATAAGACGGGTGATGCGAGCGGCGTTATCGTAAAGGGATATGACGATATGCTCGTACGGTTTGCGAAATGCTGCAATCCGGTGCCGGGGGATAACATTATAGGATATATCACGCGGGGCAGAGGCGTATCGGTGCACCGCAATGACTGTCCGAATGTCAGCACAGCGGATTTTGAAGAAGGCCGGATGATAGACGCGGCGTGGTCTTCACATGAAAAATCATCATATAACGTCGAGATCCAGCTGACTGCTGAGGATAGGACGGGGCTTATTGCGGAAGTTTCAAGCAAGATATTTAATTTGGGGTATTCGATCACGTCGGTCAACGCGCGCATGGGTAAAAACAGCACGGCTATTATCATCATCGGGATCGAGATATCCGATATCTCGCAGCTTGATGACATCATGAAGAGCTTAAGAAGCATAGCCGGAGCGCAGGAAGTGTTTAGGATACATAAATGACGGAGGGGACATGATTGCTGTTGTTGAACGCGTAAACTGCGCATATGTTGTAGCAGACGGCGCTGAGGCGGGCCGTATCGGCAAAGGGCTGCTTGTGCTACTGGGTGTTGAGAAGGACGATAATGAATCGGACGTAATGTATATTGCCCGCAAGACAGCGGGACTGAGAATTTTCGAAGACGGCGGGAAAATGACGCTCAGCGTTGCGGACGTTAAAGGCGAGGTGCTCATTGTATCGCAATTCACACTAGCCGGAGACGTAAGGAAGGGAAAACGCCCGGATTTTTCGAATGCGGCGGATGCGCAGCGGGCACGAAAGTTATATGAACAGTGCATTGCCGCCTTGAATAAAATGGGCATCAAAACGGCGACAGGGGTTTTCGGAGCCCATATGCGCGTGGATTCATCGGGTGACGGACCCGTAACAATATTGCTTAATTCAAAACGCAAGTACTGATTCGGAGGCAGAAATGAAGGTCTTACAGATGGCGGTGGGAGGCATGGGTACAAACGCATATATCGCTTTTAGGGAAGGTTTAGGAAAGGCATTTGTTGTTGACCCGGGTGCAGAATGCGACCGTATACTCGCTGTGCTCGACGAAAATGGCATTGAAGAGGTGACGCATATATTGCTGACGCATGGGCATTTTGACCATATCGGCGCGGTGGCAGATCTGAAGCGCGCGACAGCTGCAAAGGTATGCATCCATACGCGCGACATCAATATGCTAAGAAGCCAGCGTGATAATCTAGCCGCGCTGGCGGGCCTGCGCATCCCTGAGTGCGAGGCGGATATCGTGCTTTGGGGAGGCGAGACGATCAACGCGGCGGATATGGATGTGTATGTGCTGCATACGCCGGGGCATTCGGGCGGCAGCGTCTGCTACATGACGGACGGAACGCTGTTCGCGGGAGATACGCTGTTTTATATGGGCTGCGGCAGGACCGACCTGCCGGGCAGCGACCCCGAAGAATATTTTCATACGCTGACAGACATATTGGGCGCTATTAAAAAGGATTACACCGTATACACGGGGCACGGGCCTAAGACGACGCTTTTTGCCGAGTTTCGTAGCAACCCGTACCTTGCAAGGTAACCTATGACGTATCTGTTTACCGAAACGCCTTCTTTTTTCAGCGATATCTGCGAGGAAATCCGGCTGTTCATCGACACTCGCAGGATCGAGTGCGCTAAGGCCCCTGCGCGGGCAGCGTCGGGCTTGGGAGTGGAACATTTTTTTTCTTTGACGGATGGTTTGATTGCGAGCACCGCTAAGGTGCTGCAAAACGGAGAAACGGCCGCCGAATATATATACCGGTGCCCGGTCGGGTCAGGTACGCTAGTACAAAAACGCACGGCAAAGCGCGCCGTCAAGATCAGCGTCTACAGAGCGCTTGCCGCATGTTTCGGAGTAAAAATGCCGTGGGGATCGCTGACCGGTATCCGGCCGACCAAGTTGCTGCGCGATAGCGAAGCCGCATTGGGAGAAGAAGGTGCGCGCTCGCTCTTTATAAATGAGTTTGACGTATCACCCGAAAAATATGGGTTTGCGAAGAGCGTTGTCGATATTCAAAAACCGCTGATGCCAAAAGCCTGTACTGATATCGATGTGTATATCGGTATACCGTTTTGCGTTTCAAGGTGTGCGTACTGCTCTTTTGCGTCGAATACTTTGGATGTGTTCCCTGGCGCGGAGGGACTTTATATGGATGCTCTGGCAGCCGAGCTTTCGGGCGCTGAGACGCTGCTTTTGGGCAAGCAAGTGCGCGCGATGTATATTGGCGGAGGCACACCCACCGCTCTTGGGGATGAGCATTTTGAAACGCTGCTTAAGCGCGCGGCGAAAATTGCTTCTGGGGCGAAGGAGTTTACCGTTGAGGCGGGGCGGCCCGATACGATTACGCCACAAAAACTGCGTGCCATCAAAGCGGCAGGAGCGGGGCGTATCAGCGTTAATGCACAGACGCTGGTTGACGATACGCTATTGCGAATAGGGCGCCATCACACAGCTGCTCAGTTTTTTGACGCATACGGTATGGCGAGGAAGACAGGGCTTCAGGTCAACGTCGACCTTATCGCCGGCCTTCCGGGAGAGAGCCAACGGGATTTTACAGGGACACTTGAGAAAATCATCTCCCTTGATCCTGAAAATATTACCGTTCATACTCTTGCGGTAAAGCGCGCGTCCGCATTTGCGGCGGCTAATCTCAATGCGTTTCCGACCGATACCGAGACCGCAAAGATGCTTTGTGCCGCTCAGAGAATGCTGGAAGCGGCGGGGTATCATCCTTATTATATGTACAGGCAGAAATATATGAAGGGCAGCCTTGAAAATGCCGGATACGCAAAAGATGGCAAAGCGTGTCTTTACAACATCGACAATATGGAGGAGCTGCTAAGCGTTGCCGCTTTTGGCGCGGGCGCGATATCAAAGCGCGTATACGGCGGCGGCGAAAGGATTGAGCGGGCGGCAAACCTAAAAGATTTAAGGATATACATCGCGCGGGTAGGTGAGATGGCGCGGCGGAAACAAGCGCTGTTTAGCGGCTGATATTCCGGTTTTTGGAAACGCATGTAAAAAAACTAGTTGACATCTGCGCACGCTTAAAATATAATTCTGCTTGTTGACGAACGCCGGGGATTACTGTGGGGTCGATGGGAGTGATATTCATGAAAATAGATATCTCGGAGACTGTCCGCAATGTGGGAGAAATATATACCGAAGTGTACGACGGTCCGCTTGACGGCTTTGATTTTATGGGTGAACATTTCAGTTTTCCTGATGGGATCCATGTGAGGGCGGATTATTATTATGACGGTAAAGGCGTCGTTGTAAACGGACGATTCAGCTCTGATGTGCCGGTTTTGTGTTCGCGATGCTTAAAGGCGTTTGTTTATCCAGTTTGCTTTGAATTTCGCGAATACTACAAAGAGCAGCCGAAGGAAGACGATTCATACCCGTATATGGCCGATATCATTGATCTCGACCGGATGCTTCAGGATAACGTGATTTTATGCCTGCCCCCAAAGTTCTTGTGCAAGGACGATTGCAAGGGGCTATGCGGCGTATGCGGCGCCGATCTTAACAAAGGCGGCTGTAGTTGCGGCAGCGAGCCGGACGAATCAAACCCATTTTTCGGTTTATCAAAATTGCACAATAACGAGGAGGTGTAAATAAATGGCAGTACCAAAGAGACGGACATCCAAACAGCGTAAGCATACAAGACGGTCGGCGAACTGGAAGCTCTCTACGCCGGGGATCGCGGAGTGTCCACAGTGCCATGCAATGAAGCTTTCGCACAGGGTGTGCGGAACATGCGGTTTCTATAACGGCAGACATGTGGTGGATACCGAAAAAGCCACAAAAGCGCAGTGATCGGATAAATAAAACGGGTGCCATAAGGGAGGGACTTCGTAACGAAGTTCCTCCCTTGGCCTTTGTAAAAAGCCGGATTGATTGGATTGCAGGCAAAATTCAATCTTTGGAGGCTGAACATGAAAGCAAGGTTCATTGACAAAAAGACAAGTATCCCCTATACATTGGTCGGCGACTATTATCTGCCGTGGGGCGACATTCCCGATGATGACAACGAAAACAAACCCATCGGCGTTTGGGGACAACGGCGCAAGCGGTATTTGAAAGCTAATCGCAATGGGCTTTACGCCGAGCTTCTTATAAGCGGAAAGCTGAACAACCATCTTGCAGAAATAGACCAACAGGCGCAAGAGATGTTTTCTCAGTTAGTATATGAGATGGCAAAAAGAGAGAGCGCGACGGAAAGGCTCAAAGCCGAAAATCAAATGGAGTGGGTCGGCAGGATGAACAGCATCCGAGAACAAGCACGGGAAGTTGTAAGCAGTGAGTTGATATACGGATGATAGTAAGGGCGGCGGTACGAAATTGTACTGCCGCCCGTTTTCTGTTGATGAGCTATGCTCAATATCTACGTGTTATGGGAGCGGTGTGTTTTCATCCAGCGTCAGGGCGTACATTACGCCGTAGTGACGGTCTTCCGTGCTTCCGCCCGCGAAGCTGACGATGTTCTTACAGTCGCCGCTCATGTAGAGTCCCCAGCTCATAGAGTTGTCGTCCTTTGCGATGAGCGCACCGTAGAGATGCTCGCCTGTCCGCGTCCACAGCGTCAGGTTGCCGCCGCTTCGAAGAGCGACATACCTGTCGTCCGCCGAGAACGCACCTGCCTGCTTTCCGGCGCGGGTGCCCCATAGCGGCGTGCCCGTTTCGGTGTCGATGAATACGCAGCGCTCGTTGGTCGTACTGGTATCGGTGCCCCAGAACAGCGTCTTTTTATCGTGGGAGAGGCACATACTCGCGTTTCTCATGCCGACGTCCAGCGTCCAGCGCGTTTTACCGGTGGCAAGCTCGGTGCAGATAAGATAGCCGGTGCCGGTTGCCTTGGTGGAGGTGATGACCGTGTCGTCCGTCATCGCCCAGCCGAATATCGTGGCTTCTATATATTTTTGCCAGAGGAGCTTGCCGGTTGCCGCTTCGGTGGCGCGGAAGTTTCCCGATTCCGTACCCGTATAGACCACCTTGTCATCGGCGGACCAGAACAGCTTATACATTTTGCCGTTCCCGAAGAAATCGCAGATGATTTTCTTGTCCGACAGGCGCACAACGCAGACATAGCCCTCGTCGGTCGCTATCAAAAGCATCTTGCCGTCATTTGAAATTTCGAGGTCGCCGAGCTTGGAGAACACTCCTGCGCCGGGAGCCTGGGGCTGAACATACAACTTAGGGTTCTCCTTATACGGCACCTGATAAGAGAACACCTCATTGCCCTTGATATCCCATATAACGGCGGTATCGGGATCTCCTTCCTTCTTCCCGTGCACTACCGAAGCGACGAGCTTTCCGTCGGCAGAAACGTCGCAGAAAGCGGACTCGCCGTAGAGCCGCTTTTCAAAGAGCAGCGTTCCCGTCTTGTCGAACACGTGCAGATAGCCATTTTCGTACTTGTACTCCTCGCTAAAGGTAGTATGGAAGGGCGCGGTGGCAATAATGTCGGCGGCGCTGTCCACACAGTACGCCTGCATATACATGTCGTGCTCGGTCTGGAGCGTGTAGTTGACCTGCGCCGGCTTCTTTTTGAGCGCGAACGTCAGCTCGATGCTTTTGCCGTCGCGCGGCTCCACTATCATGCAGCTTTGAGCGTAAGCAGGGTCTACAACCACACCGTCATTCGCTCCGGCCTCGCCCATTAAGCTCATCTCGTTGGCGAACACCGATGCGCGCGCCCAGTTGCCGGTGGAATCGAACTTGATCGCCGGAACGGTGAGGGTAAAGCGTCCGTTGCTGTCGGTCATGGCGAAATCATGCCCGTTGCGCGACGCCTGCACGTTGATGTTCGGCAGCGGTATGCCCGTCTCCTCATCGTACACCGTGCCGCTTATGGTGCAGCTTCCGGGGTTGTACTTCGAGGGCAGGACGTGGTTGAGCGACGTAGCCGCCAGCAGCTCGGTGGTCTTTCCGTCCGTCACATAGACGGAGAAGCGCGACTGGAAGGTTAAATCCTCGCCCTCGTGGCCGATATAGGTGAAGCGCATCACGGTGGATTCACCCGGCTCCAGAATATTCGCGCAGCTCAAAGGTATCAGATCTGTGGCTGCATTTTTTGTTCCGGGCGCTGAAGCCCAGTCGATTATGAGCGACGGGTCGTAGCCCTCTACCTTTTTCCACTTGGATTCGGGCAGGTCATTGGCGGGGATAAGCTGAACCGTTTTATCCGAGGTGTTTGTGAAAAGAGCGGCTCGCGCGACGCTGCCGTAAATGCAGGTCGTGGTGTCGGAGATCTCGCGCGGGGTGGAGAGCGTTACGCCGAGCGCCTCATCCAGCACCTCCGGCTTGAAGGTCTTGAAGTAAGGCAGGAAATCCGCTCCGTCCTCGGGCGTCGGATAGGCCGAAGCGTCCACGAAATACTCAGCGTTTGCCTCGAGCTTCGCGGCCAGCTCCTCTGCGGTCAGCGGTTCCCCCGGCGCAGGCTCGGCTGCTTCTGCCGCCTGCGGCTGTCCGTCCAGCTTCCACTTCGGGTCTATCTGCGTGCCGTGAATGAAAAGCACACCCATGATGACGTCGGGGTAGCGCATATCTATGCCGTTGGTATACTCCGTGCCGTCGAGCGAAGAAAAGTCGCTGCCGGCAAGTATTTCGTCGATACACGCCCGCTCGGTCGCCGGTATGTCGCCCTGATGCACGGTAAGATATTTGGCCGCTTCCTGTAATCCTGCGACAGCAGACGCTTTATCGCGCACGGCCAGTGTATCCTCCTCAGTGCAGAGCTCGCCCGCCGCGTGTGCAAATGCAGGCTGAGCGCCCGCCGCGGGTGCGGCGCAGGCCGCAAGCGAAAGAATAAGTATTGCTGCAAGTATCAGAGATAATGTGCGTTTCATATTTTTCCTCCTTTAGTATGGAACAATCGCCCTTATTTTTCTCCTTCGAGTATCTCTATGAAATACTCCGCTCCGTCTGTGCAGAAAGACCATACCCCAAGCGGCTGCGGATATTCAAAGATGTAATAATCGTCATAGAACGTCAGGTTGTATTCCTCGCCGTCCTGCATGATGAACGAAACGGTAAGCCGGGTAGACGGCTCTTCCGTGCCCTGAAACGCAAACATGGCAAGGCTCACGGAATACAGTGCATTTACAGCCTCGTCTATCGTTTCGGCATCAGTTATCTCCCGCTCGCTGCCGTTTCGAATGACCTTGACGCAAACCGGCTCCTCGGTTTTGCACCTTTCAAGAAACTCATACATCTTCGGGTCGGGGCCGTCAATGGTCAGCGTATCCCGATCGGTTTCTGCGGGGAAGTCAATAGCGGCAAGCGCCCTCTTATTTTCTATTTCATACTTTTTGTCGCCGCAGTCAAGGAACTTGCCGTTGAAGGAAACGCTGCCCGCCTCCGTGCCATCCGCGTTTATAAAGGTATAGCACGAATCGCTGTCGGCAACAGTCATGTCCGTTTTGCCGGTTATGGTTATCTCGGTTATGGCGTCAAGGACGGCGTTTATATCATCCTCACTGTACAGCGGAGATTCCACACGCTCACCGTTGCCCTGATAGATATAGATGACCGCCGCTGGGAGTGCTGTATCACGGTTTTCGTAGATCAAGCGCATATCCTCATCGAGCACATCCATGATGGATGCTGCCGTGCCGACCTTGCCTCCGCCCGTTGTTTCGGTGCCTTCCAGTTTATTAATTGCTGCAGAGCAGCCCGCAAGCAGCGCAAGCGTCATTATGGCGGCTGTGACTAATGTAAAAATGCGCTTCATAAGAACCTCCCTTCACTTGGTTATGTAGTAATCGACACCATCCAGATAATAGTTCTCTGTGCTGCCATCGATTATTTGCAGATTCGGATTGCTGTATTGATCGCGATTGATATCGTAGTCATCGTAAAATCCCAGATCGGCGCGATATATTTCGCCCGTGTCGGGATCATAGAGCCTGTCGTAGCCAAGAGTAGCGTCGCTGTTCTTCTGCGAAATTATGTCGTAGGAGGTCTGGCGGGCACTCCACGCCGCGTTATAGGAATCGTAAGCTGCTTGCATGGAGCGCGACATCGCGAGTATTGCCGAAGTCTCCTCGGCCACATGCTGCTGAGCCTGCCTGACGTAATCCTCCGTGAATGTGAAGCTCGAAAGGCACGCCATGAGCTGCTCGCGGAGCTCGTTGAACTCTCCCGCCGGGGCGATGACGCCGTTGCAGTTGTAGACAGCGTAGGTGCCCATATCAATTCCCTGCACCGAATAGATGTCCGTTCCGTAGTTCACCACCTGTCCTGCCATAAGCCCCTCGCACTCCACACTGTTCGCGGAATAGAAGCTCGCGCGAACTATCGAGTTGTCAAGCGTGTTCGGCGCTGTGGGCGTGCTGTTTGGATACTTTTCCAGTATGCTTAGGTCGTTCATGACTGGGAGCTGGTGGTTAAGACCGTATTTGTTTAGGAAGCTATTATAGTCGTTGTAGATATAGAAGAAATAATCGGTGGTAGGCTCCAGAAGCACCGGCGTATCCGCCGATTGACGATAGCCGTAGAGGTCATAGGAACCAACTGTTTGTGCCGCGCCCTCATAGTAATTCTTGGCGTCCATATTTTTTAGCATCGGGTGGTGCTTGCAGTAAAAGAATATCTGACGTTCCGGTATATTCGGGTCGTAGGCGTGGAAGCCGAACAGAGTGTATTCGCCGGTCGTTTCGATGACCCAGCCTGTCGGAAGCTGCAAGGAGAAGAAGCCGCCGTCATAGAGCGTCGTTTGAAGCTTAATAGGCTCGTTCTTCGTTACGGTATAGCTGCCGAGCGCAGTGGGGTCGGATCGCGGCGGATCTTCAGTATCCGGCATTTGCGGTCCGACGCCGTCGGGCGCAGGCAGCCCAATATCATAGCCGCCGATAACGAGCGGATGACTGTCGTAATACTTCGCGGACGGCTGATAGGATTTGATCGCGTCGGTCATCGCTCTTATCGGCCCGTCAGCCTCTCCCTCATAGTAATAACAGGAATACCCGATAAGCTGAGCACCGGTGTCCACAAGCATCTCATGCCGATAGACAGTGCCGTCCTCCGTTAAAAAGGAGTATACGGCTCCGCTGATTTCTGCGCTCCCGAAGGAGCTTTGTGTCATTTCCTCGCAAAGCGTGTACTCATTGCCATCCTTGCTTTCCATGTCCTCCGCGCGGTAAGAGAAGTATTCGCTCACATCGAAGCCTGCGGTGTCGCCATCGTAAATGACCGAGATATCGACTTTGTTGAGTGCATCTTCATCCGCTGTATAAATCGTTGCGCCCTCCTGACTTGATACGCCGATAAAATCACTGCCATACAGCACGGAAAAATCCTGCCCGTCGCAGATGAGTGCCTTATAAGCGTTTCCCTGTGCGCCCGTCTGCACCACGTCCTTTTCAGGCCGTACGGCCGGTGAAACGGTGCAGCCTGCCAATATGAAACACAGCGCCAAACATACAACTGCTAAAAAGGATTTTATTTTCATTTGTGTACCCCCCTCCGTGCCCGTTCAATAAGCACTTGCATTTCATCAAACAAAGCAGCTATCCATTCCGCCTGCTGGGCATCGTTACTGCTCGCGAAAACCTCTACCAGTGTTTTGCTCTCCGCCGTGTCAGGCGAAACCGCTATCCTTCCTCCATGCTGCGGGAACTCTGCTGAAGATACGATCAGCGTGCCGCGAAAGCTGTTTGATTTGTCGATCACAAACGATATCGCTTCAAGTGCATCGTAAATAGCATTCAGCACCGTCGCCTTATCGCACATGAACATTTTTTCGTTTGCGTCCATTGCTATCACCTCCGTGTAATGAGATTCTTACATTTACAGCATAACTTTATATTGCTTCATAGAACAGTCCAAACAAGGGGTAGTTATAAGTAAAGCGAGGGGTGGTTTTGGGGTAGTCTTGCCCGTAACGGGGTATTTCAGACGTTTGGTAAATTACGCGGTTTATTTACGGCAGATTGCATGTTACAATAGATAATTATTGGATGTGATCTTTTTCGATAAATAGATGTATCCCAAAGGTGAGTGATGTCATGACTAAAAAATCAGTTTTGTTTACACTGTTAGTAGGCCAGGTGTTCCTGTGGACAGGCTCGGCATTTATATCTGTACTTTACCGGTTGCTTGATTACTACCAGCCGATACAGGTGACGCTCTTAACCGAGGTGCTGTATTATGTGATGCAGGCTGTCGGCATAGCCGCATTTGCCGTTTTACTGAAATGGAGGCCCCGCGCCGCAGGCAGCCGTATATGCGCGCTGACAGCGGTTGTGCTCACATTAATCTTTACGGCGCTTGCGTTAGTTATCGAAAACGCCCTTTGCGTCATGCTCTTTGGACTTCTGATGAACATCGGCATAGGGGCGCTTTCCGGCATTTATTTGACGCGACTTTCCTCGCATCTTCCCCAGCAATGCCGGGGCAGGGTATTTGGCTATTCCTATGCGATAGGCAGCGTTGGCTCGTGGCTTTTGTCCCTGCTGTATGGCGGAAAGCTGCTGCAATCAGCTGCGGCGGTATATGTCTTTATCGGTTTGGCAGCTATGTCCGCAGTTCTGGTAAAGTATCTTGACCCGATTGACTGCGACTCGGATCAATGGAAGACAAGCGCCGCAAAAATCGACGCGAAGCTTATCGCGCTGGCCCTCTCCATTCCCTTGCTCTGCTCGATTGTAAACGGACTTGGCTGTTACTTTTCCGTCGCCGATGTTTCGGAGGTCGTAAACCCCGTATTCAACCGTATTTTTTACGCTGTCGGGCTGATTGCCGCGGGTATCATCAACGACAAGAACCGGCGCTATGGCGCGATCTGCTGTATCGTCGCACTTATTTTCCCGTTTGCAAGCCTCGCTTTGCGAAGCGAAGTGGGGATATCGGCTTTTTTGAGCGTATTTAGTTATATCTTCTATGGCTTTTTTTCAGTGTATCGGGTAGTGCTGTTTGCCGACCTTGCCGGAAAGCGCAGCTCGCTGCTGCCTCTTGCGGTATTCGGTCTGCTCTCGGGCAGAATAGGCGACGCCATCGGCACATTCGGCGGCGTAATGCTTGAGGCAAACGCGGTTGCTCTCATCTGCACGATCGCAGCCGCTTTTATTCTCTTCTCGCTGCTCTTTTTCATGCTGTATCATAAGCTGTATATGCCGCGCTTCACCGAAAAGGAAGCAGCCGAAAACCGATTGAGCGAATATGAATCGCAATACGGCTTCACAGGCAGACAGTCGGAGATATTCCGATTAGTCGTAAAAGGCTGCTCTAACGCTGAGATTTCTTCAGAGTTGTTCCTGTCGGAAAATACAGTAAAGTTTCATATCAAAAACATATTGAAAAAGACGAGATGTACAAACAGAACCGAATTGATATCCAGATTCAAAATGAACAGTGTTTTTTGAGAATGTTAGAAATGACATTAAGGTGATTACCGCGTTTACATCGCACTATTACTGATACTGCTGCGGATTTTTGCATATCCACAGTAGTATCATTGTTATAATTACACATCTTCCTTTAATCAAGCTGCACTCACATAATTGCTGCTATCACCACACATCAAAGCCCATTTCATCGTACACCACTCTATGATATAATTATTTTTGGTATTTTTGCGAAACGGGAACAATGCGGCATTGTTGGTGTCGTAATTATATAGAGGATACTTCCTCTGGAAAGGAGGCAAAAGATATGCTGATATTATTGAAACGCAGAAGCGGTGAAACCACGCCGTTTCGCAATGCGAAGTTCATCCCCGCGTTTTACTTTATCCCCAAGTCCATGATAGATAAATGCGGCGCTGAAATCAAGAGCATCCCGCGTAATCCAAAAAAGCTACTGCACGACTGGAACACCATCGCCACGGTGGAAAGCGATCTGTTCAAGCTCGTTATCGTGGACGCCTACGCATATATGGTGTGGCCCTTCATGGGACTTGCCGGGAAGCTTGAAGCGTATTCGGGATATGAACCGTCGTGGTTGTTTGCTCACGCCGCGCCGTACTGGATATGCGCCATACAGGACGCGGGCATCATACCTACGCCGCAGGCGCTGTTGAAGGACGGCGGTGCAGATCAGAACTTCGGCTATGTGTCGGAAGAAGAGATCACTGGGATTTTCGATTGGCTCGTTCCGCAGACGATGGAACAGCACAATATGGACGCCGTTATTGAAACGGCAGCGGAGTTCCGCTGCTTCGAGGACTTTGACGAACGGTACAGTTCGCAGAAGGTGGATTTTTACCGCAAATGGTATCATACCCGCACGCGGCATCCCATGATCTCCCTTGAGGGGGTATCAGGAGCAATATGCCGTAACCCACGACGGTCAGGAATGGGATATCTCGGATGACGCCGTAGATATTGAGAGCAGCGTCACATCAAAAGTGCAGGTTGAACAATTCACTGCAACACTTACCGATAAGGACAAACAGATACTCCACATGCGTATGGAGGGCGCAACACTGGAGAGAATCGCAGAGAAACTCGGCTACAAAAACCACAGCGGCGTATTGAAACGGATCCGAAGAATCGGGCTGGAATATGAGAGGTTCAGCGGCGACGACCTTGGCTTCACGGATAAGAACATTATCTAAAGCACCTGCTCAAAAAAGAGAGGTGCTTTTTTCGCGCTTTAAAACGGAGGAAACATGGAACAGTACCAACCAAAGAAACATGAATGGCTCAAAGTTCAGAACACCCTATGTATGCGGTGCAGACACCAAAGCTGCCTGATGTTCGGTAGCGGCGGTTGTCCCGTGCTCATCTCTTTCTCGGAGAGTAAAACAAATCACAACACGGAGGTAAAACGAAATGAAGAAGGTTAATGGCATTCATATTATCGGCATCGACCACGGCTACGGGAATATCAAGACGGCAAACTGCTGCTTTCCCACGGGCGTGAGCGCATACGACAAAGAGCCGGTATTCAAGGAGAATTTGCTCGAATGGAACAGCAGGTATTACCTCATCGGCGAGGAACACAAGGAGTTCGCTGCGGACAAGATGCAGGACGCAGACTACTATGTGCTGACGCTCGCCGCCATCGCGCGGGAGCTGAACATCAGCAAAACCGATTCCGCGGACGTATTCATCGCGGCGGGGCTTCCCCTAACATGGGTGGGCGAACAGCGCGCGGCGTTCAAAGCGTATCTGCTGCAAAACGAAGCGGTTGACTATACTTTCAAGGGGAAAGCGTATCATGTGCGCTTTGTGGGCGCGGAGGTTTACCCGCAGGGCTTTGCGGCGATCATCAACAACCTTGCCGATTTTTCCGGCGTGAATATGCTCTGCGACATCGGCAACGGTACTATGAACATCATGTTCGTCAACGACAAGCGTCCAGACCCCAAGCGGTGCTTTACGGAGAAGTTTGGCACACACCTGTGTATGCTTGCCGTCCGCGAAAACCTCATGCGCCTGCACCATGCCGAACCGCCCGAATCCACAGTCACCCGTATCCTGCGCTTCGGCACGGCGGATATCGACGCGGCGTATCTTAACACTATCACAGACACGGCGCGGGAGTATGTGGCAGGCATCTTCCGGAGGCTCAGAGAACACGGCTACGATCCCCGTCTCATGAAGCTGTATGTGGTGGGCGGCGGAGGCTGCCTTATCCGCAACTTCGCAGAATACGACGAGAGCCGTGTCACCATTAACGACGACATCTGCGCTACGGCAAAGGGATATGAGCGGATGCTGGAAGTGAAGCTGCAACGGGACGGCGGTAAGGCATGAAGCCCAAGCGGTTGAGTATCCGCTTCAACATGGATAATGCGGCAGACCGCAAGGCGTGGGAGTACTTGCAAGGTTCAGACACGTCCAAGAACAAGACGGTCATCGCGGCGATAAACGATTGTTTTGAGCGGGACAGAGATATAGCGGACATCATACGGCAGACGATAAGGGAAAGCCTGAAAGACATATCCGTCGTTGCGGCAACGGACACACCCGCCCAAGACCAAGCCATATCCGAAGATGAAAGCTCGCTTCTCGATACGCTTGACGATTTTCTCGGGTAACGGCATCACAGTGATGCCGCTTTTTTTGTATTGCAAGAGATACGGCGGCATCACTTTGGCGTTACGGATTATTGGGATTAATGGTACTTCACCTTTGAGACTATAAGTATTCCCATCACAACCATAACCGAAAACCTCATATCACAAGAAACGGCATCTACTGAATATGCCTGTATTATCCCACGAGAAAAACGTCTGTCTCATACCGTAACGAGCAGGGAACTTGTACGCCCAAGTTCCGGTGCGGCGTCGGCAAAATACCGACGCCGCTTTTAGGGGAGGCCCCTATTACCCCCTCAAAAGAAAGAAGTGATGAAATGAACGAAGCCAAAACAACAAGAGTATACGTCCGCATGACACAGCGGGAGAAAGCACAGATCGAGCGGTATGCTGCCTCCTGCGGCCTGCCGGTCGCAGAGTATATGAGAAAGAGGGCGCTTGGGTATTCGCCGAAACCGACAGTCCCAGACGTTTTCTATTCGTTTTACGGAAAGCTGTGCGAGCTTTCTAATGACATCAGCGATAAGGTCAGCGCGGATACTGAAGCCGCGCTGCTGGCGCTCATATCGGACATACAGCGGGAGCTGTTACTGCCCGAGAAAAGGAACACAAAAGAGCTTGCAGCGGAAACGAAGGTGATGACGTGGCAACAACCGGATTCTGGCCCCTGAAGAAATCGCTGAAGGCGGGTATCGTGTATGTAGAGAATCCCGAGAAGACGACAGACACGAACTGCTTAGATAAAGACCTGCGAAACGCCATCGGCTACGCTGCCAACCCCGAAAAGACCGACCGAGCGATGTATGTCTCCGCGATCAACTGCCCGAAGCAGAGAGCCTACGAGCACATGATGGCAACAAAGCAGCGGTTCGGCAAGCTCGGCGGGAACGTCGGGTATCACGGTTATCAGAGCTTCAAAACGGGCGAGATTACGCCGGAGGAAGCGCACAGCATCGGAATGTGAGACAGCGCGGCGTATGTAGGGCGACGAATACGAAATCGTCGTAACCACCCATCTCAATACGGACAATCTGCACAATCATTTTATCGTCAATTCCGTATCCTTTAAGACCGGCAGAAAGTTCGAAAACCATATCTCCGACCATCACAGGCTGCGGGACATTTCGGACGCCGTTTGCCTTGAGTATGACAAGTCCGTGTTGAAGGACGCGCCATTTTACAGGACAGAGCGCACCGCGTACTGGATCCATAAAAGCGGCAAACTCACCCATCGGGATATGCTGAGGCAGGATATAGACCGTGCGCTTAAAATGTCAAATCACTATACAGCCTTTGAGTACAATTTGAAATCACTCGGTTATCGCCACACGCGGGATGAGCACCACAAACATCCCGCCGTGATAGCACCCGGATGGCAACGCGCGATACGCCTTGATTCTCTCGGCAGCCGGTATACACCGCAAGCCATACGGGAAAGGCTTATGGATAACGATTATGAGCCCGCACAGTATGGTGCGCGTATTTCCCGGCAAAAGAGCATGCCGCTTTTTACTATGGAATACGAACTGCAAAAGGTGCAGCGCATGGACGACATCTCCGCGCTGTTCTATCTGCTCACGGAATTATTGAAGCTGATACTCGGCATTGAGGACGCGCCGCTGCAATCGCCCATGCCGCTAACGCCTGAGATTCGTGCAGAGGTACGGCGACTCGAACAATGGGATAAACAGCAACGGTTCCTCTTCCGGAATGATATTCAAACGGCGGAGGAGCTTGTTTTGTTCATGGACAAAACGGAAGTGCAGATACAGGTCTTAGAAAAAGAACGAAACCACATCAGCAATATGATCCGCCGCCCCAAGGACGATGAGGATTTAGAACACAACAAGGCGCTGCGCCGCGAGCTTTCCGCGCGCATAAAGCCGCTGCGGGAAGAACTAAGAATCGCGCAGCAGACCTTCGCCGCCATTCCGAGGGTAAAAGAACTGATCGAAGCGGAACGGCAGCATGAACTGACCATCCGAGAAAAACAGAAAGAGAGGACTTACGAACGATGAAAGAACGGGATGAGATATACGGTTTGCTTGACGATATTACAGGCTTGCTTGGCGCTATGGACAGCGGAAAACGCATCGCGTGGTTCGACAAGATCCGCTACCCGTATCCCCTGAGCTTCGGCAAAGAGATAAACGGTACGGTGTATGCGGTCAATACGCACTTTGACGCCGGTGCCAGAGAAACCATACGGGAAAAGGTAGATCGGCTGCTGAAACAGGACGGGTAAACCGTTGAACGCTTCGGTGGGGTATGGTATGATGAGCTTGCCTGCAATTCATATCATATCCGGCTGAAAGAAAGGAGTACATTTTGAAACAACAGTCGGATAACAGGATTACAGCCCTGTATGCAAGGCTTTCAAGAGACGATGAACGCGAGGGCGTCTCCGGAAGCATACAGAACCAGCGCGCGATCCTTGAGCAATACGCAAGGGACAACCATTTAACGAATCCTCGCTTCTTCTTCGACGACGGCTACAGCGGCGTGACCTTCACCCGCCCCGCCTTTATGGAGATCATGGAGCTTGCACAGCAGGGAATGATCGCAAACCTTGTGGTAAAGGATCATTCGAGGCTGGGCAGAAACCGCCTTGTGGTGGGACAGCTTCTGGAAGAGGACTTCGACAAGCTGGGTATTCGCTACATCGCCATTATGGACAACATCGACACCGCAAAGGGCGTGAGCGATATCGTGCCCATGCAGGACTTGTTCAACGAATGGCACGCCAAGAACACCAGCGAAAAAGTCAGAAGGGTCATGCAGAGCAAGGGCAATTCAGGACAGCCGCTGACGACCAATCCGCCCTTCGGTTACGAAAAGGACGCGGAAAACAAAGAGCATTGGGGCGTCGATGAAGAAGCGGCAAAGGTGGTCAGACGGATATACGCCATGTGCGTGAAGGGCTTCGGCCCGACGCAGATCGCAAAGCAGTTCAAAGCGGAGAAGATCCCCACGCCCACTGAATACTGGAACAGTAAGGGGCGCAAATGCGGGAACTTACCGAAAGTACCGTTCAACTGGTGCGCGGCTACCGTAGCGGAGATACTGGACAAGCAGGAGTATGCCGGTGATACGGTGAACTTCCGCTCATCGACCAAATCCTTCAAGCAGAAGAAGCGGATAGACAATCCGCAGGAGAAATGGTCGGTGTTCCCCGATACGCATCCCGCCATTGTGGGCAGAGAGACCTTTGAACTGGTGCAGAAGCTGCGAAAAGAGCGCAGGAGGCCGACGAGAACAGGTATATTGAGTATGTTCTCGGGACTGCTCTACTGCGCGGACTGCGGCGAGAAGCTGTACTACTCCGTCACCAACAACTACAAGCGGGATCAGGCATATTTCTTCTGCTCCTCCTACCGCAAGAACAGCGACGTATGCTCGGCACACTACATTCGGGAAAAGGTGGTCAAACAGCTTGTTCTCGAAAGCCTACAGCGGGTGCTGTGGTATGTGCAATGCTGTGAGAAGCAATTTGCACAAAGGCAGCGCGCACAGAGCGGCGAAGCCCGCAGGAAAGAGCTAACTGAGAAGCGGCGGGAACTGGAGAAGGCAAGGCGGCGCATCCATGAGCTTGACGGCATTATCCAGAAGTTCTAAGAGGATTCAGCCTTGGGTAACATCTCGGAGGAACGGTACGCTACGCTCTCCCTATCGCTGGAAAGCGAACAGCGCAGTCTGAAAGCGCAAGTTCCCGAAATGGAGAACGAGGTCAACATCTCCGCCGCTGAGGAAGAAGACTTGCAGCGGTTCATCGAGAAGGTTCGGCGCGTCACCCGCATGACCGAGCTGACACCGGAACTCGTGCATGAGTTCATCGAGAAGATCGTGGTATCTAAGCCCGGTTACAGGGACGGGAAGCGATACCAGACAATCGACATCTACTACAACGGAGTGGGCGTCATACGGGAACCGTCTCCCGAGGAGATGGAGCGATACTTCAACGAGCACATGACCCGCAAAGCAAGAAAAACGGCATAACCGAGAGGGTTACGCCAACATGAAGAATACTATTTTACTTTAGATACAAAGCGCACTTGGGGCACCTTCCTTACGGAGGGTGCCCCAAGGTGCCCTTTTTGTTTTATCGAAAGACCTGCTAGGTAATGGTTTTTCGTTTAAGATATGAAGGGCTAAGAAGTCTCGCTGCCCGCATTTAAGATAACTTTAGCTATAAAAACAATCAAATATTATTAAATTATAATTAATGTTGCAAAGAATTTGTATTTTTTATATACTACCCATATATATTAAATGCGGGGTGACATTTTGAGAGTCATTGTAGATGCTATGGGCGGCGATAACGCACCGCATGCGATCGTTGAAGGATGCGTCCTGGCGCTCGAAGAGATGCCTTTTTTGGAAATCACTCTGACTGGCAAAAAGGATGTAATTTCCAACGAGCTTCAAAAATACAATTATGACAAGCAGCGTATAAATATTGTCGCCGCGGCAGAAGTTATAGATATGGCTGAACCGCCTGTTGCCGCGATCCGTACAAAAACCGATTCGTCTCTTGTGAAGGGACTGCGGCTTTTGCGTGAGGGTGAGGGAAACGTTTTTGTCACAGCGGGAAGCACGGGTGCTGCAATCGCCGGCGCGACGCTGATCGTTCGCCGGCCTAAGGGTGTAAAACGCCCTGCACTGGCTCCTTTGTTGCCAACCGCAAAAGGCCGCGCGCTGCTGATTGACTGCGGTGCAAACGCCGAATGCCGTCCGTCATATCTAGCGCAGTTTGCGTTGATGGGCAGCATATACATGCAAAAGGTAGAGGGCGTTAAGTCTCCTCGTGTAGGGCTTGTTAGCAATGGTGCCGAAGAGGAAAAAGGAAACGAATTGACAAAAGAGGCTTTTAAGCTAATTAGGCAGATGCCCGTGAATTTTGTAGGCAACGCGGAAGGGCGCGACCTTGTCTCGGGCGACTATGACGTGATTGTTTGCGATGGTTTCACAGGCAATGTGGTTTTAAAGTTTATGGAAGGCGTTGCGGGCGTGCTGATGGGAATGCTCAAAAATGAGCTAAATAGCTCTATGCGCACAAAGATCGGTGCGGCTCTAGCGATGCCCGCGTTTAAAAACTTAAAAAAGAGCATGGACTATACCGAATATGGCGGCGCTCTGCTGCTTGGCGTAAATGGCGGTGTGGTCAAGGCACACGGTTCTTCTAACGCAAAGGCAATAAAAAGTACGTTACGGCAGGCGGCCGGGCTTATCGACGGCGATGTCGTTAATGTGATAAAGGAAGAAATTGCGAAGATAACACTTGATGATTAATTAATCGACAGGAGGCTTACGATGGTATTTGAAAAAGTTAGAAAGATTTTATCTGATCAGCTGGAGATTGACGAAGAGAATATAACTATGGAGTCTGACCTAATAGAAGATTTAAAAGCAGATTCTTTGGCGATTGTGGAGCTTATCATGGATTTAGAGCAGGAATTCGATCTTGATATCCCGGATGAGGAACTTCCAAAAGTGGTCACGGTCAAAGATGTAGTGACATATATCGAAAAAAATGTAGGAGGATTCTAGCAGGGTTTGTTTGCCGGGTCAAATAAGCCGGGTAAATTTTTCGTTTTGATAATATTGCATGACCAAAATAGATTTTTCCAGACTGCAAAAAGATATAGGGTATACTTTCTCTGATGAAACGTTACTAAAAAAAGCGTTTATCCACGCATCGGCGGATATGGGTGAAAGCTATGAACGCCTTGAGTTTTTGGGTGACGCAGTGTTAGGGCTTGTCATCAGTGAGCTGATGTTTTTCAAAAAACCGGATTGTGCCGAAGGGGTTCTGACAAAAAGCCGGGCGGCTCTTGTCAACGAAAGCACGCTTGTGCAGGCAGCCAGAGAGCTTAATCTCAGCGGATATGTGATCCTCGGCCGGGGCGAACGCAATACGGGAGGTGCGGAAAAGCCGTCTATCCTCGCGGATATCGTCGAGGCGCTGATCGGCGCCGTATATATCGACGGCGGCTTTAGCAAGGCAAAAGAAGTGGTGCACACGCTGCTTGCCGACAGCATCGACACGGTGCTCTCAGGAGGCGGGTTTCTCGATTATAAGACAAGGCTTCAGGAACGCTTTCATAAGAAGGGCATCAGCGATATTAGATATTCCGTATATAAAGAAGAGGGGCCGCCGCATGAAAAGGTTTTTTATGTAAAGCTCACTGTAAACGGCCTTGAGATGGCGCAGGGAAAAGGCAGGTCAAAAAAGATCGCAGAGCAAAGGGCAGCTAAGCATGCCTTTTTAAATGTTTTAGAATAAGGGGACAAAAAATGTTGGATTTTTCAAGAGTCAGGGACGTTGACCAAGAGGTTTACGACGCAATGGCGGATGAGCTTAGCCGTCAGCAGAACAACCTTGAGCTTATCGCTTCGGAGAATTTTGTTTCAGAAGCGGTTTTAAGCGCGATGGGATCGCACCTGACTAACAAGTATGCAGAAGGATATCCGGGAAAACGGTATTACGGCGGATGTGAATACGTCGATGTGGTGGAGTCGCTGGCGATTGCACGTGCAAAGGCGCTTTTTGGGGCGGATCATGCGAATGTCCAGCCGCATTCGGGAGCGCAGGCCAATTCGGCTGTCTATTTCGCGGTGCTGGAGCCTGGAGATACAGTCCTTGGCATGAGCCTTGCGCACGGCGGGCATCTGTCTCACGGCAGCCCCGTCAATATCTCGGGCAAGTATTATAATTTTGTGCCTTACGGCGTCAGTCAGGAAACCGAGCAGATTGATTATGAGGCGGTGCGCGCTCTGGCTGCGAAGACGCGTCCTAAGCTGATCGTCGCGGGCGCAAGCGCATATCCTAGAAAGATCAATTTTAAAGAGCTTAGAGAAATCGCTGATGAATGCGGTGCAATGCTGATGGTGGATATGGCGCATATCGCGGGAATAATTGCCGCCGGGCTGCACGAAAGCCCAATACCATGGGCAGATTTTGTGACTACAACGACTCACAAGACGCTGCGAGGCCCAAGGGGAGGCATGATACTTTGCAAAGAGCAGTATGCCAAAGCGATTGACAAAGCAATTTTTCCAGGAACGCAGGGTGGTCCGCTAATGCACGTGATCGCGGCCAAGGCGGTTTGTTTTAAAGAAGCGATGCAAGATACATTTGCGGGATACCAGAAACGGACCGTTGCCAATGCGGCGGCGCTGGCTAAAAGCCTAATGGACAACGGTGTACGCGTTGTTTCGGGCGGAACGGATAACCATCTGATGCTTGTTGACCTTACTGCCGCCGGCATCACCGGGAAAGACCTTGAGGCGATGCTGGGCCGGGCGAACATCACCGTCAACAAGAACGCGATACCGTTTGATACCCGCAGCCCGTTCATCACAAGCGGCATCCGTATCGGTACGCCGGCTGTTACCACGCGAGGCATGGACGAAACGGACATGAAGGACATAGGCGGGTTTATTTCTGACATAATTGCGGGCGGTGAGGATGCAGTGCCGTCAGTCAGGCAAAAGGTGTTGGAACTATGTGCTAGAAAGCCGCTATACCGCTAGCGCAGGCCACAAAGAATAAAAAAAGCAGGTGATATTGCAATCCCTGCTTTTTTGTTTAGGTGACTTAGGGTTATAGGGTCGTACTTTACTGTCAATCTCTGCTTTAAGGCGTAGCGGCTTTTTTTAAACGCCGGCAAAATTGTTTATAATTTATTAAAAAAACTGTGCTATAATGTATTACTGATTGCAAAATCATTGAAGGAGGAAACAGATGAAAAAAATCGGTTTGGTCATTGCAGTCGTATTCGCGCTGATTCTGGCATTTGCCGGGTGCGGGGGAAACGACACTCAGGATACGCCCGAGACTTCATTGTCCCCTAAGCCTTCCGCGACGCCCAAGGTTGAAGTGGCACCAGAGGATGCCGATATTGTTATAGAAGGATCGGAACCCGCGATTGCGGTGGTTAACGAGCTTGCGCAGATGTACATGGCGGAAAACGCTGGTGTCGCGATCAGTGTGACGCAGACGAACTCGAATAAAAGTATCGCTACTTGCGCCGGCGGCAATGCGGATATTGCGCTTTCGTCAAGAGAACTAAAAGAAGCGGAGATAGCGATCTTTCCCGGTTTGAAGGCTGAGCTGCTTTGCACGGACGGCGTTGTTGTCATTGTCGCAGACGACAGCCCAATCGATAATTTGACGAAAGAGCAGGTCAAGGGGATATTTACCGGTGAAACAACGGACTGGCAGGATGTGGGAGGAGAATCCGGTCTGATCAGGGTA
This sequence comes from Christensenellales bacterium, assembly GCA_050943215.1. Lineage (GTDB taxonomy): Bacteria > Bacillota > Clostridia > Christensenellales > SZUA-584 > JBMNOU01. The sequence continues at coordinate 660 of JBMNOU010000014.1, read as the reverse complement.
TATCCGCGTAATATCGCGTCCGAAGTAAGGAAATTTTTTGAGACGTACTTTTTAGGCAAAGACGAAAAAGGAGAGCAGATAACGACGGGTAGCGATCTTGGAACCGTTTTAAAATCCGCGGATGAAATGGGTGCAGGGGTGCAAAGCGAAACTTTGAGAATCGGATATACAACGCTGGGCACGATTGATAATTATAACATAAAACCGCTGAGTATTGACGGAACCGATCCTTCGGCGGATACCGTAGCCAGCGGAGAATACCCATACGTCATTAATTTATACCTTGTTACAAATGGCGAGGTTTCGGACAAAGCCGCAGCTTTTATTGACTACTGCAAGTCTGACGCGGCTATCTCATATATGAAACAAAGCGGTTATGTTGTACCCGGCGCGTGACGAGAGCGATATGACGGGCGGCCTTAGGTAGGGCCGCTTTTTTATTATGATAAAATACCTCGAAACGCCGTTATTAAGTATGAAATGTTTGGCAAAGGATTGCGATTGTGCCGAGAACCGGCAAGAACTTGTTTGACTGAAAATAAATAATCTCACCGTGCTTTGGGGATAACTATTGACAAGCGGAAAATATGAAGGGGCGCGGTATGGATATTTCTTTTATTGTCATTCTCGGATTGCCTGTATTGTATATGAAGGGCAGCC
>JBMNOU010000080.1:0-7612 GCA_050943215.1 Christensenellales bacterium | reverse complement strand
GCGCGAGCATGTATTACCGGCCGCTGCACCGGACAGATAAGAAGATACCAGAGCCGTCCGCGGAGATTGTGGATAAAATCTGCTGGTCAGAATACGATTTTAGTGGAAACAAGAGTAAACTAACTAGCAATTGGGTAACGGATAAAAAGGTTATAGCTACACTTTTTAATACGCTGGATACAAATTACAGAACAAATAATTATACGTTTTTCGAGGACTATTGTGCAGATATAACATGTTATTCCGAAGAAGTACCGGGAGCATACTATGAACTTGATTTAGGATTTAATAACGGGAAATTGATTTGCGGTACCCGGGAGGAAGGCTATGTTGAAGTGCCGATTGAGCTTTTAGAGCAAATCGCGGGGCATAAGATTGATTTAAGTGTGCTAAAACCGGAGAAAGAGGTATAACTTTAATATGCCCGCTTGTTGCGGGCTTTCTTTGTTTTATAGGAAGGATTAGACGAAAATTGTATAAAAGGTAAATAGTGGTATAATGTAGTATCATCATATGCTAAGCGGCGAAGAAGGTAGCGGACTGCCGGCTAAATAATTTCTATTATGAATATTTAGGATAAAAATGGAGGTTAATATGGTACTAGACATTTGCATTGTTGGAATTGTTGTTAGTATTGTGGGTATGGTTAAAGAAGTAAAGGGAGCTGTTATTACTTTTGTTTTATGGGTTTTATTGGCGTTGGGTTTAATCATTGGCCTGTCTTCTTTAAGGGGTTCAGTCTATTCTTTTATATTGACTCAGATAATATTTATTTTAGAAATGATATGGATAATTAAGATTAACAAAACAATGGGAGAAGTATAATGATATGGAAATAATAAACTGTATCCGTATCGCTGTTATTATTGGCTGTCTTATATATCTATTAATTTTAAAAAAGAAAAACTTGGCTACTATGCTATTATCCGCATTATTTCTAGTATTATTGTTAGCTCGGATAGGCATAGGCTGGCTATTAACAGTTCAGCATAGGAATCTAGAGGATTGGGATACAATCAGTAATACCGTGGATATCACTGTTATCCTGGCTATAATAAACACCCTTGTAATGTTAATAATCACAGTTTTTTTCTTATTAAAGATAATGGTAAAGAAAAAGCAACAGTCAATGAATAAACAAGACGAACCTTTGGATCATATTGGTTAAATATAAATTCTGGAACTGCTGAATGGGCGGGTCCGCTTTGGCTCTCGAGGATAAGCGCGATAGCGTAAAACTTGGCAAAGCGAGCGCGCTTGGTGGGATAGCAATGGGACGATATCCGGAGAAGTATAAGAAAATGGGGGAGTTTAATGCGTTTATTTCTTCGCAACTGCAAGAATGACTGGAGGCAATTATGAAAGAAAAAGCGATACTTATAATCTCTATTTTATTATTGCTGATGGGTGTAGCTGGCTGCGGATTTTTCCGTCCTATCTACGAAAGAGCCGATACAAAGGAAGACGGTATTACCGTCAATATAGAAGGCGTAATCTATAAAATGTATCCGCAGTTAAAATGGGATGTGCATCCGGGTGATGAGATTATCGGGTATGCGGGCACCCGGCATACATATATTACTTCGGCCAAGGGTGATACTGAACGAAACTTTATTTATCTGGAGGATCTTGGCGCGAGCATGTATTACCGGCCGCTGCACCGGACAGATAAGAAGATACCAGAGCCGTCCGCGGAGATCGTGGATAAAATATCATGGCTTGAGACAAAATTCAAAGATAGTGTGTATGATTCTAGCTATAGTAATAAAATATATGATAGAGTAACCATTAAGACATTATTTGACATATTAGATACGAACGAGCGGACAGAAAATTATACGTTTTTTGAGGACTATCGTATAGATATAACATGTTATTCCGAAGAAGTACCGGGAGCATACTATGAACTTTATATAGGACTTAATAACGGGAAACTGATTTGCGGTACCCGGGAGGAAGGCTATGTTGAAGTGCCGATTGAGCTTTTAGAGCAAATCGCAGGGCATAAGATTGATTTAAGTGTGCTAAAACCGGAGAAAGAGGTATAACTTTAATATGCCCGCTTGTTGCGGGCTTTCTTTGTATAACCCCGGTTAGATGGGGTCCCTTAAAACACATTGACGGCAAGTGTTAATATCTGGATATATAGGGAAGTGGATATTACGTTTACGTTTGCAAAATGGAGAATCCTTAATAGGGATGAACTATTAGGTAATTGCACTAGAGCGAAACAATCTGGCGAACCATGCTTAAATATGGTATTCATGCCGAATCCGGCACCACCGACTTGAAACATACAGCATAATAAATTCATGGTATTTTAACCTGCCAAATCGGGATTTTTATCAAATTTCCATAAGAAGCGGGGTAACAGATATCTCTATATTCAAACCGGGAAGGTTTTGTAACTGCAAAAACAAAGCCGATACCAAATTAACGCGATATCAGCTTACATAAATCTAAGATATTATGATTGAAGTTAAACAGTTCCATTGGGCCTAAAGATCGTTAATGTTTACTCGACGCTACAATACTTTAGCTAAAAAGTTTTTGAGTCGCTCGCTTTCTGGATTGTCAAAAAGCGCCGCGGGCGTATTTTCTTCTACGATCTTTCCTTCGTCCATGAATATCATGCGCGTGCCCATTTCACGGGCAAAGCCCATTTCGTGGGTGACTACTACCATTGTCATGCCTCCCTGTGCGAGTGATTTCATCACGTCGAGCACCTCGCCCACCATTTCGGGGTCGAGAGCGGAGGTAGGCTCGTCAAACAGCATCACGTTCGGGTTCATGCATAGCGCACGCACAATCGCGATACGCTGCTTTTGTCCTCCCGATAACTGCGATGGATAGGCTCCCGCACGGTCCTGCAGACCGACACGCTTCAAAAGCCCCATGGCTCTCTCTTCGGCTTCCTCTTTGGTCAGCTTTAGTAGCTTCATCGGCGCAATCGTCATGTTCTTTAACACTTTCATATGCGGGAATAGGTTGAACTGCTGGAACACCATTCCCATTTTTTGACGATGAATATTGATATCGACCTTAGGGTCGGTGATATCCACGCCTTCAAAATAAATCCTGCCGCTTGTAGGAGTTTCTAGCAGATTCAGGCAGCGCAGGAAAGTGGACTTTCCCGAGCCGGACGGCCCAACCACCACCGCGACATCGCCCTGTCTGATTTCGGCGTTGACGCCGTTAAGCGCCACCAGCTTGCCGAAGTGTTTTTCCAAGTTTTCAACCCGGATTAGTGTATTAGTGTTCACTGCGCCTTAGCCTCCTTTCGAGCCGGTTCACTCCCATAGAAAGGAGGATGACCAATGCAAGGTATATAAGTGCCACCGCAATAAGCGGCATAAACGCTTCGAAAGTACGGCCTCGGATGATATCGCCGCCTTTTGTAAGATCCTGAAGTGCGATAAAACCCGCAACCGATGTTTCTTTTAAAAGGACGATGAATTCGTTGGCAAGCGCGGGAACCACATTCTTGAACGCCTGAGGCATAATGATATGCCACATCGTCTGATTGTAGTTGAACCCAAGGCTTCTGCCCGCCTCAAACTGGCCCGCATCTATGGACATAATGCCGCTGCGGAATATCTCGGCCACGTATGCTCCCGAATTGATGCCGAAAGCCAGTATCGCAACGATTGTTTTACTGATATTGACCGCCGCGAAGATCACAAAATAGATGATCAAAAGCTGTACAACCACAGGTGTGCCACGGATAATCGTCAGATAAATGCGGCAGATCACGTTGGGGACTTTCAGCTTGCCTGTTTTGTCATGCGTTGAACGGATCATTGCAACGACAAAGCCCAGCGCGATGCCGATGATTACAGCAAAGAACGTGACGAGCAGCGTGATGCCAAGGCCCTCCCATAAATATCTCCAGCGATCGTCAGTAATAAATGCATTGGTAAACTTGATGACGATATCATCCCACCATTCGGACATACTTCAACCTCCTTAAAAAACGAAAGGGCTGCTCTGGTGGCAGCCCATAAAAACTCAGTCCGCTCTGCCCGTGTTCAGGTTATTGCGGTAATAAACACATTGATCTTTCTGAGTTATTCTGCGGTGATGTATTTGTCGATGACTGCCTTAAGCTCGCCGGATTCTTCAAGCTCTGCCAAAGCTGCGTTGATCTTCTCTAGCAGCGGGCTATTCTTTGCGAGCGCGATGGCATATTCCTCGGTGGCATATTCGGTATCAAGGAGCTTTAAGCCTTTGTTTTGCTTAACAAAAACCTTTGCGGGTTCGAGGTCTATTACGACGGCGTCTACCTTGCCCTGAGTCAGCGCCAACACGGCATCTGCCCCTTTGCTATAGCGCTGCACTGCTTCGTCGCCATATTGATCCGAGATGTAAATATCACCCGTAGTGCTTTCCTGAACACCGACGATTTTACCTTCGAGATCATCCGGAGTCACGATATCCGACCCTTCCTGAACGATAACAACCTGATGTCCGGTGGCATAGGTATTGGAGAAGTCGACAGAGATCAGCCTATCTTCCGTGACCGTCATGCCGGCTAAGCCCATATCGACCTTGCCGGTCTGTACTGCGGTTATGATGGACCCAAACTCCATATCTTCAATCTTAAGCTCCATCCCCAGTTTTTCGGCGATAGCTGCCGCAATATCCGCATCGATCCCGACGATCTTTTCGTTTTCGTAGTATTCATATGGCGGAAAGGCCGCGTTGGTTGCCATCACTAATGTGCCCTTTGTTGCTGCTTTGGATGTTATGGCCGTATCTGAAGAGCCCTGTTTTTGAGAGCATGCGCCAAAAGCGAATATCAGACATATGGCCAACATGATTGTAATAATTGTTTTGATTTTTTTCATTAATTTTCTCCCAGCATTTTTTTTATAACAATTATTATAATATATTATTTATTCATATTCAACTGCTGTCCGAAAATATTAGTGCAGAGCCGGATTCTATATTGCAAACGACAGTTGTCTTAGCGCCTTAAGGGCTAGGTTGTAAGCGGCCATTTTTAAGCACCGCATGCATTGCAGAATTTCTCTCTAGAGCGACAAGCCGTATCTTAGATAATATATTGGCAGCATCTATTTATATTTGTACATGAGTTTGCGGTAAAACGTATAGATATATAAATTATTCTGAAAGGCGTGAAAAAAATTCATACCTTTTTTGTTTGCTTATTTTTAAATGAGCGATCGCGAGCGAAATGCCGTGTTATGTTTATGCTGTGATAAGAAAATCAAAGAAAATATAGGGAGAAAGCTATTATGGGATTATATTCGAAAAAGAATCAAAGGAAACCAAGAGAGGCGTACCAAAATAACGGAATGTCCACTGTTCCATACGCAATGCAGGCAATAAAACCAAGCGCCACTATTCCATATGCAAAACAGGCAATAAAACCGAGCGCCACCGCTTCGTATGCTAATCAGTTTGATTTACCCGCGAAAACCGGCAAAAACAACGAAAAAATGTTCTATACAGAACCGGAAAATAGTGGTATAATTGGAAAGATGACGATCGGTGATTATGACACAGAGATTGCGGGGTTTGATAATAAGATTGCAAAGCTCATGAAACAGCAGTATAACCATATGCTCGGTGGCGAAACTGATAAAATGAAAGCGATTACCCCATGGATAAAAGCGCTCGAGGATAAGCGCGATACCGTAAAACTTGGCAAAGCCGGCGCGCTAGGCATTGGCAAGTGGGATAGCAAGAGTTTGCTGGGGCAGGTAAAAGGCACCTTGATACGCAGCACGCCCGCCGCGAAGAGCAGGGCAGATGTTTCCCTTAGCGGGGGGGAAGATCTGAGCAAATTAAATTCAGATGATGGGGAACTATTAGACCAATTGCAGCAAGAACTGAAAATGAGGCGGACATTTGTTGACAATTATTCTACTCTTATGGATGCCAGCCCATATGGGCCTAATCATGATTTATACCAATGCGGGCTAAATAGAAACCTTGAGAAAATATCTGAAATCGAAAAGGAAATAAGTACAATTGGTGAATCGGAATTTGAATTCCAAATGACAAAACTTAAGGATCAACTCAAAATTGCTCAACAGTTTGTCAATGGATATGCTGTGCAACTGGATACTTACAGAGGCGTATTGGATGACTACTCTGTAAGAATGTTTGAAGGCGCACTGGATGGATTTAACCGAAATACAGATAAAGTAGATGTTCTCAAAAAACGGATCAAAGCGCTTAATATCAATCGAGAAGTGTTTATTGAAGCTGGAATATTGGGCGGAAAAATATATTATTTAGATGAAGACGAATTAAATACTGTAAAAAGCAATACGGAGTCAGCGGTCCGGCTGCTTTTGCAGAAAAATGCAAAAATATCAAAAGAGGAAATTGGGCACAATATATTCGCGTTTTCGGATAAGGTCAGGTCAGGCCAACCCTGGGATTATAAATTACCTGATAATAGAGAAAACAACCAGCTTCTTGCTCCGATCGCATCGAAAGAATATGTTTATTATAACGGATATGTGATGGATTGGGAACAGTTCGGGAATTTCCATTATGGTTATACGGGAGCGGCTGCGGGATATGACATATTAAAGCTTAAACTGGGCAGTTTGACTGCAGCCAAATTTAATTTGGATGAAAATGAAAAAGTAGATCAATGCTGGATTTATTTGGGATATATGGCATATGAGAATGATAAGAATGAGGGGAAGCTTGATTTCTGATTCGGAAAGGAACGGGTATGAAAAGGAAAGATATTATCATGATCGTTTTGGCAATCGCGATACCGGCAGCTGCTGTTATAGGGTATATTGCATATATACGGATCAACTATCAGGTGTGGCCGAAGACCGTAGAACATTTTTATAATGAAAATAAGCAGGTGCTGAATGAATTCGTAGAGATGTGCGATGACAACGATATATCATATATCAGTTACAGTGATGATCATGCTAACGATGCGGATATCTGCACTCTGGTAAATGGCTACTACGTATACACGTATAAAGAACTGAGTGACAGTACGGTCAAAGAACTTTCGGGGTTGTTCAATTTATTTAAAAAATATAAAGTACATAATATTTATGTAAGCAATGATTATTTTGCGGGCATATTGTTTGGAATGGGCGGTTTTGGCTATAGTATCAGCCTTAAGTATTTAAAAGAGATAAAAACGATAGAAGAAATAAAAAAAGCGAGTTTTTATAGTGAGGTTTGGTATATTGATGATCATTGGTTTATCGGTTATGGTGACTAAACAGCATCGGCTAACTAATGCTATCAGCGATGGGCAAAGCAAGAATGACTGGAGGCAATTATGAAAGAAAAAGCGATACTTATAATCTCTATTTTATTATTGCTGATGGGTGTAGCTGGCTGCGGACATTTCCGTCCTATATACGAAAGAGCCGATACAAAGGAAGACGGCATTACCGTCAATATAGAAGGCGTAATCTATAAAATGTATCCGCAGTTAAAATGGGATGTGCATCCGGGTGATGAGATTATCGGGTATGCGGGTACCCGGCATACATATATTACTTCGGCCAAGGGTGATACTGAACGAAACTTTATTTATCTGGAGGATCTTGGCACGAGCATGTATTACCGGCCGTTGCATCGGACAGATAAGAAGATA
>JBMNOU010000079.1:0-7634 GCA_050943215.1 Christensenellales bacterium | reverse complement strand
CCGCAACGCCGAACATGTTCTGCTCCTGAATGCCGCAGTTAACCGTCTGTTCGGGGAACTTCTTCGCAAACGGCTTCATGCCCATTGCGCTCATCAGGTCCGCGTCCATCACAATGATATCACGGTTCTTTTCTGCCAGTTCAATCATCGTCTGGCAGTAAGCATCTCTCATTGCCACTTTTTCTGGATCGTTGTTACTTGATAATATTATCTTCATATTTCCTGCCACCCTCTTATACAAATTGCGCTTCAAATTCTTTGATCGCTTCTTCTAGCTGTTCTTTGCTGACGCTGGAATTGTGGTTGCTCGGGGTGCCTTCAAGAGCGCTGTACCCTTTGCCCTTAATCGTATTGAGCACGATCATCGACGGCCGTCCCGTAGCTTCCTTCGCCTTTTCAATCGCATTATAAATCGCCTCAACGTCATGTCCGTCAACCGATTGCGCGTGCCAGCCAAACGCCCTGTATTTATCTTCTATGTCTCCTATATCGTTGACCTCGCTGACTCTGCCGTCGATCTGCTGCTTGTTGTAGTCAACAAACGCGATCACGTTGTCAAGCTTCCAGTGCGCCGCAAACAACGCCGCCTCCCAAACCTGGCCTTCCTGGCTCTCGCCGTCGCCAACAAGCAGGAAAACGTTGCTCTTCTTGCCGTTCATCTTAAGCCCTAACGCAATGCCCATAGCGGACGAGGTGCCTTGTCCGAGTGATCCTGTCGTCATGTCGATGCCTTTTGTCTTTGTCCAGTCGCAATGGCTCGGGAAGTTTGTGCCCGGCCTGTTCAGCGTTAAAAGGTCTTCCATCGGGAAATAACCCTTAAGCCCCAGCGTCGAATACAGCGCGGGGCCCGCATGACCCTTGCTCATGACCATCCAGTCCCTGTCTTCCCACTGTGGGTTTTTTGGGTCTACGTTCATGACCTTACCGTACAGCACCGATAACACTTCGGCAATGGACAGAGACCCGCCGGTATGCCCAACGCCTATAGATTCTATTGTTCTCATTGTTTCGATTCTGATCTTTGTTGCAAAGTTTTTCAGTTCTTTGACTTCATTTTTCGTCAGCACTTAATGCCACCTTCTTCCTCATATTTAAAATTTGCTTCTAAATCTCTTCTCGTATTCCTCAATGAGCACCGGCCTGAAATCCGGATGAGCAACATTGATCAGCCTACGTGCCCTCTCGCGAAGCGTCTGTCCTTTAAGCTGCGCGATACCATATTCGGTGATGATATAGTTTACGTCGTTTCTCGATGTTGTCACCGCTGCGCCATGATCCAAAAACGGCACGATCTTTGAGACTTTTCCGCCGGCAGCCGTTGACGGCATGGCAATGATGCTCTTGCCGCCCGCCATGTTAGTGCCTCTTACAAAATCCACCTGGCCGCCCACAGCGCTGATCTGTTTTAGGCCTACGCTCTCAGAAGCAACCTGCCCCATAAGATCTACCTGGACGCACGAATTGATAGACACCATCTTTGAATTCTGCATGATGACAACCGGGTTGTTGACATAGTCAATCGGGTACATCTCGATCGCCGGGTTGTTGTCCACGAAATCATACAGCTTGCGCGTACCCATCAAAAACGAAACGACCGATTTGCCCTTGTGCAGCGTTTTAGCCTTGTTGTTGACAATGCCCTCTTCTATAAGGCCCACGACGCCGTCAGACAGCATCTCGGAATGGATTCCAAGGTCGTTCTTGTCCTTTAAGAACAGCAGCACCGCATCGGGCAGCGATCCTATCCCAAGCTGAAGCGTTGATCCGTCTTCTATGAGGCTGGCGCAATGTGCGCCGATCTGTTTCTCGACATCCGTTATCACTCCGGGCTTTAATTCTACGAGCGGCTCGCTATGCTCGACAAAACAATCTATGTCCGTCACATGCACAAACGACTGCCCGAAAGTGCGCGGCATATTCTCATTAACCTGTGCGATGACCAGATCCGCCTGTTCAATAGCCGCAATAGTATAGTCCACCGATACGCCTACGGATACATAGCCAAATTTATCAGGCGGCGATACCTGCATCATCGCCACGTCAACAGGAAAGTCCTTTTTGCGCAGCAGCGTTGGCAGCTCGTAAAAGAAGTTGCACGTAAAATCCGCACGTCCTTCGTTAACGGCCTGCCTTGTGCACGCGCCTACAAAAAACGAATTGTGCCGAAAATGCGTTTCCATTCCCGGATGCGTATATTCTCCTTTGCCCATAGCCACCATGTGCAAAATCTCAAGATTAGTAAACCAGTCCTTGTTTTTGACCATTACGTCCACAAGATACAACGGTTCGCCAATCGCATGGCCAAGAACGAGCCTGCTGTTTGGCTTGATCTTTTTTAGAGCGTCCTCGGCATCGACACACCTTTCCTTATAATAAGATTTCCAATCCAATTTTATTTACCCCCGTTTGGTTATTATGTTAAAATATCCACCGTTTGCTTAATCTCTCTCTCGCTGGCGATAATAATCTTTTTTGCCTGCGTATCCGCATGCGCACACCGTGCGCTACAGCCGCAGACGACCAGAACGGCACCATACACGCACTCTTCCGAAAACGGAACGAATTCGTGCTCTGATATACTCCGTCTGATCGTCTCTACGGCCTTTATTCGGTCATACGCGGGGTTGCACCCGCCGCAGTATTTTACGCCTATTTTCAAAAACAGACTGTCTCCCGTTTATTCTTTGATATTCGCGATATCCTTGGCCAGCTGTTTCTTCATCTCTAGATTTCCCTGACGCGAAATCATTATTCTCTGCGCCTGCGGAGAGCCCGCGCCGTGCAGCGACTCGGTCCTGTAACCGACTGCCGCCATGCCAAGCGTCATGTTTTCGATTAGACGAAGGATTCTGAGCCTGTTTTCGGTGGATACGCTCGCTACGCCTTTTAAGTACTTTTCCATATATTTGCCAAGAGTCGGGTGTCTGAAATCCTTCTCAGAGGGCAGTGTCACCATAAGGCCGCCCGCAAGGTCTTCAGCCAGCCGCGTAATCTCATACGGGAACCTTGTTACATTGAGCTTACAGATGTTTGCCAGCAGAAGGTCTATTATATAGTTGCCCGCTTTGGTCTTATGGCCCTGGGAAGATGCCGCAATACCGCAGCAATAGAGCGTTTCGTTAAGATGCGTCATCTCTATCAGCTTGTCTTTGACATGGCTGGCTCTCGCCGCGCCGTTATAGTCCGCCGCAACTGCCGATGCGCCGATCAGCACGTCGCCAACGCCTACCTTGCAGCCGCCATAGCTCGACCGATGGTATCCCGCAAACCGCTCAACCAGCATGTTCGCAAACTCGGTCTCGCCGTCCATGAATATACGATCGTTCGGAACAAATACGTCTTCGAATATCACCATCGTCTCGTGTCCGCCAAATTTGCAGTTGCCAAGGTCAATGTCCGCGCCTTCCTCGAGCTTGCGCGTATCGCAGCTCTGGCGGCCGTAGATCAGCAAAATGCCTTCGGTATCCGTCGGTACCGAGAAGCTGATCGCATAATCCTTGTCTTCAGGACGCAGCGAGATAGTAGGCATCACTAGCACCTCGTGCGAGTTGACCATGCCTGTCTGGTGCATCTTTGCGCCCCTTACTACAACGCCGTCCGGTCTTCTCTCGACAACCCTTAAGAACAGATCAGGATCGGCCTGCTGAGCGGGCATCAAACCTCTGTCACCCTTCGGGTCGGTCATGCAGCCGTCAACTACCAGGTCGTTTTTCTCTACATATTTCCAAAATTCCTTGAATCTTTCATGATATTTTGTGCCGTGTTTCTCGTCGATCTCGTATGTCGTATTAAACGAAGCGTTGCAAGCGTCCATACCAACGCATCTTTGGAAGCACGAACCCGTCTTCTGGCCCAAAAGCCGCAGCATTTTAACCTTCTTGATAAGATCGTCCGTGCTCTGGTGCAGATGGTTAAACCGGTTGATCGGCTCGCCGGACAGCGCGGATTTCGCGACCATCAGGTCTTTATATTCTTCTTTTTCCGCAAGTTCGTAGGTCATCGCCACAGAATTCAGCGACGGCCGGATTATCGGATGGTCCACAGGATTGTCAATCTGCTCGCCAAACATAAATACTTTGAGGTTTAGCTTTCTTAAGCTTTCAATATATTGTTCTTTTGTCATTAAACCCATTTTTCAACACCCTTTCATTATAAAATAATTTTTTTAATATCTATTGCGGTATATTTTCTTTGCGTGCTCCAGCGTAAACGGTATGTAGCTGTTGACCAGCAACCGCTGCTGGTTGTCCATGACGCTTTGTGCAAAGATATCGATTTCTTCTTCCTTCATGCCATACTCGCGAAGGCTTACGAGCGGCAGAAGCTGCCCTAGCATACCCTCGAGCTTTTGGAACACATCGGTCTTTGTGCTGGCGATGCCTATCTTTTCAAGCTGAGCCGCGATTGCGTCGGCCAGCATATCGATCTTGCTGTCTTTCTTCTCAGCGAGGTATACATTAAATACTTCCGTAAAGAATTGATAATTTGTTTCGCCATGGGGCACATGGTAGTTGCCGCCCAGCGGATACGCCAGCGCGTGCACAGCCCCCACTCCCGCGTTGCCGAATGCGATACCGGCCATACAGCTCGCTGTCAGAAACTGCCCGGTCAGCGGTTTGCGCGCGTCAGGGCCGTTTTTGATCATCTCTCCAAACCCCGATAGTATCATCTCGGCCGCCTTAAGGCTGTACATCTCGGTAAATGCGTTCGCCTTGGGGGACAAGAACGATTCTGTCGCGTGCACCATAGCGTCTATCGCGCTGAACACGAAGAACTTATACGGCAGTCCGGCCACCAGCTCAGGAATCAGCACCGCGTGGTCCGCGTACATATCATCGTCGCCAATCCCAAGTTTTGTTCCCTTCTCCTCGATATGCGCGATGGAGAGGTTGGTCATCTCGCTACCCGTTCCGCACGTCGTCGGGATGATTACAAGCTGCTTTTCCTTTTCGATCGGTATCTGTTTTTGAAACAGCTTGGCTGTTGGCAGCGCGTTTTTCAGTACCATCACCTTCGCGATGTCTATGACTGTTCCGCCGCCCACTGCTATGATCCGTTTCACACCCATTCCTTGTGCATCGCCTATGATCTTGTCCATCAACGCGTCGGTCGGTTCCCCAACCCCGTATGAATCCCGGCATATCACGGGGCACGGCAGATTAAGCGGCGCAATGAATGTCTTGTCAATGAATATTTCCGTGAAAATCAAATCTTCTGCTGTCAGTTCAAACTCCTGTGCAAATTGGCTGACTGTCTCAAAATGATGTATTTGCGGTTTTACGATCAGTTCTCTCATTATTACCCTCCGTTCTGTTAAAAAATCAATATTTAAAACGTACCATATTGAAATTGTTTCAGTTTTAGTATATACTTTCAATATGGGCGTTGGTTAAATGATAACACCCTACCTACCCGGTCCAGATGAACCCGAAACATCCCTCCGCATCGCAGTCCATTTCATACCATCTCCTTTGCGTCATGTATACTTTTAGTATACCGGACCAATAATATTAATTCAACACAATACGCTTCAAATCCTTTTTTTTTTTAAGATTTTCGGGCTTTTTTGATATGCATCCGGCAACATCTTACAGAACTGATTCAGCTTGCCAAATTGCTAAAACCTTTCCGTCTCTTAAAATTAAAAAATAGCTCGGGGCTAATGTTTTTTTCCCAATGCCCCGCACGCTTTGTCGCACATAGGTTAACCCATTTATATGCATTTCCCGGTGCTGTCCGGGTTTATTTAATCACATAAGTATCATGGCGGATGCCCTGGTATAGAAAAACGACAGCCCGTTAGGATAGGCCATCGTTTTTCTAATCATACTTTAAATCTAAAACTCATTAGGCGTTACAACCACCTTGCCCGCTGCGCTCTTTGAATATTTGATCGCTTCAATCGCGTCATCAAGACTGAACGTACTGTCAACCATTCTGTCCATGTGGATCTTTCCAAACGCAATGAGCCGGATCACATTCGACCAGATACCGTGCCCAGAGCTTCCGATCGTCCCGTAATACGCCGAGCCGTTCTTCTGCAGCCGGCTTGACGTGATAGGCGACGTGCCAGGCGATATGCCAACCTGTACAATCTTGCCGTCGGCGGCAACCGCCTGCTCGATCTCGGGAATCGTTTTGACTTTGTTTTCTGTCAGCTCAACCTTTATGGCCGCGCCTTAGCCTTTGTTTCTTCCATGATTATAGCCGATGGGGTTGTACCCTGCTTGACGAGATCAATCGGATTGTATACGCTGTCCGCGCCCATCTTTTTGGCCAAAGCCAGCCGCTCTTTTGAAAGGTCAAACGCAATAACCTTCGCCGCGCCCGCCGCGCTCGCTATCGCTATCGCCGAAAGCCCGATCGCGCCGCAGCCAAATACCGTTACATAACCGCCCGGCACAAACCCTCCGCCGCGCACAACCAGACCGTTGTAAGCGACGCAAGCCGGTTCTATCAGCGCGCCCACGATTAGTGCCTGCTTCTTGCTTTTCGAAAAGGTCTGCAAAATCGTTGATCTTATAGCAAAACTTCTCTTTTGCGGTCATATATTCGGCAAATCCGCCGTCCAGTGTAAACCCGAGTTCCTCAAGATCCTGGCACTGGTTAAACATACCTTTTTTGCACGACATGCATTCGCCGCACCAGTTCATCGTTTCGGCGGTAATCAGATCGCCCACCTTCAATGTTTTTACGTTTTTGCCCACAGCGACGACCTCTCCGGCATACTCATGTCCTATGATCACTGGAAATTTACAATGGCTTGCAAACACCGTGTATCCCTCGTCATCACGGGCAAGGAACGCCGAATCCGATCCGCATACGCCGCAGCCTCCGACTTTGCTCGCTTTGGCCTGATGGTAATATTACCTTTCGCGCTTGAATAAATTCGTAATAAACATTATAATAAAAGGTAAAAAAAGGGGGGGATATTGATGAGACTTCGGCAAGAAATCAAGCAGCAGGCCAGAACCAATTTCATGAATCAATATGGAATCTCGGTGGGCGCGTGCGTGCTGTTTATGGTCATCGCGAGCGTCACCACTTCGTTCGGGCTGGGCATCATATTTATTATGCCGCCGCTGATGGTAGGCTATGCCTTTTACAACCTTCGGATATACCGCGGTCAACAAGGAGACATCGGCGAAATGTTCAGCGTTGGCTTTGGGGACTACTGGCGCAACATCGGCGGCATTCTGTGGATGGAGCTGTTCATTTTCTTATGGTCGCTTCTTTTCATAATTCCGGGCATCGTCAAGGCGCTTTCCTATTTCATGACACCATACATCCTTGCGGAAAGCAAAAGCGTATCCGCAACAGACGCGCTTTTGCTCTCGATGCGAATGACAAAAGGCTACAAGGGAGAGATATTTGTAATGGCCTTAAGCTTTATCGGCTGGGGCATACTTTCCGCTCTCACCATGGGCATTCTCGCGATACTCTATACCGGGCCATACACGAGCGCGAGCTTTGCGGGGCTGTATGAAGAGCTCAAACAAAACGCGATCGACAAAGGTATAATAACGGCAGAAGAGCTTGCATAATCACCGGCATCATACAACTTTAAAAAAACCTCCCATAAACGGGCGGTTTTTTGCTTGATTTGCTTTTTACGGCAATTCGTTTCCGGCTGA
>JBMNOU010000078.1:0-7769 GCA_050943215.1 Christensenellales bacterium | reverse complement strand
TAAAAAGAATCCTCCGATATTAAGCTTTGAGGTAAAACCCTGGGGGGATGAAGACTCTGAACTGGTGATTGCTAATGCGAAGAGAACCTTAAATGAAGCATGGGCTATGCTAGAAATCTAATTATATTCTTACGGTATTTAGTCTTTAAATAGAGATATAAAAAGCTCGGTAATATTGGTTAAGCAAAAAAATAAAAACATAAACATTGGAGAAAATGATCATGAAAGAAAATAAATTAAGGGCAATGCTCAATAACGGGCTGCCGACTTTAGGAACAAGGGTATGGAGCACATGGCCTTTTATAACAGAGGCTGTAGGTTCAAGCGGAATCTATGATTACATTGAATTTGTTGCAGAATATTCGCCATATGCACAGCCCGATTTGGAGAACATTGTACGCGCTGCGGAGCTGCATGGTATGGGAACGATGATCAAAGTAGATTTCCAAAACCGCGGATATGTTGCTCAAAAAGCGCTGGCTTCTGGATTCCAAAGCATACTTTTTATCGACCATAAGACTCCCGAAGAGGTGCGTGAGACAATACATATGATTAGCGCCGATGTCAAAAGCAACGGCCGATTCGGTTACCCATGTAGAAGATGGATAGGCTATCAGCCTTTTTGTACACCGACACAGCATATCGATAGGCTTAATGATATTGTGATCGCTTTCATGATTGAGAAACAGGAAGCCATTGATAATATCGAAGAGATTTGCTCGATTCCCGGAGTTGATATGGTACAATTTGGACCGTTTGATTTTTCGATGAATAATGGTAAAAACCCAAACGAATATGAACAGGAAGTTAATGCTGCCGAGAAGAAGATGATTGAAGCGGCGTTAAAATACGGTGTGCATCCGCGTTGTGAGATATATGGGCCGGCCAGCAGTGCTCAGCGCTATATCGATATGGGTGTAAAGCATTTCTGTTTTGGAGACGAAATAATTAATGGCATCGTTCCATGGGTTAATTCGGGTAAAGAGATGCGTAAAATGACGGATAATATATAAGGGTAATATCCTTATATTGGTAATTATCAATTGCTATAAGAAGTTTCATAAATCAGCTAATTGAATACAGGAGAGAATGTAATTATGAAAAAGGTTTTGGTTTCCCATTGGCTATCAGATGAGTTGGTCGAAAGATGTAAAGAAGACCTGTTGCTTGATTATCCTGCTAAAGAAAAGGGATATTATACGTCGTATGAGCTAATGAGCAAAATAAAGGATCATGAGGGTCTGTTGGTAGCTGAGACAATAGTGGATAAAGCGCTCATTGATGCCGGAAGATCTTTAAAGGTCATTGCAAGTATTGGTGCCGGATATAATAATATAAATGACGTTTATGCAGGTGAAAAAGGTATTTATGTGATTAATGCTCCTAAGTCTGTCACTGATGCGACCGCAGAACTAACCGTGGCGTTGATTCTATCTGTCGCAAGGTGTATTGTGCATTTTGACAAATGTCTTCGCAGCCAGAAGAAGGTTGGAGCACCTATTATTTTCGGGGAAAAGCTTAAGGTAACCTCAACGCTTTCGGGCAAGGTTTTAGGCATAGTTGGAATGGGCCGAATAGGCAGGGACGTTGCAAGAAAAGTAAAAGGCTTTGGGATACGCATCGTATATAGTGATATTGTCAGGGCAGATAAAACTACTGAAGAGGAATTAGGCGCGACCTTTGTGTCATTTGAGGAATTGCTGAAAATATCCGATTATGTATCGGTTCATTGCCCATATACACCGGATAATCACCATCTGTTTGACGAAAAAGCATTCGATTTGATGAAACCAAACGCCTGTTTTTTTAATGTCGCCAGAGGGCAGATTATGGATGAATCCGCTTTAGTTGATGCTTTAAAGAAAAATAAGATTAAAGGCGCGGGACTCGATGTATTTGAATATGAACCAGATATCAACGAAGAATTATTTGACATGGATAACGTAGTAATAACACCACATGTAGGCAGTTTTGTAGAAGAAGTCCGATCTAATATGGCAGTAGAAGCGCTAACGGGTATAAGTGCTATTTTTAGAGATGAGGTACCCCCCAACGTGGTGAATCTTCAATATTTTAAAAATGAAAGGAGATAAACATGATGAAAATTAAGAAAATATTTGATCTGAGCCGCCCTTTATATCATAATTGTCCTGGATGGCCTGGCTCGGACCTGGCAGAAGTACATAAAGTTATGTATTTGCCGCATGATATGTGTAATATGGAAAAAGTAAGCGCATTTACACATACAGGAACACATGCAGATTCACCGTTGCATTTTTTTGAAGACGCGGAATCCATGGACCAAATTGATGTCAGTACCTGGGTTGGCGAAGGTGTTGTTTTGGATCTGGCGCATAAAGAGAGAAAAGCGCCTATCACGTATGAGGATCTTGATAAAGCGGGAAAACACGTCAAAAAAGGTGATATTATTGCAATCAGGACTGGAACAGATAAATATTACGGTTATAACCACAACTATATGCAGGATTGGCCGGCTATTAATGAGGACGGTGCAAAATGGATAGTAGAAAGAGGCGTTAAAGTGGTTGGTGTTGATAGCTTCGGTATCGAGACATTCCACCTGCCGGAAGGGATGCCAGCGAAAACGCATCTGACTATTTTGGGCGCAAAAATCTGCATCGTTGAAGAGTTAAACCTCGAGGAAATCGCACAATATGGTGAAAAAAGATGGCTATTCTGTTGGCTGCCGATATTGATCAAAGGCGCCGGCGGTTCTTTTGTTAGAGCAATTGCGATGGATATTGAATAAGCTTATGATGTTATAAGCCATAAAAAAAGCGGGTATTTATCTTACCGAGAGTGGTACCCGCTTTTTGAATTGTAATCTAATTTGCTTAGACTCTGCATGATACGTGGGCAACAAATCAAGAAATCAGAACGGACTGAAGATCGGACAGGATACCATTCAGGGTATAGAGTTAGACGTTTTGACACATGGGCGGGCATTATATATCTTCCGGTGAAAGATCTTGGTAAATGTGGAGATATTCCGTTCTTTACCTCAGAAAAATAAAGGTCGAAAGCGGCACTCATGAATGTTATTCAGGAAGCCTACATCAACGGTGTGTCTACAAGGAAAATAAGGGGGGTTAGCCCAGAGCCTGGGTATTAATTAATATCACGAGGCCAGGTATTCTAGATTACTCGGGAATTAAATAAACAGGTTCAAGCCTTAGAGGAGCCGGCGGCTCGAAAAATTTATTCGGTTTTATGGGTAGATGACTTGTATGAAAAGATCAGATATGACAACACTGAAAACGCGGATATTCTGGCGATAGAGCCGATGCAGCAAAAATCCGAAGCAACCTAAAAGAGACTTTTAAGGCTAAAGCAAATATGACTACAGCCCGATATTGATACTGCCAGAGCTTATGCCGATAACTTGACGGATGTTTACGAGAGCCGATATCCTAAGGCCGTAGGAAGCTTATAGGTGTATTTCCAACCTAGACTCCGATATCCATCTGGTGACGAGCCATATAATCGAATATTGCGAAGACTGGTCTGTTGGAAAAGCAGCAAATTGTGCTCATTCAGGAGGAACGGCTGGCAGCATAAGTATGCGGAATAACTAATGGCTTTTGCGAACTTTATTTGACACTAGCTAAATACGCAAATCAATTAAAATCAATATATATTTCGTTGCGTTCTTTCTCGTAATTTACCCTCCAGTTGGGAACTCCAATGGAAAACATTGTGCAAAGCTGTGTAATATCTGTTTTTAGCTGCGTATTAGCAGCTTTTAGCGCGTCCGCCGTATTATGGGATAGAAGTATGCTGCATTCCTTCTCAACCTTGTAGTATAGATCCCAGACGTCACTGCCATATTTTCGATAATCGGCGGGGTTTGGCGTAGGCGTTGGGGCAGATGTCGTAGTGGGTGTTGGCGTAGGCGTAAGAGTAGGTGTTGGAACTGGCATCGGTGTCGGTGTAGGAGTCAGTGTCAGCGTCGGAGTTGGAGTCGGAGTAGGAGTCGGTGTAGGAGTCGGTGTAGGAGTCAGTGTCAGCGTCGGAGTTGGAGTCGGAGTAGGAGTCGGTGTAGGAGTCAGTGTCAGCGTCGGAGTTGGAGTCGGAGTAGGAGTAGGAGTCGGTGTTGCGGTCGGTGTCAGAGTCGGTTCACCTGTAGTCTCTTCTGATGTAAAAGAATAGCTCTTTTCCTTAAAAAAAGCAGTCATTAACGAATGATTCAATATCGCAGATTCTGTCGGATAGGCAGGTAGCAGCGCATCCGCATCAAGGATATGCTTTACCTTTGAAAGCACGCCTTTTGATTTACTGACGATTACCTCGGCCTGCATTTTTTCCCATAGAATAGAAGCGGATGCATAACTATAGTCTTTGTAAGCAGGGACGTCAACGCCATATATCTCTTTGATCAGCTTTACCCGGTCGTTCTGGTTTGTAATCACAAAATTCCAGTTGAATATGTTGTGATATCCGCCGTCCATTGAGTGCATTTGGATATTTGCACTGTCCAGCTTGTAAGCGAATACAGCGAGCCCAGCAGTCTGGCCGAATGTCGTGTTAGTATAGAGGTTACCTTCGAATGCTTCGAGGATATCGGGCAATTTTACGATAAGTCCTGTTTGCTTTAGTTTATCAAAAATTGCCACCAGCATTCTTTTCTGACGGTTTATACGATTAAGGTCTCCGGACTGTGATCCTATTTTTTTGCGTATGCGCATGTAATCGAGTACAGCCTGCCCGTTCATATGCTGAAGCCCCTTTTCATAAGACCGTCCCTGTATTTTAAAAGTGATATCCACGTCAAAATCGATTCCGCCGATTGCGTCTACAAGTCCTTTGACAGCACTCATATCAACAGCATAATAATATTCTACCGGCATTCCGCCGAGCATCCATGAAGCAGCCTCGCATACCTTTTCAAAGCCAGATTCTGTAGGCCATCCGCCGCCGCAGTCGATCGACGCGTTGAGCTTATATATCCCGTTAATGCCGGGTATCTTTGCATATGTGTCACGCGGGAGAGATATAAGATGCGCTTCGTGTGTTTCGGTATTGATCGACAATACAATCATCACGTCTGAGTGATAAGCATGTTTACCGCTCCAGGTTTCGCGTTCTTTCGCATAATCCACACCGATCAGCATGATGTTTACAATATTATCTAGTATACTAAAGTCTGCACCAGAGACAAGAGTGTCGTATGGGTCGACAGTGGGGGTGGGGCCTTTTGTCTTTTGCACTGTTTTGGTTGGTGTTTTGCTCGTTTGTGCCGGAGTAACCTGCTCCGAAACTTTTTCAAACTGACCCATTGGATTGGTCCAGATCGCATATGCATATGTGGCAACACCGATTATTACAGCCAAAACGCAACAGGCAACTGAAATAATAATTTTTTTCTTTAAACTCCAGGGACTTTTGCCCATATCGCCTAGAATGGCGGTTGCCTGCGATCCAGATTCTTTTGAATTTGGTTTCTCTTGAGCGCTTTTGTTATCGGCAGAGATTAGGTCCTTTACAGGCACGAGTTTCCTTCTGAATAACTTGCTTAACTTATTTAACCATTTTCTCATATCGCCACTCCCAATGGTTGGTTTAATATATAACTAATTTTAATATTATTCATATGAAATAAAAAAACACTTATATATCAATATCAAACAGCATAACATAATATGTAATATATGTCCATGTAATAACAAATTATGAAAAACAAAAATGAGAAATATTTTAATATTTCCCAGGCAAAGAAAACAGTATTAAAAAACCGTTTTTTAATAAATTTATTTTAGAAAGCATTTATTAGCTTAAATTAGTCTAGCGTTAGAATATCTCGTCTCATCTGCTTTGCTATTTTATTATCGAGTCTCAATTTACCACCTTTGAGGTTATCAAGAATATGCCTGGATTTTCTTGCACCACACAAGACGTTAATATTATCGCTTTGTGCAATAAGCCATGAAATCACCAAGCTTGAAATATTGCAGTCGTATTTATCACAATATATTTTCCATTTATCTAAAATAGCCATCACTTTTATTCGTAGCTCTCGCTGATACCAATGAGTATTATTGCGCACATCTGTCGATGGCAAAACATATTCCACTGGATAATTACCGGTGAGAAGGCCTTGTTCTAGCGGGGAATACGCTTGCAGGGTTATACCATTTTCCTCGCAGAAAGGCAGAATCTGTGATTCTACATCGCGAGTCAGCATTGAATATCTCATCTGAACTATATCGACTTGTCCGTGCTTCATATATTCTTTTATCTGATCCAAAGTGACATTGGAAATGCCTATACCACGAATTTTTCCAGCCCTTTTTAGTTCAAGCATCGTATTCATCGTTTCCGATATGGGAGTATAGCAGGGTAGCCTTGATTGCCAGTGAGTTATCAAAATGTCAACATAATCAGTTTTAAGGTTTTTAAGGCTTTGTTCTAAGCCGGAAATAATCGCTTTCGCAGATAGATCGATGGAAACTGTTTTACCGTCGCGCTCTCTCATCAGCGAACCGACGCCATCAAAACGAAGCCCGCATTTTGTGATGACTTTGACGTCAGAGCGGATTCTCTTAAGAGCTTTACCGACAATACGTTCACTACGTCCAAAACCATAGGCTGGTGCCGTATCTATTATATCTATTCCGTTTTCTACAGCGCAGCGTATCGCATTTATGGATTCTCCTTCATCGGATGCTCCCCACATTTCATCGCCGCCAATTGCCCAAGTGCCCATAGACATAGCGGAGGCTGTTATGCCGGATCTGCCTATTTCTCTTCTGATCATGATGTCTTCCTTTCAATACGTTTAAAAGTGAGCCCAAAATAATATAAAAATATAAACAATTATAAATTCTGTCGTTGACAAGCGTGTATAACTGCATTTTCAATAATAGTTTATTATCGAATACAGACTGATCAAAACAAAACGATAATATTATATATCATAACTATAAGCGGTGCAACATAGATAAATTTTAAAAGTTCTACGTTGTTGTAGTACTACAATTGAACAAGAAGGATCACCTGATAAAGTATTGACTTTATATAAGCTTTATGATTTAATCATTGATAAGCTGGCAAGAAGCTGGCACAGGTTTCATATTAATAACGATATACTACATAGCGAGAAATAATACCATGAAGGTATATGACTTTTGTAAAGAAGCAATATCATGGTATTTTTTTTTGGAGGCACATCATGGAATATTTTTCAACAAAACGCTTGGTTTTCAGCGGACTTTGTATAGCTATAAGCATTGTATTGCCGCTTGCTTTTCATTCAATACCAAACGCGGGGAATGTTTTCTTACCCATGCATATCCCGGTACTGTTGTGCGGGCTCGTCTGCGGATGGCCTTACGGTCTTTCTTGCGGCATACTAGCGCCGCTGCTGTCTAGCCTTATTACTGGTATGCCTCCCGCTGCCTATCTGCCGAGTATGCTGTGTGAACTTGCCATATATGGTATGCTTGCGGGAGTATTGCAAAAAGTATTCACTTTAAAAAAGATAATTGCTGATATATATATAAAACTAATAGCCTCCATGATAATGGGCCGCATCGTATATGGCCTGGTCAATGCGCTATTTTTTCAAGTGGGAGAGTATTCTTTTACAATTTGGCTGACAAGCGCTTTTATCACTGCACTGCCGGGAATCGTGATACAGTTGATTCTGATTCCGCTGATTATTATATCTTTAAAGAAAGCCAAGATTATTGAATATGTTTAATGAAACCAATTTTAAAAATATATTGTTGAAACAATATCAAGTGTATCCT
>JBMNOU010000013.1:0-37381 GCA_050943215.1 Christensenellales bacterium | reverse complement strand
CTTTTTTGTCCGTTATCGGAAATTTTGTACATGCCAAAGCATGCCTCGAGGCAGCCATACCTTTAATCAAAAGCGACGATAAAGAGCTTTATTTTGAGGCTATGATACATAAGGCAAGAGTGCTCCGTAATTTCGTCTCATTCGAGGAATCAAACAAGCTGCTGGACGAGCTGATTGCAAAGATCGGCAATTCTTCTTATGAGCTGGCATATTCTGTAGTCATCGAGAAGCTGTATAACCTATGCTGGGATT
This sequence comes from Christensenellales bacterium, assembly GCA_050943215.1. GTDB lineage: Bacteria > Bacillota > Clostridia > Christensenellales > SZUA-584 > JBMNOU01. The sequence goes on along the minus strand of JBMNOU010000013.1, from coordinate 37,129 downwards.
CACGAATAGGCGAAGCCTATGCCCTTACACGGCAAATGATAGAGTTATGTGCCAATGCGGGCAATATTAAGGTCATGCGTTGGTTTGAAAGATATCTTTGTACAATTCAATTTTTTGCAGGTAATATAAAGGAATCGGTTTACTACTACGAAAAATCCCTTGAACTTCCCGAGGATGAACGAAGCTTTTTGGGTATGCACAGCATCGGCATCTATGTAGCTAAGGCTTATCAGATGCTGGGAAAAAGAAGCCGTTCCCTATCCGTGCTTTCGGAGGAGCTTCAACGGCTCAGGAATACAGGAAACTACGAAGAAATGTGGGCAGGCTACCTTTTAGCAGCTGAAATCCACTATCAGAATACCTTTATTGATAAAATGAACGACGAAAACGCATCTTATGAAACTGCCGTAAAGTATTTTACCTTGGCGGCTGAGTATGCGCCTCTCTACCGCAAAACTAATTTTCAGACGCACTGGGTAAAAATGCAGCGTCTTACCTACAGCCTCATTTTTACGGATAGCCCGAAGGAGGACATTGTTCGGGAGATCTTTGAGAATCTTGACAGGGCGGGGGCTTATTTAAAAAGCCTTGTCCTTGCCAGACTTATGGGGTATTTTACTTCTATATTCGATTATCCGAATGCGGTTAAATGTGCGAATTTGTGCATAGAGGAAGGAGAGAGCTCCGGTATGCTCCTCCATGCGTCGCTGGCGTACGGAGTACTTGCAAGAGCGGCAATCAAGACAAAGGATCATGAAACGTCGATCGGTCTGACAAGGCGTTATCTTAAGCTTTGCTCCGACTATGGGTTCTATGAATATTTCAGGTTGCGCAAGGCTTACGATCCAGTTCTTGAATTTGCGTATAACTACGAAATAGAACCTGAATTTACAAAGCAGATGATAGAATTTGCAGGATACCAACCAAAAAAAGCGTACATTGAGACATTGGGAGCCTTTACCGTTTACCAAAATAGAAGCAGGCAAAAGCTTATAAAATTCAGGACGAAAAAGGAACGCGAGCTACTGGTCTTTCTGCTTGATGCAGGCGACCAGGGGGCTACAAAAGAACAAATAAGTAACGCTATTTGGTGGGATTCGGAATCCAATAATATAAAAAACCTGATTGCGGTCAATCTAAGGCATATAAAAAATGACCTTGAATGCGTCGGCATAGTGAAGTCGGTCGTTTACCGTGAAAACCGATATTTTATCTGCCGGGATGAACTTGAATGCGATTCTGATCTTTTTGAAAGTGCATATGAAGAATTTAAACTTCACAGAACCAAAGCGCAGGCAAAAGAACTATTATCACTATACAAAGGAGAATACTTATCAGGTTTTGAAGCACTTTGGGCTACTGCGAAAAGGATCAGATATTATGAAATTTATAAAGAGGCCGTAAAATATTGTTAAAATGGGGCTTTTTTGCTTTGTTACGAGAATGCTGGCGTGTGATTTATACCATATAAACTGACCAAATACAACAAAAATACAACATCATTTTCGTTTTAAGTACTTTTCGAGGCTATTTGCAGCCTTTTTTTGGCCTCGTCAATTACATGCGCATAGGTGTCGGCAGTTATGGTTACAGCGATACAAAAAGGCATACTGACTGCGGATGCGACGGGTGATAGGGACGCCAAATATGTGGCGCAACTGAAGCTCAAAGAAAAGGAAGCTAAGCTAAAACAGTTCCTCAAAGACACTGGCCGGATGCAGCATTCAGAACGTCAGCAGGTTATGGGATTTGGCCATAGTTAAGCAAGTCAAGCGGTATGGACACAGCGAAGGGAAGTTGCTAAATACCAGTATATCCAGTATAATAAGGACGGTACGATAAAAGTAACGGACGATTGGATAGGGAAGCAGCATCCAGTAGTGCCCGCCCAATATAAACCAAATGCAGTTGTAGATACTGTTTCGGGCAAAAACAAGCAGCGCAACCGTACCATTTACGATTAGGAAGGAAGGCAAAAAATACAAATCTATTCTGGAGGCCACGGGAATAGGAAGCAGCATCCATACGGTAAAAATGGTGAACATGCGCATGATACAATACGGGTCGGCGATAAAATAACTGATAGAACAACTTGGTTATTATCGGAACAGGAACTAAAAGAGCACGGTAATATTTTATGAGATTGCAGGAGCTAAAAGAGAGAATAACATCACTAACCCAAGATGTTGAGTTTACTTATGCGGGCAGTGATTATTTAGTTATTCCGTACAATCAAAATAAGTTTGTGATGGTTAAAACACCAGACCAAAAGGATATTCAATGTGATAGTTTTGATATGTTGGCCTCTGTTCCGTTTTTTGATGGAAAGTCCTTAACGGAGGACATTAATGAGGTAGAACTCATATAGCATCTTATTATTTTTATGCTAAAGGTAAAGGGATTAGAAAGCACTCGAAAGGGTGGCTTTTTTAATGCAAAAATTCGCCGCATCCGGCAGGCGTAATCAGGCCGGACAGCACGAGAAGCGACCTCGTAAAAAGCGTAGATGAGAGGGGGATAACGACTATTTGTTTGAAACATCACGGGTAAGTGGGCCGACACCGGGACCGCAGAACCCGTCGCCCAAAGAGGGCAGTACCGCAGCAGCAAATGAAGCTCTGCGTAGTTTATTAGGAAAAGGAGATTAGCAGAAGGTATAGATTAGGCCGTAACGTAAAAGTAATTGAGGAGTACATAAGTAAATACATCAGAGAGCAGCAAGATGAAGACAAGAACAGCGATCAGGCAACAGCAAAGGAATATGTAGACCCTTTTAAGGGTTGCCGGTAACAAGCCCTGCGCGGGTAGTGGTAACCGTAATATGCCTTTAGGCATTGCCAGCAAGAGTCCCTTATAGGGCTCAAATAAAGACCACCCCTTGAAGGGGTAGATGATTAATAAATTAGAAAACAGCACCTAATAAGCCCCGTATCTTTTTTAAAGCATCCGCATCTCCGTTAAAGGATTGTTTCATAAGGTTATCAAGTGCTTGCCTGTTTTCCGGTGACGGCAGAGCAGGACTTTTTGACAATAATCTGTATACGGCTTTCAAACATGTATTATCCGTATAGATTTCAAGTCCTGATACAACAGGAAATACGCCAAGTGCTTCCAGTTTTTTTTGTACTGTATCACTTACTAAATATTCGGCAAACGCGGTACATGCCATCTGCTTTTTTATATCATCACATGACGGAACACCAACCATCTGAACCATATCTGTATAGCCGCTAATTGCATAAGCCGAAAACGCAGGTGATTTACCCTGTTCATAGAGTTGGTTTGCTTCAAAAAGCTGTCTGTGAGACGCTACTAATATACAGGATTGCCTATGACAAAATGCTTCAAGGCCGTCTGTGCAGACGGCTTCGGATAAATCAAGCGCGGCATCTGGCAAGTCAGGCTCTCCCCATGTTGTGATATTAGGGCCTTCTTTTGTAGGGTATTGATGTAATGCGATAGCGGGCAGAGCGGAATACCCATCCTCTGAATCAAAACATACACCATATTGAGTAATCTCAAGCAGTTCGTCGGGGCGGATCCCCCAGTCATCCGGATATAAACTGCCTTGTTCGTCCAGCGTATCCGTATTAACCAGCATACAATATCCTCCGCACATATATGGGTATGCGCAGTCTGTTATGTATGAGAACAAGATATCGCGGGAAGGAAGCGAAGACAGTGATAAATTGAATTCAAAGCCAAGAGGATACGAAATCAAATCGGGCGTTTCACCATTCCGAAGAGCTTTTTGTGCTTCGGATACGGTCATTGTTTGCAGTTCAATAAACAAATAGGCATTATCAGCTTCAAATTCTGCAATTCTTTTATTTAGAAACGATCCAGCGGTAGATCCGCCTGTTCGCCAGTCATTGATATGCCATAGGGTTAATATACCTTTATACGGAATTGCCTCCGGATTACGCTCGTAATAAGACATAATAAGCCAGGGCGAAAGTGAGATCAGTATCAATGTAACGGCACATAAAAAACAAGTAAAAGGTTTGATTTTCATACAAAGCTCCCTCTTACCTATTTATACTGGCATTTTGATTCAATCATGACACATAGATTATTGATGATAGCATCCTGCCCAATATGAATATTGTACTATTCGGTTTTAATGCTGCCTGGTGCAATAATTTCAAGCACTCTGCTGTCAAGCTGGTCGGTGGTCACCTGTCCTATGCGTTTGAGACGGAAATTCATTGCGGCAACTTCGATAATAATGGCAAGGTTCCTGCCCGGCCGTATGGGGATCGTAATGGTTGGGATTTGTACGCCAAGCAGTGTGATAAACTCATCAGAGAGCCCAAGCCTATCGATGTGTGTCACCTCCCCAAGTTCGAGCTGAACGGCCAGATCGATGGATTTTTCTATTAGCACAGCTCCGATACCGTAAAGCGTGCAGACGTCAATAATACCAAGTCCTCGGATCTCCATCATATGGCGTATGATTTCAGGAGATTGCCCAATAAGCTGGTTATCCGCAAGCTTAATGATTTCCACAACGTCGTCAGCGACAAGCCTATGTCCCCTTTTTACAAGCTCTAATGCGGTTTCGCTCTTGCCGACTCCGGAATCGCCCATCAAGAGTATACCAACTCCATATACATCCATAAGGCCGGCATGGCGCGATATGCTTGGGGCCAGCACTTTATCAAGATACACAGTTGTCTTATGGCTGAGCTTTGTTGTTGTCAGCCCAGACATCAGTATGGGTGTATTATACTTTTTTGCTGCGTCCATCATTTCAACAGGTGGGGTGAGGTTACGCCCGATAAGTACGCACGGCATTTTACTGGCAAAATATTTGTTGAGGCGTTCCCTTTTAAGCTCGGAGTCAAGGTTTTGCAGATATGTCATCTCTACCATGCCAAACAACTGAATACGATTTACTGCAAAGTACTCAAAAAAGCCCGCCATCTGGAGCCCCGGACGATTAAGATCAGATGTGTTCACATATATATCCTCAACATCGCCTTTATAAAGAATGTTTAAATCCAGATTCTTAGCAAGGTCGTCAATTATCAGTTTGGTCTTCATATTCTGCCTCCAGTATAAATTTTTGTATTACGTCTGCAACGCCGCCTTCCTGATTTGAAGCACAAACGATATCAGCAGCCTTTTTCACTTCCGCATTTGCATTGGCTACGGCGACGCCAAGCCCTGCGTATTCTATCATGGGGATATCGATTTCAGTATCTCCGATAGCGATTGTTTCTTTGCTATCAACATGATAATAATCGGCCACAAAGGCAAGCGCCGTGCCTTTGCTGACATCCGGATGAGAAAAATCAAGATACATCAGGTTCGAGCGCTTTATAGACAGCATCGGAAAACGTTTTCGTACCTGCATGCTAACATCAGTGATCTTGTTTTCGTCAACAGCATATAACACCTTTGGAGTAACTATTTCCCTTGCCAATATATTAGGCATCAAAGTACCCGGATATCCGTTCAATATTTCATAATACTCAGTAAACTTGTTCTTTTTACGGTAGACGAATTCTCCATCGATGTAAACCTGCGCATGGATTTCGTTCTTATATGCCCAAGCCAGTAGCTCTCTTGTTAAAGCCGGATCAACCGGACGGGTAAAAACCACGGCCCCACCTGTATTGTGCACTTCTGCACCCCCTGATGAAATAAGCAAAGTATCAAGCATAAGTTCGTCATAATATTTTTGTGCGCCTCTTTTTGTCCTGCCTGTTGATAGCACCACATATACGCCTTTTTCTGCCGCTTTTCGTATCGCCCGTTTGACTCTTGGAATGATGACTCCCTCGTTTGTCAAAAGTGTATCATCAAGATCGATTGCAACTAATTTATATGCCATTTTTTCACCAACAAAGTTCATTAACTTTATTATACATGTCCGAAAACAATTTGAAAACAAAAATCCCCTAATAACGGCAATAAATAAGATTTTGAAAATTAGGCTAGGGATTATGATTATCGTATTATACGGATGACTTTAAAAAACTATATACAAAGTGTTACAAAACTGTTATACTATCCATATCATTATAAAAAAAGATTATGCAGATATTTAAGGGGATGTATTAAGTTTGAAAAGAATTACATCTATTTGTTTAGTATTTTTTACAGTGCTAACGCTCTTGATGGGTACCGCACTGGCTGCTCCGGAATATAGTGGTGATGTGGATCCATCTTATGCAGTTATGCTGATCGATGTGGATTCAAAGCAAGTATTATGTGAACAGCGTGCTGATGACCAAATAAAGCCGGCAAGTACAACAAAAATATTAACGTGCATTCTTGCACTAGAAAAATGTTCATTGGACGATATTGTAAAAGTGGGGCCTGAGGGAGACTGGACAGGCTCGGCATATTCGCTGCTGGGTACAAGAAACGGTGAAGAGATCAAGCTTAGGGATTTATTATATGGCATGATGCTTGCATCCGGAAACGACGCAGCGGCTACCGTTGCCATTCATGTGGCTGGTTCAACTGAGGCATTCTCACAGATGATGAATAATAAGGCGCAGGAGCTTGGTATGACAGGCTCTCATTTTATCAATCCGCACGGTGTAGATAAAGACAACCATTATGTGACGGCACGGGATATGTCAAAACTAGTATTGTATGCGATGAAAAACCAGCAATTCAGGGAAATTGTGAAAACTCCAACGTATGATATGCCCTCTACAAATGTGAACCGCGCGAAGACGATAGAAAATACAAATTTTCTTTTAATTAAAGATAAACCCGAATATTTCCGTTATGCCAACGGCATTAAGACAGGGTCAACGCCAGATGCAGGAGGATGTCTTGTAGCTTCGGCATCAAAAGACGACATGAATTTGATCGCTCTGGTCTACGGTGATCAGACAGCCGATCGCAGCGACCGCTGGCGGATTGCCAAAGATCTTTTTGAGTGGGGGTTCGATCGCTTTGAGACTGTTGAACTGGCAACGCTGCTCAAAACAGCGGAACCGGTGCAGATACAGGTGGAGAATTATGCAGCCGATGATGCGGGTGACGGTTTGCTCGAATTCAAACGGCCCGAAGTAGCGAGTACATATGTAACCCTTGAAAAAACAACCGTTCAAGGTATCCTTGATGGAACGGACAGTATCGATTCAAAGCCTTCCTATATGAAGGATCTTCCGCTTCGCGCGCCGATATCAGAAGGAGATATACTGGGTACAGTTACATATAGCAGCAAGGCGACAGAGGAAATCATTTTTATCGATAACCTTATCGCTTCAAGAGATGTTTTTGAAGCAGGATCCATAGGAGGGACGGCTGTGGCCACATTGCCGCCGACTGTGCCCGAGGAGATCCTGACTCGAAAGGATAATGCCAGTGTGTGGCTTTGGCTACTGATCCCCGGCGGATTAATCGTTTTCCTGGTCATACGTCTTTTTACTGTGAACAAGAGGAAACGCAGGCGGTTCAAACGTCGCAAACCACATTATAGTTATCGAATCAGATAATTAGATCATTTAATAAAGTCTTAAATACAAAAACCGCCTGTTAACAAGCGGTTTTTTATGTTGGGCTAGAGTATAATAACCCAGTCTGTAAAGGTCATGTTACGGCGGTCTGCGGGGCCTCGCGCTAAGTATGATGAAGGAATTGTAAGGGTTATGGAAAGCCATTATTTTATCTGGGGAGGGAAATGGTCCTATTTTGACATCCTACACTTTGAATACCGGAGATGATCATAAAATCGAGATACATGCGGATGTTGATTTACCGGCGAATCCATGGTATCTAGGGTATCCGGATACCAATACGATACAAAACTATATCGAGATGATAGCAGCGCACTAGATAGCGCGAATTAAAGACTAATCCTCGCATTAGTCTCTTGTTAGACTTCTACTCAGTCTATTCACCTATGGTAAAAAAACAGCATATGATAACATGACATGGTTTTTGGGGGGAGATAAACATATGCTCAGCATACTAATCGCCGGAGGCGATACGCGTCAGATCGTACTTTCCAAACTGTTTCAGGAAAAGGGCTATGACGTTTACATAACGGGGTTTGATAAACTGGGAATAAAAGATGAAGCAAAGAATAATCCGGATTATGTTTTTCTGCCGGTCCCTTACAAAAGCGAAGCCGGTTTCTTAAAAACGCCTTTTTCAAGTGAAAGGATCGCCCTTGCCGATATAGTAAACGCGCATCCTAATAGTGTCTATGTGCTTGGTGGATGCGATAACGTGGCAAATAAAATATTCGGCAATCTTATTCGGTATATCGATCTGTTTCAAAACGAAGCTTTTCTTGTTCGAAACGCGCTGCTGACTGCGCAGGGTGCCATTTGTGCTTATCTTAAAAACACCGATAAGGCGCTTTGCGACTCAATCTGCGTCGTAGTGGGATACGGAAGGATATCAAAATTTCTTTGCAGACTACTTAAGGCATTTTCAGCCAAAGTCATTGCAGCGGCAAGAAAAGAAAGAGATTTCGAGCTGATTCGGTCTGAACAAATGCATGCCGCCCATATCAATGATCTCAGGAATATCATTTCTGATGCTGATGTTATTTTCAACACGGTGCCGTGTCAAATCATACAGGAGGAGGAACTAAAGAATATCAAACAGGGCGCGAAAGTCATCGAGCTTGCATCGCCGCCGTTTGGTATGGACATAGAGTTAGCAAAAAATATGGGGGTTGACGTGCAGTTAGAATCTGGGCTACCCGGAAGGTATTTTCCGGTGTCGGCGGCAAACGCAATGCTGCACGCATTTGAAAGAGAGGAATTATAATATGGATTTGGCAGGAAAACGGATAGGGTTTGCGATAACGGGTTCGTTCTGTACATATAGAAAGATCATGCCTGTAATTGAAGAACTGCTAAAAATGGGTGCGGAGATCACGCCTATATTATCATACAATGCGGCAGGCTTTGATACGCGGTTTATTAAATCGGCTGATTTCAAATGGTTTCTCGTAGAAACGACAAAAAAAGAAATACTTGACAGCCTTGTGGCTGTAGAGCCGATAGGGCCCAAGAAAATGCTTGATCTGCTGATTATTGCGCCGTGCACCGGCAATACGCTTGCGAAACTCGCGCTTGGCATCACGGATACCCCCGTGCTGCTCGCGGCTAAGTCGCATTTAAGAGTCTTAGGCCCAGTGCTGATTGCTGTATCAACAAATGATGCCCTTGCAGCAAACGCAAAGAATTTGGGGGTTCTTCTCAATACGCGTAATATCTTTTTTGTCCCGTATAGGCAGGATAACAACAAGGAAAAAAACACATCGATCGTCGCGGATATGAGTATGATCACCGAATCGGCCAAATACGCTTTGGATTTCAAGCAAATTCAGCCTGTTATGCTTGAGCCACATTGAGGATAAACGAGGCCTCGTTAGCGGATAATATTAGTATCTTACGTGAAAAGAGGCCTCTATGCAAAATAATAACGAAAACAATGATGCGGACAGGGGCAGACTCGGGGCCGAGATCAAAGAATACGGCACGCCTCTTGTATCTTCTTCGCCCATACATGTTGTCAGTATTATCGGGCAGATTGAAGGGCATATTAACCTGCCGCCCCACAACAAAACAACAAAATACGAGCATGTTTTGCCGCAGCTTGTCATGATCGAGCAGGACCCCAATGTTAAGGGGTTTATACTGCTGATGAATACGGCGGGTGGAGACGTAGAGGCCGGGCTTGCGCTTGCCGAAATGATCGCGGGTATGAGCAAGCCCAGCGTATCGCTTGTGCTCGGCGGGGGCCACAGCATCGGCATTACGCTTGCCGTATCTGCCGACTATTCGTTTATTTCCCCGACGGCAAGCGTTACAGTCCATCCGATACGTATGAGCGGCCTAATTATCGGGGTTCCTCAAACATTTGACTACTTTAACAAGATGCAGCAGCGTATTGTTAGATTTGTCTGCGCACACGCTAAGATCGAAGAAAAAGAATATAGGAGACTAATGATGCAGACGGGGGAGATGGCCAACGACTGTGGAACCGTACTTGTCGGTAAAGAGGTTGTCGAACACGGAATTATTAATGAGATCGGAACGTTTTCTGTTGCGTTGCAGAAGCTAAAAAGTCTTGCGGGCATATAGCTGCTTAATGCTCCCCCTCTATTAACTGATTGTATATTTTACTCGGTATGGTATAATAATTGCTGGGGTGAAATATATGCCAAGAAGCAGGCAAAGCAAACGGAAACAAAAAAAGGGGCTGCTTGGGGAAGTTGCCGGAGTCATATTGATTGCCGTGGGCGTTTTTTTTGGCGTATGTATTTTTCTTAAAACGGACACAGGTCTGCTTGGCGGCGCGGTCAGGAATGTTCTATTTGGACTGCTTGGTTTATTCTCTTACCTTGCGCCGTTTGTGCTGATTATTCTCGGAATCTTGGTAATTGCGGCGCGCAAAAAAAGGGTGAATAGAAGCAAGGTTTGGCTTGTCGTGCTGCTTATCGTTTCAATACTGTCTTTTATTCATACCTTTTTACTCAGGGAATTAAATTTACGCGACGGCTTTTTTGCCTATGTGGCCGATTCGTATACCGTGGGAATGCAGTTTGGCAAAGGCTCCGGCGCAATCGGATGCCTTTTACTATATCCCTTCAATCTGCTTATCGGCGATATCGGATGCGTGATACTTTTTATTACAGCCAGTTTAATTTCAATACTCATTCTTGCAAATTTGTCTATTAAAAAAATGAGTAAAACCGTTGCAAATGCCGGTAAAAGAACGGTAGAAAGAGTAAGGGAAAACGCAGCTGACCGTAAGCAACGGCGGTTATATATTGAAGATTTAAGACAAGAAAACAGTTTAAAGGAAACGGATGAGCCCGAGATACTCGGTGAAAAAAGTTTTCGCAAAAAGCAGCGGACATGCTTTTTTGATGAGGAACTGTATACGCCTGAAGACGTTAAGAAAAAAGCGGCGGAGCTGCCGTTGCCGGCGAATATGCCGGTTAGTAACAATATGGCGGAAGACGGCCCAGACAAACCGTATTTCACTGACAAAAGCGGGGCTAGTGAGCTGACGATTGAATCATATGAGTCATACGGACAGTGCAAGCAGGAAACGCACGATTCAGGCCACTTGCAACGGGTCAAGAATACCAGCGAAAAGGACTATGCAGTGCCACCCGTTTCTCTCTTGTCAAAACCGGAGGAAAAAAGCAAGAGTACGGGTATGGAAGAGCAGAGACGCAACGCTTTGCTTATTGAAGAAACGCTTGAAAACTTCGGTGTCGAGGCGAGGGTTGTCCATATTGTCAAAGGGCCTGCCGTCACGCGATATGAGCTTCGCCCCGCGCCTGGCGTGCGGGTCAAGCGCATCAAAGAACTCGAGAGCGATCTCGCGATGAACCTTGCTGCAAAGTCTGTTAAAATAGAAGCGCCAATACCTGGCAAAGCGGCTGTGGGCGTCGAGGTGCCCAATTCTGATGTGACGTTTGTGCATCTGCGCACGCTGCTCGAGACCGAAGAGTTCAGCAAAGCCAAATCGCCTCTGACATTTGCGCTTGGCAAGGGCATATCAGGCAAAAACTATTATGTGGACATTACAAAAATGCCGCACATTCTGATCGCGGGAGAAACGGGAAGCGGAAAAAGCGTTTGTATCAACTCTCTGATCACCAGTATTTTATTTAAAGCGACGCCGCAGGAAGTTAAGATGATTATGATTGACCCCAAAGTGGTTGAGCTATCAGGGTTTAAAAATATACCACATCTGCTTGTACCTGTTGTGACCGATCCTAAAAAAGCGTCCAGCGCGCTTAATTGGGCGGTCAGTGAGATGACGTCGCGGTACAAGGTGTTTGCTGATAAAGGCGTGCGGGATATCGCACGTTTTAACGACGCGGCCACAGCCGAAAATGAGCAGGGCCTTCCGAGGATCATTGTGGTCATCGACGAGCTGGCAGAGCTGATGATGGTGGCACCAAGGGAAGTCGAAGACTCCATCTGCCGTATCGCGCAGCTGGGAAGAGCGGCGGGAATCCATCTTGTTGTTGCGACGCAGCGCCCGTCTGTCAACGTTATCACTGGCGTGATAAAAGCCAATATTTCGTCGCGGATCGCTTTCAAAGTTAACTCGGGTGTGGATTCTCGTACGATACTCGATCAGAACGGCGCGGAAAAGCTGCTCCGGAACGGGGATATGCTTTATCATCCATCTGATGCGGCTAAGGCTGTGCGGCTGCAGGGCTGTTATGTTTCAGACAAAGACATCGAAGTTGTGACGGATTACATTTCGGGCGGCAGCGAGGCGGAGTTTGACGAGGATATTGTTTTGGATATTGATTCAGAGGGCGAAGATGAACAGATTAATGGCGATTTTGACGAACTGCTGCCAAGGGCAGTGGAAATCGCTTTAGAATACGGTCAGGCATCTATTTCCATGCTGCAAAGGCGGCTACGAGTGGGATATGCCCGGGCAGCAAGGCTGGTCGATGAGATGGAACAGAGAAAGATTGTAAGCCCGTTTGAGGGGAGCAAGGCAAGACAGGTATTGATTACCTGGGATATGTATGAAGAAATGTTTGGCACCGGGGAGGTATAGCATGGAAAACATTTATATTTATATCGTATCGCTAGGTTGCGCAAAAAACAGAATCGACACCGAACACATGCTGGGCGTGTTGGCTATGAGCAATGCTGTTATCGTGGACGAGCCTGATGACGCCGATGTTATCATTGTAAACACATGCGGTTTTATCAATGAGGCAAAGCAGGAGTCTATTGATACGATTCTTGAAATGGCAAAGTATAAAGAAGCGAATGCTCGTGTACTGGCTGTAACTGGCTGCCTTGCCCAACGTTACGCCAAGGATCTGGTCGACGAGCTGCCTGAGGTAGACGTTTTTCTTGGGGTTTCATGCTACAGTAAGATCTGCGATGCAATAAAATCCGCCCTCAGCGGCAAAAAATACGTATGCTGTGAAAGGCTGGATCAGGACCTGACGGATAGGGTGCTGACAACGCCGGGGCATATAGCATATCTGCGTATCGCGGATGGGTGCTCTAATAACTGCAGCTATTGTGCGATACCGCAGATCAGAGGAGGAATAAACAGCCGCAGTTTAAAGAGTATTTTAAGCGAGCTCGAAGACCTAAAAATGCACGGTATTTCCGAGGCTATATTGATCGCTCAGGACACCACAAGATATGGTGAGGACTTTGGGAAAAATGCGCTTCCAAAGCTGATTCACGAGGCGGCGGGTATCATGCAGGACGGCTGGCTGCGGGTGCTTTACTGTTATCCGGAGGGCGTGACCGATGAGCTTATAGGCGCGATGTTAGAGCACGATAACGTATGCCGGTATATGGATATTCCGGTGCAACATTTCAGCGATAACGTGCTCAAACGAATGAACCGAAGGAACACAATGGCTTCAACAAAGAATATTGTCAAAGAGCTTCACGATGCAGGGTTTGTGCTAAGAACGTCGCTGATTGTTGGTTTTCCAGGAGAAACCCAAAACGATTTTAAAACGCTTGTTGACTGTATTGAAGAATTAAAGTTTGAAAGACTTGGAGTTTTTAGGTATTCCATAGAAGAGGGTACTGCCGCGGCGGGCATGCCAAACCAGATACCCGAAGAAATAAAAATGGAGCGATACCAGACGGTTATGGAATATCAAGAAGGCATTTCTCAGCAGATATGCCAAGGCCAGCTGGGTAAAAAAATGCGGGTGATTGTTGATGGCAAAGACCCGGAAACGGGGATATATATGGGCAGAAATATGGGACAGGCGCCGCAGGTGGATGGTGTCACGTATATTTCTACAAAAAAAGACTTGACGCCGGGCGCGTTTCATGATGTCCTTATAAAAGACGCTTATGAGTATGATTTATTGGGAGAAGCTAAATGAATATTGCTAACAAACTAACACTGCTGAGAATGATTCTAATTCCTGTATTTATCGTATTTTTTTATATAGATATTGCATACTGGAACTACTATGCGGCACTGGTATTTATCATCGCAGCGCTTACAGATCTTTTTGACGGTGCGCTTGCAAGAAAACGTAACATCGTCACCAATTTCGGTAAACTGATAGATCCGATAGCAGACAAGCTACTCGTATGCAGCGCGCTTATTCTGCTGGCCGCAATCGGCTGGGTGCATGAGCTATTTGTAATCGTACTGGTGGGCAGAGAGTTTGCAGTCAGCGGCTTTCGGCTGCTGGCAGCGGCCGACGGCAAGGTGCTTGCGGCAAGCAGCCTTGGCAAGATGAAAACAATCGTCCAGATCGTGGCAGTTGTAGCAGTGCTTTTGCAGAACGGTATTTTTGGAGTATGGATCGTTACCTTCGGGTTTGTATTGATATGCATCAGCGTTGTTTTGTCGCTTGTGTCGGGCGCTGACTATTTTATTAAAAATAAAAGCCTCGTCAAGGATATGTTTTAATGCATTACACTTTAGGTAGGGGTCTTCGTTTATTATGAAAGCAGGAGGTTTGGGATGTCGGTTGAAAAACAAAAGGCGCTAGAGATGGCGCTGATACAGATAGAGAAACAATTTGGCAAAGGCAGCGTGATGAAGCTAGGTGATGCGGCGAGTGTGCCCGTATCTGTTATACCCACAGGATGCCTAGAGCTTGATATCGCGCTGGGCGTTGGGGGAGTGCCGAGAGGGCGCATCATAGAAGTGTATGGCCCCGAATCTTCGGGCAAAACGACGATCGCGCTGCATATGGTGGCCGAGGCGCAGAAGCTGGGCGGTGCGGCAGCTTTTATCGACGCGGAGCATGCGCTCGACCCCGCATACGCCAAAAAGCTAGGTGTCGATACGGACAACCTATATGTTTCTCAGCCGGATACGGGAGAACAGGCGCTCGAGATCACCGAAGCGCTCGTCAGGAGCGGCGCGATCGACATCATTGTGGTCGATTCTGTGGCAGCGCTTGTGCCCAAGGCGGAGATTGATGGCGAGATGGGCGCGTCCCACGTCGGTCTTCAGGCAAGGCTGATGTCGCAGGCGCTGCGTAAGCTGGCCGGCATCATCAGCAAATCAAACACTGTAGCCGTATTCATCAACCAGCTTCGGGAGAAAGTTGGTATTATGTTTGGCAATCCCGAAACGACCCCAGGCGGACGCGCATTGAAGTTCTATGCATCCGTTCGGCTTGATGTCAGACGCATTGAGACTATCAAGAGCGGTGATGAAATGATCGGCAACAGGACACGCATCAAAGTTGCTAAAAATAAAGTGGCACCACCGTTCAAGACCGCAGAATTTGATATCTATTATGGTGAGGGCGTATCCGCTGAAAGCAGCGTTTTACAGCTTGGCGTCCAACTTGGACTGGTGAAAAAATCCGGTTCGTGGTTTTATTATGGAGAGACACGCATTGCCCAGGGGAAAGATAATGCGCGGTTGTTCCTAAAAGATAATATTGATCTATATAATGAAATAAAAGACAAAATACTTGCAGAATATTATCTGACACAAGATAAGGCAGACAAAAATAAATAGGTTAAAAAGTTAAAATACTAATTGACTGGAGGTGTATTTATGGGCAGCGTTTTGGAAGCGTCAGTAGAACTGAAAAATGAAAAGATTATGTTTGAGGGCACGGCGGACGGTCTGCCTCCTGTGGTGACCGATTATGTTCCGCCGCTGGGAGACGGAAAGGGTTATATGCCGCTTCAAGTTTTTTTAATCAGCTTAGCTTCGTGTCTCGGGGGAACGATTGCGCCATTGCTGCGCCGGATGGGAAAGAATATCGGCGGGCTCACCATAAGCGCAAGAGGGATGCGCCGTGAACAGCACCCTACCGGCTTTGAAAAAATCACGCTTAAAATCCGTCTTGTTTCGGACAACGCCACGGATGAGGATCTGCAAAAAGTGGTTTCGCTGGCAGAACAGACTTATTGTCCTATCTGGTCAATGATCAAAAATAATGTGGAAATATCATCGGAATTTGATATTGTACGCAGCTAAGGCAACATAATAAGTTTGGATTATCGGATATTTTAGCAGCGGGCAATATTAACTTATGATACAATCATAAATTTGAAAAAGTAGATATTTTAAAAGTATCATTGATAAAATTACGATTTTTGTGTATAATAGCATAAAGGTGGTGCAGTATTCTAGTCGGTACTGCGGTTTTGAAGGCGGGCCTAAAAATCCGTTTAAGGGCACATCGATGAAGTTTCTGGTGTTGGCTGCTGACGCCCAGTCGGGAGCTGATGCTGGGAGTTAAGGTCGTGGGGCGATCCGCAATGGCATGCGGGCGTAGACCCCGCTTCCGTGGAGACCCAAGCAGGTAATTTGAAACGATTACTACTTGGGGTGAAACCTGTAATGCGGCGACAAGCTGTGTACAGAGTAGCCTGCCTTGAGTTTTGCGGGGTGTTATTGCAGAATACGCCCCGGGCGCGAAGGCCAAGCGCACCGGGAGCGATCGCTGCAAGAAACCCGCATGGCAAAAGAGGCTAGAAACCGATATAGTGCTGTCGAGGAAAACTCCTAGACTGTACGTGTGCGCGTGGTGCACCGAGATATTTTGGAGATTATAGTGTGGTCTAAACGGCAATCCAGTCACGTTATCGGTAACGAAGCGTTTCAGGGTTTAAAGGGAAACCGCTCCATCGGCGACGGGGAGTATTCCTGAAGGGAAATCCTACTGGACCTAAGCTGCAAGGTTTATTCAAAATATCACCACCGTTTTTTTATTTCCTTTTTTCCAGGAGCAAATATTTGGTTAAGAAAAAGCAAAAGAAAATACAGTTTTGGGCGCTGAAGATTTTTTTAATTTCGCTCATTCTGACGGCAGGAATCAGCGTAGTGACGGAGTCGCTTATGGGCAATATGCCAATCATTGCGGCTGCTTTTATTATTCTGTTGATTATGCTGATCGGCGTTATTTTCGATATTATCGGAATTGCTTTTGCATCGTGCGATTCCGCGCCTTTTATATCGATGGCGTCAAAAAAAATCAAGAGAGCAAAGAGTGCGATCAAGCTTTTGCAAAATGCCGATATCGTTACAAATATCTGTGGTGATGTAATCGGCGATATTTGCGGTATCGTCAGCGGGGCGGCGGGTGCGGTCATTGCACTAAAGTTTGCACTTATCTATCCGGGTTCTCCTGAGATGGTATGGGCAATCGTGATCTCTAGTTTGATAGCGGCGTTAACGGTTTCCGGAAAAGCAGCAGGCAAAACGATAGCGATCCGCAAAAACAAAGAAATTGTCAGTTTTGTTTCGTATGTACTAATGTTTTTTATGCATGATAACAGGAAGGGTCCGCAAAATGCTAAAAAAAGAGCGAATTGATATATATCTTTGTGAAACTGGACAGGCTGATAGCCGGGAGAAAGCAAAATCGCTCGTGATATCGGGCGCTGTTTACATCGACGGGCAAAGATGCGATAAACCTTCGCACATGGTCTGCAGCGGCCAAGATGTGACGTTGAGACAAAGAGAAGCTTTTGTAAGCCGCGGCGGGAAAAAGCTTGAAAAAGCGATTCAATATTTTGATATTAATCTTAAAGGGAAGATTGCAATAGACATTGGTGCTTCGACAGGAGGATTTACTGACTGCATGCTGCAAAACGGTGCCGCATATGTTTTTGCCGTGGATGTGGGGCATGGACAGCTTGCGTGGCGCCTTCGTCAGGATAGCCGCGTGTGCGTAATGGAGAGGCAGAACGCGCGGTATCTCTCGCGCGACATGTTCGATAGAGACATCGGTTTTGCAAGCGTTGACGTATCGTTTATTTCGCTTAAGCTGGTTTTGCCGGTATTGACCCATATATTGACAGGACCATATACGGTCGTCGCACTAATAAAGCCTCAGTTTGAAGCGGGGCGGGATAAAGTAGGTAAAAAAGGTGTAGTCCGTGATAAGGATGTACATACTGTTGTGATTCAAGGTATAGCTAAATCCGCTCATGATATAGGGCTTATCCTGTGCGGACTCACATATAGTCCCATTAAAGGCCCCGAAGGCAATATCGAGTATCTTGTTTGTTTCAAAGATCATGGGGAGGCTGCTTCTATTAATATCAGCCAGATCGTCGAAGACGCACATAATCTCTTATAATATTTTGGACAAACTTTTTGAGTATACAATAATACGCTGTTGTATAATTATTCAAAATTTATTATAATGGGCAGTATGGAAATAAAAAGAGTTGGTATTGTATCCAATCAAATAAAAGATAAAGGCCTAAAAGGTGCAAGGCAAGTCGCTGAAAATCTGCGCCGCCACGGTATCGAGGTTGTTTTTGACAAGGATGGGATGCCGGCCAGGGAAGCCGATGCAATTGATTATACACAGATTGATTGCCTTTTTGTGCTGGGTGGAGACGGTACCCTACTTAAAGCGGCGCTTCAGGCAAGCCTGTTTGGCGTTAGCGTGCTGGGGATTAACTTAGGGCGGCTTGGCTTTCTAACAGAAACAGAGCTTCATAACATTGAAAAGGCAATCGAAGATATCTTTGCCGGCCGTTTTTATCTTGAGCACCGTATAATGCTTGATTGTACTGTCTGGTCAAGGAAAAAACAGGTTTTTCAGGTTAACGCATTAAACGATATTGCTGTGCTGAAAAAAGATATTGCAAGAACGATTAACATTAAACTATCTATAAACGGAGCAATAGCCAGTAGCGTCGACTGTGACGGAATGCTGATTTCCACACCGACAGGCTCTACGGGGTATTCGCTTTCGGCAGGAGGTCCCATTGTCGATCCAAAGCTTGAATGCCTGTTGGCCACACCCGTTTGTCCCCATTCACTGAATTCCAAAACACTTGTGATCTGTGCCGATGATGAGATTATTATCATGCCAACCTCACCAAATGGAGCCGTTTTAACCTCGGACGGAATGACACAAACGGAGATAAATAATAGCGAAGCTGTTCATATAAAAAAGTCAAAACATCTTGCGTGCTTCATAAGGTTTCACGAGAATTATTTTTATCCTTTATTGAGATCTAAATTTTTAAACTGGAATAGATAAAAATAGGAAGGGATGCTGGGGATGAAACAGGGAAGACAAAGCATGATTCTTGACGTGATTGAAAGGTATGACGTTGAGACACAGGATGAATTATCGGAAATACTCAAAGAAAAGGGTATCGAGGTAACACAAGCAACAATATCGCGTGATATTAAAGAGCTTAAGCTAATTAAGGTTCAGGCGGAAAACGGCATGTATAAATACGCTGCGACCGGAAAAGAGCAGCCAGGCAAGTTGGATGTGTTTAAGCGTGTTTTCAGAGACACCGTTATTTCGGTGGAGCAGGCGGCGTCTATTATTGTTGTACGGACGATGGCGGGCAGCGCCAATGCTGCTGCCGAGGCGATTGACAAACTTAATATGGAATATATAGTTGGAACGATTGCCGGAGATAACACTATTTTTGTTGCAGTTAGGGAAGAAGGAATGCAAAAACGTGTTGTGGCTGAGCTTAATAAAATGACGAGCTTGAATAATTAACTGGGTAGCGCGTATATGTTGAATCAATTGGTGATAAAAAACATCGCATTGATAAATGAACTGAGTGTTGATCTATCGGACGGTATGAATGTGCTTTCAGGAGAAACGGGCGCCGGCAAGTCGATCATTATCGATTCCGTCAATCTGGTGCTCGGTGAGAGGGCAGATAGGGAAATGATACGTACCGGAGAGTCAAAAGCCATGGTAGAGGCATGGTTTTCTGATATACCAGCCAGTGTTAATGAGATTCTGTCCGGGCAGGAGATCGAACCGGAGCAGGATATTGTGCTATCAAGGGAACTCAGTGCGAGCGGAAAAAACGTATGCAGAATCAATGGAGCTCTTGTTACGCTGGCCGTTTTAAAGCAGGTTGGTGATTTGCTCGTCGATATTCACGGACAGCATGAGCATCAGTCACTTTTTAATGAAAAAAATCATATCGCGTTGCTCGACGGTTTTGACATCAGGATAACCAACGCCAAGGCAGATGTTAAAACGGCCTATAAAGAATATACTGCTGTGAGCAGCAGGCTACTGTCTCTTTTCGGGGCAGAAGGTGACCGTGAGCGAAAGATCGACATACTTCAGTTTCAGATCAATGAGATCAGGCAGGCGAATATTATAGAAGGTGAAGAGGACGATCTTCTGACGCAAAAAAAGAGGCTGAACGCGGCAGAAAAAATCATGAATGTGCTCGGCAGCGCTTACGATTCTTTATACCGGTCCGAGGCGGCAAACGTGCTGGCCGCACTAAAAGATATCAGCAGCCGTTTTCAAAGCATTGCTTATATCGACAAAAATTACGAAGACATCGCCGGACAGATCAGCGAAGCTTATTATGCTTTAGAGGATATTGCCTCACAGATTCGCGGCGAGATGGATATGTGTAATTTTGATAGCGTAACATTAGAAGAGATTGAAGAGAGGCTTTCTCTAATCGGCAGCCTGAAAAGAAAATATAGTGATGCTTACGTTACCGGTATGTTTTTAAAAAATGCCGAACAGGAACTCAATGATCTGGTTGACAGTGAGAGGCTGGTTAGAGAATTATCCGAAAAAGCCGGCAGGTTAAAATCAGATTTATATAATAAATCGGTTCGGTTATCACAAATACGAAGGGATACAGCATCAAAATTCGAAAGCAAAATGATGGAGCAGCTTGAGGATCTTGGGATGTCATCTGCACGGTTCTCGATAAATTTCGAAGAGGTAAAAAGCATTGATGATTGCGAATTTTCAACAAACGGTATCGACGAGGCATCGTTTTATATATCGACGAACAGAGGAGAGCCGCAAAAACCAATGAAAAAAATTGTGTCTGGCGGAGAAGTTTCCCGTATTATGCTGGCGCTGAAAAATATTGCTGCAGACAAGGGTGGCATTCCAACGATGATTTTTGATGAGATTGATACGGGTATCAGCGGAAGGATGGCACAGGTGGTTGCGGAAAAATTATATAATATATCAAAAAGCCGGCAGGTGATCTGCGTGACGCATTTGCCGCAGATTGCGAGCATGGCGGACAAACATTTTCTGGTATCTAAAGAAAGCGATGAGAACGCTACAAAAACATTGCTGCAACCGTTATCTAAGCAGGATAGAATAAGCGAAATTGCAAGGCTTTCGGGCGGCGATTCAAACGTCGCAAAAGAGCATGCGAAAGAGATGCTGAAAATATCAAAAGATATTAAAACGTCAATATAATCAAATATTGAACAATATTTCAAAGTATAAATTCGAACACCTCAAACGACAATAATTAAAAGAAATCATTGTGCAGAGGTGTTATTTTTGAAAAAAACTATCAGGTTTTTTGGTATAATATTTGTTATTCTGCTATGTACCGTTTATTTTCTGCCGGCCATGCAGAGCTATTCAAATATACCGAATGAGATATATATTTTAAAGG
The DNA here is from genome assembly GCA_050943215.1 of Christensenellales bacterium. Taxonomy (GTDB): domain Bacteria; phylum Bacillota; class Clostridia; order Christensenellales; family SZUA-584; genus JBMNOU01. Next base: position 15,800 of record JBMNOU010000013.1, on the reverse strand, counting down.
GGTCTTCCAAAACCATTGATCTAGGCTTGCCAGTAAAGGCGGATGTTGCGACCACCGGCGTCGTTAATATCACAAGCGAAACGCTAGGCGATGTGACGGGCATGCAAAGCCCTCTTGTTATCGAATCGCTAAACAACGGAGATACCACGATCGAACTAACATTGTTCGGATTGCCTGTAAAAAGCGTTAAGGTCAATGTCAGCGATGAGCTAATGGTCATCCCTGGAGGCCATAGCATTGGGGTTACATTATATACTAAGGGCGCACTTGTTGTCGGCATTACTGGAATTGAGCTGGAGAATGGTCAGATTGTCAACCCGGCAAGGGAATCCGGTATGCTTCCGGGAGATGTGATTCTCAGCGTTAACGGGGTAGACATTGAGGATGCGGATCATCTGTCAAAGATTGTGGATGAGCTTGTAGGAAAGCTTGATATTATTGTTAATAGAAACGGCAGAACGTTAAACCTTGAAATTCAACCGGTTAAGGACTATTCAGATGGAAAAATGCGCCTTGGCGCCTGGGTCAGAGACAGTACAGCAGGTGTGGGCACGCTGACATTTATCTTGCCCGACAAGAGATGGTTCGGTGGGCTTGGGCATGCAATATGCGATCTCGATACGGGTAATATACTCAGTTTAAAAGAAGGTGAAATATATTTTTCAGAAGTGTTGCAAGTGAATAAAGGAGAAAGCGGCGTCCCTGGTGAGATAAAGGGTTATTTTTCTAACGCTGGCGGTACTATGGGTGTTATCAAAAGGAATACTGAGTTTGGCATTTACGGTACAATATATGACGATATCGACCTTACTGCGTTTTTGGATCCGATACCTGTCGCAAACCGGGAAGAAGTCGTTGTTGGGGGCGCTTGTATTTTGGCGACAATCGATCATGAGGGAGTCAAGGCGTTTGACTGCGAGATAATTAAGGTCAATCAGCAGGACGAGGCCGGGCAGAAAGGGATTATATTGCGCATTACTGACGAAGAGCTTCTTGAAAAGACGGGCGGTATCATTCAGGGCATGAGCGGGAGTCCAATTATTCAGAATGGCAAGCTAATAGGTGCAGTTACGCATGTTTTTGTAAATAATCCTACAAAAGGATATGGTCTGTATGCAGATTGGATGTTGGATCAAATACAATAAAAAATGTCGGATATTGTCTAATTATAGGCTATTTTGTTCGTAGTGCATATATTAGCAGGGTTTTATTAAATAGTGTTGAATACCATAATATAATACTTTTTAATTTAATAATAGCAATATTCATACACCATAATCATACCAAAGGAACATACTAAAATGGACACAAAGAGTAATCAGGTTATGTACAGAACAGTCCTGGCGGATAATAACAGAGACTATTTACGATTAATTTCGAATTTTCTGACTGAAACCGGGATGTTCTATATCGAAGACTACGCGTTTGATGGACGCCAGGCTTTCGAATTAACGATGTGCCATAAGCCTGACTTGCTTATTGTTGATCTGATTATGCCTATTCTCGACAGCTTTGCAGTTTTGGAAGAGCTAAGCAAAAACAGCTACGACGGCAATACAAAAGTTGTGATGACATCCGCGGTCGGTCTTGATTTTGTCTTAAAAAAGGCTGAGAATTATAACGTTGATTATATATTTATCAAGCCGTTTGAAAAAGAGGTCTTCAAAAAACGTATCGTTGAGCTGATGGCGCACAAAAACACATCAACCGTGATTAATGGAGATAAATGGAACATAGACCCTAGCGATGTTGTGACAAGGCATATCAAACAAGTCGGTATCACAGCAAACATTAAGGGGTATTATTATTTACGAGATGCCATTTTGATGGTGCATGAAAATTTTGATCTGATGAGTCGGTTGACCACCGGCCTTTATGTGTCGGTTGCAGAGAAATACCATTCAACTCCCCAGAGGGTAGAGCGAGCGATGCGCCATGCCATTGAAACCGCATGGAGTAGGGGAAATATCAAGGTGCTTGAAGACTTTTTCGGTTATACGATACTCGATACAAAAGGCAAGCCGACAAACGGTGAGTTTATCGCAATGCTTGCGGACAAACTGAATACGGAGTTAAAATACATAGATTAGCATACATGCCGTTAGCCATGCATATCTATCAATGACAGAGATTGCATGGGGGCGGTGTTTTTGTTGGCTTTCCTTAAAAGACGGGTTTCCATGGACGTGCTAGACAACAAGCTCCAGTATTTAATACTCGTCTTTTTTCTTGTCATGGGTATTACCGCGGGCACGTTCACAGTAAGCAATATGACGCACATTAATAAATTGGCGCTTTTAGAATATATCAGCATGCTTCTTCATTCGGTAAAAACGCAATCAATAGATTATTTTAGTGTTTTTATTCATTCATTCTTACAGGATACTTTGATATTCGGGGCGATCGCAATGTTTTCACTGCTGATGATAGGCATGCCGGCAATTACAGCCATATTGATCTTCAAGGGATTTTGCGTCGGGTTTACAGTAGGAGCACTATCTTTAAATATTGGATCCGGCGGTTTCCTGGCAATCATCTTTTGCACTTTCATTCCGAATCTGGTGCTATTGCCGTGTGTATGCAAAGCGGGTGTTTTAGGGCTTAATAATTCGATCACAGTATTTAAAAACAGAAAAATACCAAACACTGCAAGAGACCGTATGATTTCGTCAAAACCGCACTTTGCAAGAATGTTCAAGGTCTATTTGTTTTCAATGATCGGTGTATTTTTGGAAACACTGCTGACCCCAGCCCTGATTAAACTTCTATAAATATGGTATGGCCGTGATTTGACCGGCGTAAAGAGTTATATTTATAAAAAATTAATTTTATTATTGTTCAGCAGTAAAATAATTGATATGATGGTTCTGTTGTACAAGTCCCCTTTAATGGTGTATAATTTTTGGCGAGTCTATTATGCAGCGGCTTGGACTGCAAAAATAATTGGAGGAGTTAATATAATGTCAAAAAAGTTTGTATATCTTTTTAGCGAAGGAAATGCTTCTATGAAGAACCTGCTCGGTGGCAAAGGCGCCAACTTGGCGGAGATGACTGGGCTGGGGCTGCCTGTACCCCAGGGGTTTACGGTCTCAACCGAGGCGTGCAACCGTTATTATGAGGATAACCAGACCATTGCCGATGATATATTGGAACAGATCTACAAGGCTCTTGAAAAAACGGAAGAGATTAACGGCAAGAAGTTTGGGGATCCGCAGAATCCGCTGCTGGTATCCGTACGTTCGGGAGCAAGAGTATCTATGCCCGGCATGATGGATACAATTCTTAACCTTGGTCTAAATGACGTTTCTGTCAACGGTCTGGCGAAACTGACGAATAACGAGCGCTTTGCTTTTGATAGCTATAGACGGTTTATTCAGATGTTCTCAGACGTTGTGATGGGTATCTCCAAAGCGAAATTTGATGAAATCTTAGACGATACAAAAGAAAAATGCGGCGTGAAGAACGATACAGACCTGACGGCTGGCGATTTAAAACAGATCGTTCAAAGATACAAGACGCTGTACTATGCCGAAATGGGAAAAGAATTTCCGCAGGATCCTAAAGAACAGCTCCTCGAAGCCATCAAAGCAGTTTTTAGTTCATGGGATAATCCAAGAGCCAACGTTTACCGCCGCATGAACGATATCCCGGGCGACTGGGGAACGGCCGTCAATGTGCAGGTCATGGTATTTGGCAACATTGGTAACGACTCGGGCACGGGCGTTGCGTTTACCAGGAACCCCTCAACGGGTGAAAAAAAGCTTTACGGCGAGTATCTGATTAATGCACAGGGTGAAGACGTTGTGGCCGGCATCAGAACCCCCGAACCGATTGCCGGGCTTCAGGAAACGATGCCCGAAATATATGAACAGTTTTCTATGTTTGCAACGACATTAGAAGATCATTATTGCGATATGCAGGACATGGAATTCACGATAGAAAAAGGCAAGCTTTATATGCTTCAGACAAGAAACGGTAAAAGAACCGCCGCAGCTGCGCTAAAGATTGCCGTTGATCTGGTGAAAGAAGGCAAGCTTTCAAAAGAGGAAGCATTATTAAAGGTTGAGCCAAGACAGCTTGACTCGCTGCTCCATCCCACGTTTGACCCGTCCGCGCTCAAAAAAGCAAAGCCGATTGCAAAAGGCCTTGCTGCGTCGCCAGGCGCCGCATGCGGAAAGATATACTTTACGGCTACAGAAGCTGCGGAAGCGGCAGCGGCAGGAGAAGACGTGATACTGGTAAGACTTGAAACATCTCCTGAAGATATCGAGGGCATGTATGCGGCAAACGGCATATTGACAGCCAGAGGCGGAATGACCTCCCATGCGGCCGTTGTGGCTAGGGGCATTGGCACATGCTGTGTTTCGGGTTGCGGCGACATTATAATCATAGAAAAAGATAAAACGATGAACACTGTGGGTGGAAAGACATTCCACGAAGGAGATTATATCTCGATCGACGGCTCTACCGGTAATGTTTACGGTGAATCGATCGCAACGCAGCCTGCCGAGCTGACGGGCGATTTTGGAACGATCATGGAGTGGGCGGATGAGAAAAGGACACTCAAGGTTAGAACAAATGCGGATACGCCCAAAGAAGCAGCCCAGGCAATCAATTTCGGTGCTGAAGGTATTGGCCTTTGCCGGACGGAGCATATGTTCTTTGATGAAGACAGGATACCCGCAATGCGCGAAATGATCGTGTCAAAAACACAAGCTCAGAGGGTACGTGCGCTGGACAAACTGCTCCCGATGCAGAAACAGGATTTTAAGGGCATATATGAAGTGATGGGTGAATTGCCGGTTACAATCAGGCTGCTAGATCCGCCGCTGCACGAATTTTTGCCGCATGAAGAAGAGGATATCAAACAGCTAGCCAGGGAGATGATCATACCTATAGAAGAGCTTAAACAAACTATATCAGGATTACACGAGTTTAATCCTATGCTCGGGCACAGAGGCTGCCGTCTTGCGGTGACTTATCCGGAAATTGCCGAGATGCAGACAAGGGCGATCATGGAAGCCGCAATCGAGGTTGCATCAGAAAAGAATATCAACATCACGCCCGAGATCATGATTCCTCTTGTCGGCGAAATCAAAGAGCTCAAATATGTTAAGGATACTGTTGTCAAAACAGCAGAGCAGGTTATCGAAGAAAAAGGCGTTAAAATTACATATCTCGTCGGGACGATGATCGAGGTCCCAAGGGCAGCGCTAACAGCGGACGAAATTGCCGAAGAGGCGGAATTCTTCTCTTTCGGAACAAACGATCTGACGCAGATGGCTTTTGGGTTCTCAAGGGATGACGCTGCCAAGTTCCTCGAAGATTATTACAATAAAAAGATATATGAGTTCGATCCTTTTGCAAGGATCGACCAGAAAGGCGTTGGAAAATTGATTGCTATGGCTGTCGAGCTGGGAAGAAAGACAAGAAGCAATATAAAGCTCGGTATATGTGGAGAACATGGCGGTGAAGCAAGTTCGGTCAAGTTCTGCCATGATGTAGGCTTAAATTATGTTTCATGTTCGCCGTTCCGCGTTCCGATCGCGCGCCTTGCTGCGGCGCATGCTGCTATCGAAGCTACAAAATAAAATAATGTCTGTAAAAGAGGCAGGATATCCTGTCTCTTTTGCTTTGTATAAAGATACCTGTTTAAATGTTGCGGGCACTTAACAGAGCGTGCCGAGCAGGATTTTTAGATTATTTGTTTAACTAATATATTATGGATATTTGTTTTAGGCAGGAATACGAAAAAAGAGAATACGAAATACTGTCCGAATATGCCGCCAAATCCGCCGAGACCAAAGGCAGGGAACGGGATATAGAACCATGCCCGATGCGCACCGCATATCAGCGCGATCGGGACAGGATCATCCACTGCAAGTCTTTCAGACGCTTAAAACACAAAACGCAGGTTTTTTTATCGCCCGAAGGAGATCATTACCGCACCAGGCTGACGCATACGCTTGAGGTGGCACAAATCGCGCGCACGATTGCACGGTGCCTTCGGCTCAACGAAGATTTGACTGAAGCAATTGCGCTTGGCCACGATATTGGGCATACGCCTTTTGGACATTCGGGAGAAAAAGTTCTTAAAGATCTGACCGAGCATTTTGAACATAACGAACAGAGTCTGCGTGTTGTCCAGTTGCTAGAAGGCGGCAAAGGATTGAATCTGACGTTTGAGGTCAAAGATGGTATATTAAATCACAAAAAAACATTAACGCCGGCAACGCTTGAGGGTATGGTAGTCAATTATTCGGACAGGATCGCATATATCAATCATGATATCGATGATGCGATAAGGGCAGGCATAATAAAATCGATCCCGGAGGAATGTGCATGCACACTGGGAAGAACGCATGGGGAACGTATCAATACGATGATATACGATATTGTCCAATCAAGTTTATCTGGGCCATGGATTAGAATGTCCAATCAGATAGAAGATATGACGGAGAAACTTAGGCAATTTATGTTTGACAACGTGTATTTCGGTTCTAAAGCAAAAGAAGAGGAAATAAAGGCAGAGAAGATGATCAAGATGCTGTTTGCGCATTTTATCAGCACGCCTCAAGATATAGGGTGGGAAGCGGAGAAACGTATTGCATTATACGGGCTAAAGCAATCAGTTACAGATTATATCGCCGGGATGACAGACCGGTTCGCAGTTAACGCTTTCAAAGATATCTACATGCCGAAAGGTTGGTACAAATACTAGTGGCAAGGTTTCCAGATGGGTGGCTGTCAGAATTATACGCAAAAAATGATATCGTCGATGTGATATCCGCTTATACATCTCTATCCGAGCGTGGCGGGCAGTTTTGGGGGCTATGCCCATTCCACAAAGAAAAGACGCCGTCTTTTTCTGTCAGCAAGGAGAAACAGCTTTATTATTGTTTCGGGTGCAAGCAGGGCGGAAACGTGGCCAATTTCGTCATGAATACGGAGAATGTCTCTTTCGTTGAAGCGGTTGAAATGCTGGCAAAACGTGCTAACGTCGATATGCCTAAAACTATCAAAGACAATGAATATGAGAAATATAAGCAAAAAAGGCAACAGATCGCCGAAATGCACAGGATCGCTGCAAGGTTTTATCATGATATGCTATTTTCCCCAAAAGGCCAAAAAGCGCTTGCTTATCTTAAAAAGCGTGGTATCGAAGATACTGTCATTAAAAGATTTGGCATAGGGTATGCGCCAGATTCCTGGGATAGCGTGCTAAGCCTCGTAAAACAGAAAGGATATCCGCCTAACGTCATCAAAGATAGCGGGCTTGTTTCGATAAAAGATAGCAAAATGTTTGATGCTTTCCGCAACCGCATAATGTTTCCAATATTTAACGTATTCGGAGATATTATCGCTTTCGGCGGCAGGGGCCTTGGTGATTCGGGGCCAAAATACCTAAACACAAAGGAAACGATTGCGTTTAAAAAGAAAAGGAATCTTTACGGCATTGATCTTATCAGAAAGATCAAAAAAGTCAAAAGCGTCGTGATAGTTGAAGGCTATATGGATGTGGTTTCTTTGTATGCGCACGGTGTGAAATCCGTTGTCGCGTCCCTTGGAACCGCGCTGACAAAAGAACAGGCGCTGCTTTTAAAGCGGTATACAAAAGACGTGTTTATTGCGTATGACGGTGATGAGGCGGGAGAGATTGCGACGATCAAAGCGCTTAGGATACTGTCCGAACAAGGTTTTCAGGTCAAAGTCATAAGGTTTGAAGAAGGCCTCGACCCTGATGATTATATAAAAAAACATGGCCTTGGTGGATTTGCAAAAAAAGTGAGAAGCGCCCCTTCAGCGATTGGATACAGGCTAGATATTGCCAAGAGGAATTTCGATCTTGATACAGATGACGGCAAAGAGAGATACGCAGTGGCTGCGGCGGAGATCATTGCGAGTATCGAAAGCCCGATTATCAAAGAAAGGTATGCCAAAAGGCTCACAAAAGAAACAGGTTTCAGCCAGGATTCAATTTTAAAGCAGACGGAAAAGAAGGACGTGCATAAGAATACTAATGCCAATAATAGGTATAATAGTATTAAAAAAAGCGACTATGATAGTGTAGAGAGTGCGTTTTTGGCATATATCATCGCAAACGCTTCGGATATTATAACAATAGCCGATCAAATAAGAATTGATGATTTTAATACAGAATCGCACAAAAATATTTTTTCTGCATTATATGATAGCGTAAAAAGAGGAATTCAGCCTACATATGCCGAATTAATATCCGAACTTGAGTACGAAGCGGATAGAAGTGAGGTTGCTAGGCTTTCAGGTATGCGGGTTGTTGCCGATAATCCTGAGGAATATTTAAAGGACTGTATATCTCATATGAGGATACAAAGGCTCACCCAAATAAGGCAGGAGCTGATTGACCGCCTTCGCGATGCCTCGGGTGAGGAAAAACGTAATCTGCTTGCTGAGATCGGCGAGAAAGATAAAGAATTAAACCAAAGAAGGTTTTAGAATTAGGGTGATAGAATTTTGAACAAGAAAACGGCTGAAGAGCCGAATATGACGAAGAAACAAATGGCTGGCATGTCTTCCGGACGGGCGGTACATATTGCTGATGGCGAGCGTCAGCAACAGAGTGATAAAACAGAGGCGGCGGTGAAGGAAAACAGACAAGAAAAAAAAGACAAAAGAGTTGATATAACGTTGTCCAAAGAGAATCTGGCCAGGATTCAAGCGCTGGGTATGCTTGTTAATGCCGACAAAGAAGATAGACTTAAATATGTAATCGAAGCAGGCAAAAAGAAGGGCGTATTAACCTACAAAGAAATCAACGATGCGCTTGAAGGTGCCGAGATGGATGCGGATTATCTAGATAAGCTTCTCGGTGCGCTGGAAGAGATGAAGATAGATGTAATCGACGCCGAATATGAAAAAGATATTCAAGAGGATGACAGCGAAGATGTTGATACTGAGATAGAAATTTCTGTACCGGAAGGCGTAAATATCGATGATCCGGTGCGCATGTATCTAAAAGAGATCGGTAAGGTTAATCTTCTGACTGCCGATGAAGAAGTCGCACTCGCGAAAGCCATGGACAAAGGCGACGAGGGGGCAAAACGCAGACTAGCCGAAGCGAATTTAAGGCTTGTTGTCAGTATTGCGAAACGATATGTCGGTAGAGGCATGCTGTTTTTGGATCTGATACAGGAAGGCAATCTCGGGCTTATAAAAGCTGTTGAAAAATTCGATTATACCAAGGGTTACAAATTCTCTACTTATGCTACGTGGTGGATACGCCAGGCCATTACAAGGGCAATCGCGGATCAGGCACGTACCATTCGGATTCCCGTTCATATGGTAGAGACTATAAACAAGCTGATCCGCGTCTCAAGGCAGCTTTTGCAGCAGTATGGACGCGATCCGCTGCCTGAAGAAGTCGCCAAAGAGATGGATATTAGCGAAGAGAAGGTCCGTGAGATCATTAAAATCGCGCAAGAGCCAGTATCTCTTGAAACACCGATAGGTGAAGAGGAAGACAGCCATCTTGGCGATTTTATTCCCGATGATGACGCGCCTGCGCCCGCAGAGGCAGCGGCGTTTACTTTGCTCAAAGAACAGCTTATGGATGTGCTCGATACGCTGACGCCAAGGGAAGAGAAGGTATTGCGGCTTCGTTTTGGGCTGGACGACGGACGTGCCCGCACACTTGAGGAAGTCGGTAAAGAGTTTATGGTGACAAGAGAGCGTATCAGGCAGATCGAAGCGAAAGCGCTCCGTAAGCTACGCCATCCAAGCAGAAGCAAAAAGCTCAGAGACTTTTTAGACTAGTTTTAAGCACATAAGTAACGGGGCAGTCTATTGTCAGGCTGCCTATTATTATGGAGTTATAAAAAAATGAGATTTTTATCGAGGGGATTTTAATGTCACATAGGCTAGAATCTATTGTTGATATGGTTCCAAAAGCCCAAACGGTTGCCGATATCGGATGTGACCATGGCAAAGTTGCGATATCACTTGTTAAAAAAGGCAAAGCAAAAAATGTAATATGCAGTGATATCAGCGGCAAGTCTCTTGATAAAGCGAGAAAGCTAGTGGTTTTAAATCAGCTCGATCACAGCATTTCTCTAAGGGAAGGTAACGGTTTAAAGGTGCTTGGCGATGGAGAGGCTGATGTAGCTGTGATTGCCGGGATGGGCGGTGAGTTGATTGTTGTGATTATGGATGCGGATAAAGAAAAAGTACCGGATACGCTGGTTCTTTCTTGCAACAACAATGCAATAATCGTCAGAAAATGGCTCTGCCAAAACGGATACCGGATAGTGAATGAAGACCTTATATTCGAAAACAGACACTTCTATCCAATTATGCTTGCAGAAAAAGGAAAGACGGAGCAACTTTCGGATATGGCTCTCGAGTTTGGACCAGTGCTGCTTAAAAACAAACCGAATATCCTCAAATACTATATAAAGAGACGTATCGATAGAACAAAAGAAATAAGGGCTAGGGTACTTAAAGCGGGTACTGCAAAAAAAGACGAACTTTTGCAAGAAATTAACAAGAAGCTAAAAGATTATGAGGAGGTAGAAAAGTGTCTGTAGCCATGGACGATTTTGTACGTATCGTAGAAACAGTCGCACCGCGCAGCCTTGCATACGAATGGGACAACTCAGGGCTTCTTTTGCGCTTAAGCGATCACGTTTACAGCGTGCTGCTAACGCTTGATGTGACGCAGGCAACTGTAGATGAGGCGGCAGAGCTTGGCTGTGACATGATTCTCACACATCATCCTACAATCTTTGCACCTATCAAATATTTAAACTATCATCAAACTACGGACGCTTTGATGATAAGTCTTGTTAAGGCAGGCATATCGCTTTACGCTGCTCATACGTCGTATGACCGGGCAAACGGTGGTATGGGTGATATTTTATCAAAACAGCTGGGGCTTTATGGTATTGAAACTGTTTCAGACGATGGAGAAGATCTGATGCGCACCGGTTTTTTGCCATTGCCGTGCGGTAAAGATGAACTTGCGGATCATATCAAAACCGCGCTTGGGATAAGACAACTGCGCATCTCAAAAACAAACTGCGATACGATACATAAATTGGCCGTGGTTGGCGGGAGTGGGGGCGATTTTATTGCAGCCGCAAAAAAAGCAGGTGCAAAAGCGTTGATTACGGGTGAGGCAAAGCACCATCATTTTCTTGAGGCGGCGGCGCAGGGGGTACTGCTGGCAGAGGCTGGACATTTTGATACGGAACGGTACTTCGTTGACGCGATATTTATCAGTTTACAATCTTGCCTGAATGAGGTACAATTAAGTTTGGACTTAAAGAAGTCAAAGTGTATGCAAGCGCCATATGAGTATGTATAATAAGGCGCAGGAAGGATTATTATTTGGAAAAGCTGGCTCTACTATATGAATACCAGCAGGCGGATGCTAGGTTAGAGGCTTTCGAACAAAAACTAAAAAATACGGCAACTAGAAAGCAGCTTATTAAATTAAGGAACTATTTAAAAAAGCAGCAGGCGATACTTCGGGATATGGAAAACAAGGCGCTTGTTGAGCAAAATGAATTGTCCGAAATCAATGTACAGTACGACAGGATCATAGAGTTTCTTGGTAAAAAGCATAACGATATCAGCGAATACGAAAAGCTTGATACAAATGTGCTTGATTATAATGTTGTTAAAGACCTGGTTCATGAATTCGAGGTCATGTATGAAAATATCATTAAACAGAAGCGCCGGGCGATCGCTGTTCAAAAAAAATCCGAAGGTACCCAAGCCAGGCTAAAGGAAATTCTGACGCATGTCAGCCGGGCGCAAAGAGAATTTGCGTTGCTTAAAAAGAAACATGAGGCAGAGCTGCATGAGGGTGCGGATGAGCTTGATAAGCTTAGGAAAAAGGTGGAGCTCGTAGCATCCAAAGTTGACCCCGCACTTTTGCAGAAATATAAACGGATCAAGCAGAATACGCCGATGCCCGTTTCACTGCTGAAAGACGGAAGATGCATGGGTTGTAATATGGAATTACCATCAAGGGACTTGGCAAATATAAAAAAATATGATAAAATAATTGAATGTGAGAATTGTGGCAGAATATTATATGTAGAATAGATTTTGAGCAAGCCGAACGGTTGCCCGGCACTAAAATAGATACTTAAGCATCTTTTTGAGAATACCAAAAGTATCCATTTTAGTGCTGGGAGGAAAGTCCGAGCTCCAAAGGGCAGGGCGCCGGGTAACACCCGGTGGAGGTGACTCCAAGGATAGTGCAACAGAGATATACCGCCCGGCATTAAGCCAGGCAAGGGTGGAAAGGTGAGGTAAGAGCTCACCAGAGTCATGGCGACTTGGCTGCTATGTAAACCCCGTCCGGTGCAAGATTGATAGTGGGCATAAAGCGGTTGCCCGCCGCGCCCCAATGTAATCGCTGGAGCCTAATGGCAACTTTAGGCGTAGATAGATGACCGTTTTCAACAGAACTCGGCTTATAGGCTTGACTCAAAACCAAAAAATGAAGCTTTTTGAAGGCTTCTTTTTTTTTGAATTGATAATTGGCCAAAAGACAATAATATGAGTATGACATTTTATAATGGAGGTTATATGCGCAGCAACCAAAGTATTTCATTCAATATATTAGATGACGTTAAATTATCTCAGCAAGAGCTTTTAAAATATGCATATGACTTATCTCTTATTCACAAGGTCTATACGAGAAAAGTTGAATATAGACATATAAGCCTTTATGACGTTCGCCGCAATATTGAAAGCGCTTATTTTATTGCAAAGCAAAATAAATATAGAGGCCGCGATCTGCCTGCGATATCCGAATGGTTTTATGATAACCGGTTTTTATTTATTGAACAGATAAAACAGATAGAATTAAATAAAGGCGTATATAGGCTGCCCCATATAAAAAACGGCCGCTTTGCCCACTTTCCGAGAATTTTTGCGCTTGCTGTCGAGCTTGCGAAATATAGTTCATTTCACATTACGATAGGAAGTATACAGGAATTTTTAGAAGCATATCAAAAAGAAGCTGGACTCGATTCGGGCGAATTATGGGTATTCGCCGATATGCTTAAAATTGCGCTTCTATTTGCCGTATCGGAGCTTGCGCGGCGTAGTATTGAATACATTAAAATGCGCCGCAGGGCCGACAAGTTCTGCATCCAGATAGAAAAAGAGATAGCCGTTTCAGCTTCTCTGCTAAACGAATATAAAAACGTGCTGATAAACCCATTGTTTATTGAGCATACCATGGCACTTTTAAGGGAAAGCCCGCATGTGTCGACTGTTACCGAAAGCCTTAACAAAAGGCTTTCGGTTTATGATCTATCGGTTGACAAGCTTGTAAAAAAAGCACATGCTGCACAAGCAAAGAATATTATGCAGATTTCCAACGCGATCACATCAATCCGGATGCTTGCAAAAATCAACTTTGAATCCATATTTGAAAATATATCGATCGTACATAAATGTCTTTGTGAGGATGAATATTACGAGAAAATGGATTTTGCTTCGCGCGAATACTATAGGCGGTGTATTGCGGATATAGCGGCAAGCATCAGAGTATCTGAGCCAGCCGTCTCTAAGGCGGCCGTCCGGCTTGCGGATCAGAACAGAAAGCACGTGGGATTCTATATTATCGGAGAAAAGCGTCAGCAATTAATGAAGGAGTTTGGGAAACTCCCTTTTAAGGAAAAAGTCATCAGTTTTTTAAAAAGACATATGCTGTTTTTTTATGCAGGAGGTGCGGTTATCTCAACGGTGGTAAGTGCGACGCTGCTTTGTTTATCATTATTCTTTATGTACCCAGTTATTGTAGGGATACTTGGGTTCATCATCAGTCTGATACCGATATATGCTGTGGTTATTGCGATTAACAATAAAATATTTATGCTGCTTAACAAACCGGTATTCATCCCCAAAATGGCATTTGAAGAAGGGATACCGGACGGTTGTGCGACGATTGTGGCCGTCCCTTCACTGATCACGAGCCTTGAGGATGGCCTAGGTATTCTCGAGAAAATGCAGGTTTATTATGCGGCCAACCAACAAGATAATATTTACTTTGCGTTGCTGTCCGATTTTAAAGAAAATAAAAACGAGATTACCGCTGAAGATATCAAGATTGCAGAAAGCATTGATGAAGCAATCGGCTCTCTCAATAAAAAATATGGCAAGAATATTTTCTTTTATGCGCAGAGAAAAAGGACTTTCATTCCGTCGCAAAAAAAATTTTCTGGAAAAGAGCGCAAAAGAGGTGCCCTAATAGATTTTTGTGCACTGCTTTATGGAGACGAGACGGGGTTTATTCATGTTACAAAAGGTTTTCCTCAGCAAATAAAATATGTGATTACGCTTGACGCAGATACCGAACTTTCAAGGGATGCTGCAGTCAAACTGGTCGGGGCCATGGAACATCCTTTAAACAAACCTGTTATTGATACGCTGAACAATACGGTTGTCAGCGGATACGGTATCATGCAGCCGCGTATCGGCATTGATGTTGTCAGTGCTGCCAAATCGCATTTTTCACTTGTTTTTTCGGGCAAAGGTGGTCTTGATACATACGCCTGTGCCGCTTCGGACGTATATCAGGACGGTTTCGGTACGGGTATATATACGGGCAAGGGGATATTTAATCTGTCCGTATACACGCAGGTATTAAAAGATACATTTCCTGATGATGCCATTTTAAGCCACGATCTTTTGGAAGGCAGCTATTTGCGGTGTGCACTTGTCAGCGATGTTGTGCTAATGGACGGATACCCCGCAAAATACATGTCTTGGTCTCAAAGGCAGCACCGATGGGTCAGAGGTGATTGGCAGCTGATGCCGTGGCTGAAAAAGATAGTGAGGACAAAAGACGGCAAGACAAAAAATCCGCTTTCAAAGCTCGCTAAATATCAGATACTTGATAACTTAAGAAGAAGTCTTGTCATGCCGCTTTCGTTTATCGTTATATTATTGTCACAAACAGCTTTTTACCGTTCGGCTTTTTTTTGGTTTATTTCAGGAATATTACCACTTTTTATCGACAGCGTGCTTGATTTTGTGATACGGATTGTCACACTAATCAGGAATGCCGGTAAAGGCGTGACTTTTAAGGACGTTTGGTATGAGACCAAAACACTTTTTGAACAGTCTTTTTACAAATTCGCTTTTTTGCCGTATGAGACATATATAATGGTGGATGCCATTGTGCGAACGGTTATACGGGTCACGATAACAAAAAAAAATATGCTGGAATGGGTAACCTCTGCCGAAGGTGAGAAAAATGCGGGAGAAGGTGTTGCATATTATTGGAAAAAAATGCGCGCTGCGCCCATGCTTGCTGTGATACTTTACACGCTTTCCATTTTAGCCACCGGATCGTTCTCTTTCGTGGCATTTGCTGTATTTAGCGTCTGGTTTTTTGCACCCTCCATCGCATATGCGATCAGCAAACCAAGAAAAGTAAAAAAATATCCGCTTGATGCAAAACAAAGGGCGTATTTGGAGGATATCGCTTTGAAGACGTGGCGGTTTTTCGAGCGATTCGGCAGCGAAAGCGAATACAACTGGATGCCGGATAACTATCAGCAAAGCCCGAGAAAAGGCGTCGCAAGAAGAACATCGCCCACAAATGTGGCCTTTTCTATGATAGCTGGGATTATTGCCTATTATATGGGGTTTTGTACGCTTACAAACGCAATAAGTAGGCTGGAAAAATGTATATTGGGGATAGAGAATGCGTCAAAATGGGAAGGGCATCTATATAACTGGTACAGCATCACAGATCTTATGCCTCTTGAGCCAAGATATGTCTCATCAGTGGATAG
>JBMNOU010000012.1:0-37854 GCA_050943215.1 Christensenellales bacterium | reverse complement strand
TATTAAAGCGATACAAAAATTGCACAGAATGGGCCGAACATTACACCTAAAAGATCTTCATTATCGGTTGGCGCTATCTTAGAATGTGTTTTTATTACCTTTATAAAACCTAGTTTAAGACCATTATAAGAGTTGCCCAATACTTTTTTATCACCTTGTTTTTTAATAAATAAAATATTGATGATAGTACTTGAAATATATAAAACATAACATACATGCTTCCAAAAAACATAGTAGCAGCAAATAAAACCATCACTGCTATCGACCTTTAAAATGGCATATCCATTTCTATATCTCTTTGTAACCGACAAAAAAGCTAACTATTATCTGATCATTTTTTCTTTCGGAAGCAGGATTGCGATAAAACCTGCTAAAAAAGTACAAATTGCGGGCACGAACATCATAACATGCATTCCCCATCTGTAAGCGATTGCACCCATTAAAAGGGGAGATAGTGAAAATGCAAGATATAGTGATGCAAACACGGCGCTTGAAGCAAGCCCCGAGTATTTAGCATACCAACCGCTCAACATCCCTATTGAATGCGGAAGCACCGGTGCGTTCAAACAGCCTGAAAAGAATACACAAGCAAGCATAAGATAATAATTACGACTAATTATGCCAATAGCAAGAACGATCCCGGAACTGATGCTGCCATAAATAATCACCCGGCGAATATAAAGATTTCTAAGCGGCGTAATACCAAACAAAACACGGATGATGCTTGTACCCAGCCAATAAGCAGACAGACCCAATCCGGCGGCAACCGTGCCGCATCTGAATACATCTAGAAAATATTTTGAGACCCAAACGATAATTCCGCTTTGAAAGCCAGCGAATATGAAAACACAGCCCATAGCTGTTAGTACACGCTTATCCATTATGAATTTCTTAAATATGCCCTTCTCTTTTTTGGCCGTGTGCTGTATGCGTATAACTTTCAATGATTTTCTTGCACTAAGGTATACTATCGCATAAACTACCGATACCAAAAGAATCAAACATCCCACAATAGTATAAACATTATACCAGGGCATGCCCGATGCAACTATTGTGCCTGCGAATACGGGCGAGATAACAGCCCCGATTGGAGCAATTCCGTGCAACAGGCTTAATGCAGCATTTCTTTTTTCCGAATGTATATCAGGTATGATGGCATTGCCTACCATATCCATTGTGCTGATAGAGATGCCAAAGAACAAAAACATCAGCATGAAAACGGCATATGGCGGCACAATGCCTATTAACAGCATGGAAGCGGCCATAAGCAGCAATGGTGCGATAAAAGTGGCCGGCTTATTCAGCTTATCCATGATAATGGCGAGCAGGATAATTGCCAATGTACCACCGATATTCTGGAACAGCGTCATAAGGCCCCCGCCATCAAGTTCGATAGCATAATGCTGCATAATATCACTCAGCAAAGGCCCCACAATGTTGAAGGATATGCACAAACACAGTTGTGCAAGAAATACAACTCCGGTATAAATATAGATCTTTTGTTTATTTGCCCCCATGTTGCCAGCGCTCCTTATCATTCAGTATGGTTCAGGCTGTATATTCACTATACCATAAGATATAATACAATAAATATAAATTATTAAAATATATGAGAATTAATAGCAACAAAAAACAAGGAGCAAGTGACTGCTCAGGCTGTCTGTTTTTTTGGTGATAAAAATACTCAAAATGGGTGATTAAAATTCGTTTATACAAATAACAATAGAATTAATGAAAATATAATCTATTAAATATGAACTAGATTAATGTTCAGATGCATACAATAAGGTTCAATTATTCATATAAACGAACGGCCTGAAATCTATATATATATCGATACTGGTTATATAATACAATCTAAAGGGTTACCGGTTTTTTGTTTTTGAGCTTCTGCGTTTCTGCTGCTTCGCTGTATCGGCTTTTTGCGCGTTGATAGCTTCCTGCTGTGTAACGGAGTAAATTTCTGAATACCCATCTACATCATCCGAAGATAAAGGTGGCGTTGGAATCATACCGGTGCACTCCGTGTTTGACATGATATCGAGCGCCACATAATCGTCTTTAATTTCGTGTTTCTGATGGTTTTTACGGTTTTTATTCATAATTTTTATACCTCGAGTGTGTTTAACCATTATCATACCCCTGCTACGTTTTTTTATTAATAAAATCTATTGTTTTAGCACCATTGACTGGCTAGTAGTGCTATGCTAATATGATGTAACAAATGAATATGGCCTGTCGGTGCCTTAATGGATAATAGGGAAAACGGTTGAAAGCCGTTGCAGCCCCCGCTACCGTAATGCAGACCGTGCGGACAGTATGCCACTGAAGAAAATTTTTGGGAAGGCGTCCGCTTGGGATGAAGCTAAGCCGGTATACCTGCCGTCAGGTTTTGTCGAGACTTCTTCGGAGGGAAGATACAGACGGCCTTAAAATATGGATTACGCCTGGACTTCTAACGCTCTGGCGTTTTTTGTTTGGTGTTTACGGCGACCGCCTTCGCTCCGTAGGATATATCATAATATGGAGGATGTTTAAATGAAAAAAACTGCTTTGATCATTCTGACAATCATATTGACTATGATGCTGTTTGTAGGGTGCTCCCCGAATACGTCAAACCAGGACGGCACAGCGGTATCAGGGCAATCGGCAAAAACAGCTGCTCCGAAAGATCTTTTGGACGAGGATACGGATGCGCTTGGTAACACTGTTATAGCCAAAGGTGGCGAAACTGATCGGTTGACCATTGTTTCGACTGCACCGAGCACTACGGAAATATTATTTGCACTTGGCTGCGGGGATAAAATCGTGGGCGTGGATGTCTATTCCACTTACCCCGATGAAGCGTCTAATATAGAAAAGGTGGGCGATTTTAATGGTTTTGACATTGAGAAGGTCATTGCGCTTAACCCAAGCGTGGTATTTGCGGGGAACGGATTGCAGCTAAACCAGATACATGAGCTTGAAGCTGCCGGCCTTTTTGTTGTTGCCACAGAAGCGACGTACTATGAAGATATCGTATCGAGCATCACGCTGATCGGATCTGTTGTGGGCAAAAAGGCCGAGGCAGCGGCTTTGAACGAGCAGATCGCTGACGCTGCGGCTAAGGTGAAAGAAAAGGCCTCTAAAATTGAAGATAAACCGACCGTTTATTATGTGATGGGCATCGGAGAATATGGCAATTGGACTTCCGGCGAAGGCAGTTTTATCAATACGGTTATCGAAATGGCGGGCGGTGTTTGCATAACAGCCGGCTCCGAAAGCGAATGGCTAAATTACCCTGTGGAGAATCTAATAATGGATGACCCCGATATACTGCTGGTTTCAGAGGGTGTGACTGAGCAGGCTCTCCTCTCGGAAACAGGATACAAAGACCTGTCCGCAATTAACAATGGTACGTATTATTTTATAAGCCCTGATATGATTGAAAGGCCCGGCCCGAGAATTGCTCAGGTGCTTGAGATAGTTCAACGCTATGTATTAGGAGAATAACAATTGAAGCAGCCCCTAAAAACAATTGAACGAATCACTGTTGCTGCCATGCTGTCTCTTGGAATCGGTTCGTTTATTGCGGCTTTCCTGCTTGGCAGCTCGGGTATCAGCTTTTGTGAGCTGATTGCGCTGCTCGGCGGAACGGCAGAAAAAAGCGCCGGTATCATATTCTTCAGTCTGCGGCTTCCAAGGGCGCTGCTTGCATTTGCCTCGGGCGGTGCGCTCAGCATTTCCGGCGCATGCCTTCAGGGGATGTTCAAAAACCCGATGGCAGATTCATATGTGGTTGGCGTCAGCTCAGGTGCGGCGCTCGGAGCGACATTGGCGCTTGCTTTTAACACATCGCTGGCTTTTCTCGGATTTGGCGCGGTTACGATTTTTGCATTTCTAGGGGCACTGGTCGCGGTATTCTTAGTATACCGCCTGGCTAGCATTAAAGGAAAAGTATCCACATTCTCGCTTCTTCTCTCAGGTATCGCCGTAAGCGCTTTGGCGTCTGCGCTGGTGTACTGTATCATGATACTGTTCCGAGACAAAATGGAGCATATTGTGATGTGGACGATGGGGAGCTTTTCTTCGCCATCGTGGGATAAAGTGGCGGTTGCTCTTCCCGTCATGATCACGGCCAGTGCGCTTTGTCTGTTTTACGCGAAGGATCTTAATATCATGCTTCAGGGTGATGAGGCTGCACGGCATCTTGGTGTTGATTCTGCCAAGGTGCGGCGCAATCTAATCGTAATTACTACCATCGCAGCATCGTCCGCGGTATCCGTCAGCGGGATTGTCGGTTTTGTCGGCCTTATCATACCGCATATACTGCGGCTGATATTAGGCCCCGATCACAGAAAGCTGCTGCCGTTTTCGTTTTTTGGCGGCGGAATATTTCTGCTTTTGGCAGACATGCTTGCAAGGATAGTTCTTGACAGCCAAGAAATACCTATCGGGGTGATTACCGCCCTTGTCGGTGTGCCATTTTTTTTATATCTTTTACGCAGGGGAAAGAAGGTGTCCGGATGAGCGATATTATTGTCAGGAATATATCGTATGCATATCTGCCGCCGCAGAAGGCACTTGATAATGTTAGTTTTCACATTCGGACAGGAAGCTTTTGCGGTATAATAGGGCCCAACGGTTCAGGAAAGACGACGCTGCTTCGGTGCATTTCAGGATATCTTACGCCCGATGAAGGTGGAGTGCTGATCGATGACAATAATATCAGCTGCTTTTCGGTTCGCGAAATCGCGAGAAGGATGGCGCTTGTGCAGCAGCATGCGTCTCTTGAATATGACTTTACTGTGATGGACATCGTTCTGACCGGGAGAAACCCTTATATGAAAAGGCTACGCGGTGAAACACGGCAGGATTACGCGATAGCAAACAGTGCTCTTGAGAAAGCGGGCATACTGCACTTAAAAGATAGAATAGTGACAACGCTGTCGGGCGGCGAATGGCAAAGGATGATATTGGCACGCGCTCTCTGTCAGCAGGCGGATATCCTGCTGCTGGATGAACCGGTTACGGGTCTTGATATTCGTCACCAGGTGACGATCATGTCGGCAGCCAAAAGGCTTGCCGCAAATCAAGGTATTTCCGTTGTTTGCGTACTGCACGATCTAAACCTTGCTTATTCATATTGCGACCAGATTGTACTGCTGAAAAACGGCGCGGTTTTTGCCGAGGGGGAACCAGCGGATGTTCTGACAAAAATCAACCTTGAAACCGTTTATGAAACAAAAATCAACATCATCCGCTGCTCCGGCGGGATTTTTATTCTGCCTGTAATGAGCAGCTGATTATTATACCGTCTTATCGTTGAACTATTGATTGAATCGCATTTTTAATTGTGTTATACTGACAAGCGTGCAAGTATACTTTTCAGCGATTTTAAGGAGCTTATGACCAATGAGAATGTCCCAAATGCTTTTTTCAACACAAAGAGAAGTGCCTTCGGAAGCAGAAGCGCAAAGCCATGTTTTGTTACTAAAAGCCGGTATGATCCGGCGGCTGGCCGCCGGTGTTTACGCGCTGATGCCTCTTGGGCTTCGGGTTTTTAAAAAGATAGAAAATATCATCCGCGAAGAGATGGATGCTGCGGGAGCGCAGGAGCTGATAATGTCTGCTCTGCTGCCCGCCGAGTATTATCAGCAATCGGGAAGATGGGATGTCTTCGGGACGGAGATGATCAAGTTTAAGGACAGGAACGGACGGGATTTTTGCCTTGGGCCGACGCATGAGGAAATCTTCGCGCATGTCCTTAGGCAAGAGCTTCAGTCATATAAAGCCATGCCCAAGACGATATATCAGATACAGAACAAATACCGTGACGAGCGCCGGCCGCGGTTTGGCATGATCCGGAGCCGCGAGTTTGTCATGAAAGACGCGTATTCGTTTGACATAAACGAGGCGGGTCTTGATGAATCATACAAGAAGATGCATGATGCGTATTGCCGGATATTTGACCGGTGCGGCCTCGAATATGTTATCGTTCACGCGGACAGCGGAGCAATGGGGGGCTCTGGGTCTCAAGAGTTTATGGTGAGATCGGATATCGGGGACGATACGGTTGCGTCCTGCCCTAAATGCGGTTATGCCGCAAATGCGGAGCTTGCAGCTTGCAAAGATGTTTCCCCGGCCGGCGAAACACCCGAGAAGCTGGAAAAAGTACATACACCAAACGTTGGCACAATAGAGGAGCTCGTCTCTTTCTTTTCGTATGGCGCTCAAAAATTTGCAAAGACGCTGCTGTATTACGCGGATGGCAATATTATTGCCGCGATGGTACGCGGAGATCGGGAGATAAATGAGACCAAGCTTAAAAATTATCTTGGATGCGCAAATCTGGAGCTTGCGGGCGCAGCGGATGTGCGGGAGGCCACGGGCGCCGAGATAGGGTTTGCCGGGCCGATCGGCATCAAAGCGGACCGGATCATCGTTGATAAAGAGATAACATGCATGAGCAATTTTCTTATAGGCGCTAATGAGACGGATTACCACTATAAAGGTGCCAACTACGGCAGGGATTTTCAGTCGGAAGATATCTGCGACATTCGGCTTATTGAAAAAGACGATCCTTGTCCGGTCTGTGGTGCAAAGATAAACCTTGTTTCTGCTATAGAAGTCGGGCATATATTCAAGCTGGGAACGAAATACAGCGATGCGATGGGCTGTAAGTTCCTTGACCAGAACGCTAAAGAAAAGCCGTGCATCATGGGCAGCTATGGTATCGGGCTTAACAGAACGATGCAGGCGATTATCGAACAGTACTGCGACAAAGACGGAATCATATGGCCGGATAGCGTTGCTCCGTATAATGCGATAGTGATACCGGTTAGCGGGGCGAACAATGCGCAGACAGTGCTAGCAGAAACGGTTTACCAAAAGCTTGTTAACGTCGGGATTGAGGCTTTGATTGACGATCGGGATGAGCGGGCAGGCGTCAAGTTTAAGGACGCGGATCTCATTGGTATTCCGCACAGGATTACTGTGGGCAGACGTGCTGCCGAGGGTATCGTGGAGTATAAATCGAGAGAGCTAGGCGAAGCTAAGGAACTAAGCGTAGACGATGCGGTAAGCACGATCATCAAATCAGTACAAACCAATAAATAATTAAGGTGTTTTTAGGATTGTTTTTTACTTAAGCAAGGATAAAGGCACTTAATCGAAAAATCCAAAATATACGAACTGGCATCGTTATTAGCGGCGTCAGTTTTCTTTATGTAAAAATAATTAATATGCCGCAACGGTTTACCTCTCTTTTGAATGATTGACCTTTTTCAGCAATATATATATACGGCAAGAAGTTCGTAACAGGAGGGGGAAAAATGAATAAAGATAATCTGCCCAAGCTTGAGATAGATGGATTTACTTATGTAACAAAGAAGCCCCAGCCTTCTTTTGCCAAACAGCAGAACCGTGTATGGAAAGAAAAAGCGGTTGATATTGTACACAAGGTGGGCCTGCCGATCAAGACCCAAAGCTTGCCAAAGGCGGAAAAGGCAAAAAGTGAGGATGCGGATGTCGGATATAAGCGGCTGCTCATTAAAACAGGCGTTTGCGCCGGTGTTGCTATTATCATACTGGCGATTAGCAGTATGAATACACCGGTGACAAATGAGATTACAGACGTTATCGGCAAGACGGTTAATCATCAATTTGGTATTGATGAAGACATCGGAAGGCTCAAGTTCGTTCAGAATCTGGATGACAGCCTGCAGAGCGTGTTCAGTCCTCTGCCGGATGCAGCGGTCGTCTTTCCTGCCCACGGCAATATCATTACCGCTTTCGGCGAAGCGGGATCTAAAGGAGTACGCATCGATCTGGACGGTACAAAAATCGTTAGCATTGCCAAAGGTACCGTGACGTTTGTCGGCGAGATCAACGAAGCGGGATATATTAAGGTAGCGCTAGACTCGGGAGAGACAGTATCGTTTTACAATATATCACCAGCGGTCCGTGTGGATGATATTGTTATGCCCGGACAGCTTATCGGCGATATTGACGGCGATTATCTGTATTTCGAATTAAAAGACGGCGATCAGTATGTCGATCCCATTCAGTATATCGAACAGCGAGCGTCGTTGGTTGTGGAATGACAATGAATGAAAGGGCTAAGGTTCTTTGGCGGTAAACTAAAGATCAATCTTTTTATAATACCCGCGATCATCATCATGGTTTTAATCGGTATGGGCGATATTGTTTTGTACACCATCCCGGTGATATTGCTGCACGAATGGGCACATGTTCTTGCTGCAACGGCGCTTGGAATGACGATTACAGAAATGGAGCTTTTGCCGTTTGGCTGTGCAGCGAAGATGCAGTGCTTTGCGATGTCGAGAGCAAAAGAGATTATTGTCGCGGCGGCCGGGCCCGCAACAAACATGGTATTCGCGTGTATTGTTTTTATTATTGACAGGTATGTTTACGAAATGGTAATCGCAGAAAAACTGATATCGTCCAATATTGCTATTGCGACGATCAATTTGCTGCCTGCGCTTCCGCTGGACGGCGGACGGATTGCAAGAGCGGCGTTTGCGTCGTTTATGGGGTACAAACGCGCCACGCGGATTACATCGTATGCGGGCGTTCTTTTTGCTTCGATCATAGTTGCTGTTGGCATTATTGCCGCGCTTAAGAATACGATAAATCCGAGCTTTTTTATCTTGGGATTTTTTCTATGCCTCTCGTCGTTAAAGGAACTGAAAAGCGCGCCCTATATGCTGATACGCGATTTTTCAGGAAAGAGACAAAAAATTGATAAGCGCAAGACTCTTAGCATAAACAGATTTGCAGCCATGCAAAACAACAAAGTCAGCGATATCATGCGTGAGTTTGAAGCGGGCAAGTATAATATTGTGACTGTTCTTGATAACGATATGGGCGTGCTCGGTGAACTCGACGAACGGCAGATATTAGACGGTATGATGGAAAAAGGAACGCATGCTACGCTCTGGAGCATATTCAATCAGCAGTAGTTAGAAATCGGGTACAAGAGCGATCCTTGTACGGGTGATATTGATGTGGTAGAATATAGCAGACAACTCAAAAGGAAGGTTTGGTATGCATATTTATTATCTGCATCATAGCTCAATCGCGGTGCTTTTGGACAAGTCATTGCTAATATTTGATTATTACAGACATAGGCCGGATGAAGGGATGGATAATGGTTATGTCAGCGACAAAGAAATAATGGATGCCGCTCGTGTATACGTATTTGTATCCCACTCCCATAATGATCACTATAATCCGTATATTTTTGAATGGGAAAAAATCAATCAAAACACAACGTTTATACTCGATTCAACTGTGCCGATAGAGCAAACGCAAGATAAGGCGATAATATTGAATCCTGGCAAATCCTATGATGATGGGTACCTTTATGTACGGGAATTCGGTTCGACAGATATTGGCGGAAGCTTCTATATAGAATGTGAAAACTTAAACTTTTTCCATGCCGGAGATTTTAACTATTGGCATTGGAAAGATGATGGGAATAAAAAATACACGCGCGCGATGAAAAAATATTTTGATAGAGAGCTTGAGTTTTTGAGTGATCATATTAAACATATTGATTATGCGTTTTTTCCGGTTGATAGCAGGATGGGCAGTGATTATGACGAAGGTGCGGATATGTTTATCGAAATGATGGCGCCAAAAGTATTTGTTCCGATACATTTTGCTGACTTTGCAGACACAAAAGTCTACAGCGATAAAAAATCTGCAACAGATACGGAAGTAATCGCAATTCAAAGAAACGGCCAAAGGCTGGTATAACAAAGGAACGTTTGTATTCGGTAAAGGATGCAAACGAGCAATTGCAGCGTTATCAGAGATGGGATAACAACTTCCCGTTACTGGTTCTTAGACGAAAATCGCCCCTTTAGTACTGGAGGGAGAACTTAACCTAATGTGTAACGGATCATTTGACAACGTAGACACATTATTCCAAACTGCGTTTGCCTGATACTTAAAAACCGTGTATAATAGTCGCTAAGTGTAAAAAATAAAGTTAGGGAAAATAATGATTAATATAGGGCAACTTGAAAATATTCTGAGGGATGTGCAAAAACCGGCGAGATATACGGGCGGGGAACTGGGCGAGATCAAAAAGGACTTGGGCGATGTTTCCACACGATTTGTTTTTTGCTTTCCTGATGTTTATGAGGTGGGTATGTCGCATATGGGCACCAGCATACTCTATCATCTGGCAAATGGGATAGACGGCGTATATGCAGAACGGTGTTTTTGCCCCTGGCCTGACATGGAGACTGCGCTCAAAGACGCTGACATACCGCTTTTTTCCCTTGAAACGAGAACGCCGCTGAGTGAATTTCATATTGTAGGGTTTAACCTCTCGTATGAGATGTGCTATACAAACGTGCTTGCGATGCTCTCTCTTGGGCATATACCGTTGTATGCAAAAGACAGAATTGGCACCGACCCTATTGTCATAGCGGGTGGCGGGTGCGTATATAACCCCGAGCCGTTGGCGGATTTTATAGATTTGTTTGTGATAGGCGAAGGCGAAGAGGTGCTTGCTGAGCTGCTTGCACTGTACCAAGCATGTAGCGCCGACGGGAGCGGCCGGCAGACTTTTCTAAGAAAGGCGGCGGGTATCCGGGGTATCTATGTGCCTTCGCTTTATACCGTTTCATACAATGATGACGGAACGATAAAGCGTATCGTTCCCGCTGATGGTGCTCCTAAAACCGTATGCAAGCGCATTTTATCCGATTTCGACGCGGGCTTTTTCCCTACCTTTCCGATCGTACCATATCTTAGCACGGTGCATGATCGGGTGACGCTGGAAGTAATGCGCGGCTGCACGAGGGGCTGCCGTTTTTGCCAGGCGGGGTTCGTATACCGGCCTGTGCGGGAAAGGGAAGTCAAAAGGCTGATCGCTCAGGCCAAAGAGAGTATACTAACAACGGGACACGAAGAGGTTTCGCTCTCATCGCTTTCCACAGGCGATTATTCGGGTGTGGCAGAGTTAGTATGCGCGTTGTCCGATACGTTTGAGGGAACGGGAGTTTCACTAGCAGTGCCGTCTCTTCGTATCGATTCTTATCAGGGCGAATACGCAGAGAAGCTAAGACGGGTGAGAAATACCGGGCTGACGTTTGCACCCGAGGCGGGAACGCAGCGTCTGCGTGACATTATCAACAAAAACATTACGGAAGAGGATATATATTCCGCTATAGAAGAGGCATTCTGGTCGGGTACTAACGGCATTAAGCTATATTTTATGATCGGTCTGCCGGGGGAGACATTGGATGATCTTACAGGTATAGTGGATATGGCTGCTAAAATACGAAATATCTACTATACTGTGCCCAAAGAGAGGCGTGGCGGTGCGTTCCGGCTGACGGTCAGCGTATCGAGCTTTGTACCAAAGCCACACACGCCGTTTCAATGGGAGGCGCAGGACGATATGCAATCGCTCATGGATAAACAGCGATATATCAAAGAAAAGATACGGCCAGTTTCTGGTGTCAAACTCAGCTGGCATGATGCAAAAATCAGCATGCTCGAGGCGGTTTTTGCACGGGGAGACAGAAGACTATCGTGCGTACTGGCTGCGGCATACAGCAAAGGATGCCGGTTTGATAGCTGGAAAGAGCATTTTGATTTTGAAAAGTGGCAGGCGGCTTTTGAGCAAAACGGTATTTCGCAGGCGTTCTACGCAAACCGCAACAGAGAAAAGGACGAGGTTCTGCCGTGGGATATGATCAGCTCAGGTGTTGATAAGGCGTATCTTTGGAGAGAAAAGATTGCGTCGGATAAAGGCATCACAACGAGTGACTGCAGACATGGGTGCAAAGGCTGCGGCCTTAAGAAAGCGGGACTTTGCGTATGAGGATCGGGTTTGAGTTTGAAAAAAAGGGGGCTATAAAGTATATTTCCCATCTCGACCTGCAGCGCGCCTTTTTAAGAGCTATTCGGCGTTCAGGACTGCCCGTCAGGCTGACGGGTGGGTTTAATCCGCATTATGTGGTTTCTTTCGCGTCTGCGCTGGCGCTCGGTATTGAGAGCAGCTGTGAATGCGTCGAAATGGAAACATCAGCCGATGTTTCGCCTGGTGCATTTTTAGATAGGATAAATAGAGTTCTTCCGCCTGGCCTTTGCGCGAAAAGGGCAGTGCAGATCGCTGATAATGCGCCTAAGCTTGCTGCTGCTATGCGCGAAGCGGAATACGAGATGGGTTTTGAATCAATATATCAAAATGATATAGCAAACGCGGTATATGATATAATGGCCAGTAAAGAGATCATTACAAAAAAGGTATCTAAGGGAGCAGAAAAAGATATCAACATCAGAAACATGATCATATCTATTGACATACACAATGGATATCTGCAAATGCGGCTTGCCGCTGCTCCGTCTGGGTCTTTGAGGCCCGAAATTGTTGCCGGTGAACTGCAAAAGCGTGCAGGGTGCTTTAAGTATAATATTATCAGATCGGGGCTTTTTACCCATTCAGACGGCGAGACGGTTCCGCTTCTCTCGGCATTTAAAGAGTAAAAGATAAGGCCTGAGGCCTTTTGATAAATTCTAAAAAAAATTTGGAGTATTTATTAATGGAGAAAAAAATAGTTGCGGATATAAATCCGCTAGAGGCAAGGATTGCTCTTTTGGAGGACGATAAGCTGGTGGAAATCCATGTCGAACGCAGAGGCAAAGAAAGGCTTGTAGGCAATATATACAAAGGGAGGGTTGCTAATGTGCTTCCCGGAATGCAGGCAGCTTTTGTGGACATTGGGCTTGAACGAAACGCTTTTCTTTATGCTGGGGATATTCTTGCGGATACATCGGATTTTGAATTCGGCCAAAAATCAGAGCAGCCAAATCTTCGGCCCAAAGGCATTGAAGAAATGGTGAAACAGGGTCAGGAGATTATGGTCCAGATATTAAAGCAACCCGGTGGGGCAAAGGGCGCGCGTATTACGACACATGTAACGCTTCCCGGCCGGATGCTGGTGCTGATGCCGACGGTCAACCATGTGGGCGTATCAAGACGCATAGAGGATGAACAGGAACGCAGCAGGCTAAAAGAGATTATGGAAGAAATCAAGCCTAAAGATATGGGGATAATTGTACGCACCGCTGCTGTTTCTAAGTCAAAAGAGGAATTTATAGGAGAAATCCGTTTTTTGGAAAGGCTTTGGCAGCGTATCGTAAGCCGGAGCGATATTCTTCGGGCACCGCGGCTTATACACGCCGAAGAATCGCTGATTTTTAGGACTGTCCGTGATATGTTTACACCGGATGTTTGCGAGTTTGCGATCAACGACCGGGAATATTATGATAAGGTAACGGCCGTCGCTGGCATTATCGCACCCCATCTAAAAGATAGAGTATGCCTTTATACTGGAGGCGTCAATATTTTTGATGATTACGGTATTCAGGCGCGTATTGACAAAGCGCTTGAAAAGAAGGTCTGGATGAAAAACGGTGCGTATATCATTATCGACGAAACCGAGGCACTGACCGTAATCGATGTTAATACGGGTAAGTTTGTGGGTGATACTGATTTGCAAGAAACGATACTCGCGGTAAATATAGAAGCGGCTAAGGAAATTGCACGACAACTACGGCTCCGCGATATCAGCGGTATTATCGTGATCGACTTCATTGATATGGAGGTCGAGGGCAATAAGCAAAAGGTGATCGATTCGCTTGAAACTGCGTTGGCTAAAGACCGCACAAAGACTAATGTTCTTGGTATCACTAGCCTTGGACTTATCGAGATGACAAGGAAAAAAGTCAGAAGGAAGCTGTCAAACATTGTAAAGAGAACATGCCCATATTGCGGCGGAAGCGGTACGGTTGATAATGAAGAAACAACAGCTATGAATTTAAGAAGGCTGTTGCTACGCCAGGCGGCTAACTCGGATGTACGCGAATATCTGATCGAGGTCAACCCGCTCGTGGCGAAATACATTGAAGGCAAGGATGCTGAAACAGCGATTATCCCTAAAATCGAAGGCATCAAGTTTTATATAGTATCGGATGAAGCAGTGCATCTTTCTGACTATAAGGTAATCGAGATCACGTCCACAAAAGAAAGGGAAAAACTGATCGGAAAAGCCAGGGTATTTTGTTGACATAACGGATAAATTGTGATACTATTTTTAGCTGAGCCGCGCGGAAGTGGTCGTTTAAATTCCGGTACATAGCGGATACCATTACGGCGAGACTGGGAAGAGGAGGTAGAAGCAGCATGTATGCGATTTTTGAGACAGGCGGGAAACAATATAAGGCGCAGAAAGGCGATATCGTATTTGTCGAAAAACTGCCGCAGGAGCCTGGTAAACTGATAAGTTTTGATGCGCTTGTGGTGTCGGACGGGGACGACGTGAAGATCGGCACGCCTACGGTAAAAGGCGCAAAGGTAAGAGCCAAGGTTTTAGAACACGGCAAAGAGAAAAAGGTTGTCATTTTTAAATATAAGCCAAAGAGAAACTATCGTAAAAAGCAAGGGCATAGACAACCGTTTACAAAGATAAAGATAACAAGCATATCTTCGGGCAAGGAAGACAAAAAAGCGGTGGAAGAGTAACAATCCTTAAGTTGAAAGCGAGGTGCGAAAAGTGGCACATAAAAAAGGTGTGGGTAGTTCCCGAAACGGAAGAGACAGCGAGAGCAAACGGCTTGGCGTAAAACGCGGCGACGGACAGTTTGTAATTGCTGGGAACATACTTGTTCGCCAGAGAGGAACAAGAATTTATCCGGGTAACAATGTTGGGATTGGCAGAGACGATACGCTGTTTTCTCTCGTTGACGGCAATGTTAAATTTGAGCGCAAGGGAAGAGACAAAAAACAGGTTAGCGTATATCCGAACTAATACGTGCACAGACGACAGGCCTTGTTTTCGCGGGGCCTGTTTTTAATTAGGAAGAATAACTAGACTTATATAGGATGGAGAAAAAGAATGTTCGAAGCAATTTGGGCATTTTAGGGGTTTAACATGACGGTTTATAAGAATGGCAATATGATTATCCGTGGAACGAGGCACTTTTCACTTGAGCAGTGCCTTACCTGCGGGCAGGCGTTCCGGTGGAAAAAGAAAAGCAACGGGTTCTTTGGCATTGCGCTGGGCCGGGAGGTCTATGCAGAGCAAACAGGCAGAGACGTCACGCTTTTTGGTGTGGACGAGAGCGCGGGTGTAGATTTTATCCGCTATTTTGATCTGGAGCGTGATTATGGCGCGATCAAGCAGATGTATGCGCACGATGCTTTTTTGCAGCAGGGCATAGATTTTGCACACGGTATCCGGGTGCTGCGCCAACCACCGTTTGAGACGCTGATATCGTTCATTATTTCTTCGAACAATAACGTAGCGCGCATTTCACATATCATCGATACGCTATGCGAAAGGTATGGTGCTCGTATCGGGGACGAATGCGATTTTCCATCGGTCGATGTGCTCTCTTCGCTTAGCGTTAAAGACGTAGAGGCTTGCGGTGCCGGATACCGGGCAGCATATATTGTTTCTGCGGCAAAATCGGTTGCGGACGGGTTTAATTTGGATGACCTTTATGGCATGCCTTATAAGGCAGCACGTCAAAAGCTGATGACTCTTAACGGTGTAGGGCCGAAAGTTGCTGATTGTGTTGCGCTGTATTCACTCGGATTTACCGAGGCTTTTCCGGCGGATGTCTGGATGCGTCGAGTACTGTCCGGGGTATATGGATATCAAGGCAAGAACGATGCGAATCTTATGGAATTTGTAGACAACCAATTCGGCAAGTATGCGGGAATCGCTCAGCAGTATCTTTTTCATTATGCAAGAAACAACAGGCATATGCTGCCTAACGGAAAGTAATAAAAATCGGGATAAGCGTTTTTTACTGATTACACTGCGATTGAATGGCCAGATATTGGTGCGCAAAAAACTGCAAATAAATTAAAAAGGTTACGTTTTTCTTGTCAATCATGTTCCTTGTTGTAAAAGCAAAACATCATTTATAGGGATACGCACTTGTCAATTGCCACAACGGATAGGTATAGGGTTCGTGGGGCCTTTGCTAGAGCAATAAGGAGGTTAGATTTTATTTGGTTCGGGTAAATTATTGATAATTAAAAATAAATTATTGATAATCATAAAAATAATTATTGACATCGCTCATTAAGACACATAAAATAAACCTATGTTTGTTACCTTAAAGGTAAGAATAATTCTGTAAAATATTGATTACGACAATTAAAATGACTATCGGAGGAGAAGGCTTGAGTCTGAATAAAAAGATTTTGAAAAATATGCTGATCAAGATGTATCATACGAGAAAGTTTGAAGAGACTGCAGCACAGCTTTTTGCAAAGGGCGGCGTTCACGGAACAACGCATCTTTATGTGGGACAAGAGGCAACGGCAGCGGGTGTATGCCTCGCGCTTAACAATGCTGATATGATAACGTCAACGCATAGAGGGCATGGCCATTGCATATCAAGGGGTATTGATATAAATTCGATGATGGCTGAGTTTCTCGGCAAAGAAACGGGATGCTGCAAGGGAAGAGGTGGCTCTATGCATATAGCGGATATTGCAAATGGCAATCTTGGCGAAAACGGTGTCGTTGGTGGGGGATGCGGCATTGCGACCGGCGCGGCAATCGCCTTAAAGAAGAAAGGCAGCGGGATTGTCGCCTGCTTTTTCGGAGACGGCGCTTCAAACGAGGGGAGTTTTCATGAAGCGGCAAACCTTGCTTCGGTGTGGAAGCTTCCTGTACTTTTTGTGTGCGAAAATAACCAGTACGGTATGTCTATGCATATATCGCGGTCAATGAATATTGACAATATTGCAGACCGCGCATGCGCATACGGCTTTCCGTCAAAAACAGTAGATGGAAATGACGTTATCGCCGTGTACCAAGCGGCAAAACAAGCTCGGGAATATGTCGCGAACAACGGGCCGATGATGCTTGTCTGTGATACATACCGAATCTCCGGGCATTCCAAAAGTGATACGGGTGTATACAGGACTGAGCGCGAGATATCCGAATGGCATGCAAAAGATCCGATCATTCGGATGAGGGCGTATATGCTAGATAATGGATTTACTAATAATGAGCTTGATTCCATCGACACGCAGACTTCTTTGGATATAGAAAATGCATTGAGGTTTGCGCAAAACAGCCCAGACCCGTCTGTTGACACGATATTAGACGGCGTCTACGCGTAATGAGGGTTAAAACATGAGACAGATTACATATGCAAAAGCACTCAATGAGGCGATGAGCGAAGAAATGAGAAAAAACCCGGATGTTTTTCTGATGGGAGAAGATGTCGGGATTTACGGAGGCGCTTTTGGAGTCAGCGCTGGCATGTTTGAAGAATTTGGTGCCGGGCGCGTGATGGATACGCCAATATCCGAAGCGGCAATTACGGGAGCCGCTGTAGGGGCCGCCGTTGCGGGTATGCGTCCAATCGCCGAGATTATGTTTTCGGATTTTACGACGATAGCGATGGATCAGCTTGTCAATCAGGCTGCAAAGATACACTATATGTTTGGCGGCCAGGCAAAAGTGCCGATGGTGCTCCGTACGGCAAGCGGAAGCGGTACGGGTGCTGCAGCACAGCATAGCCAGAGCCTAGAAGCGTGGTTCTGTCACATACCCGGATTAAAGGTGGTTGTGCCGTCCACGCCATATGATGCAAAGGGGCTTTTAAAGGCAGCAATCAGGGACGATAACCCTGTTGTTTTTCTTGAACAGAAGCTGCTTTATAAACAGGCTGGGCCTGTGCCGGAAGAAGAATATATCATACCGCTTGGCCAGGCAGATATTAAAAAAGAGGGCAGCGACCTCACGATCATCGTGTATGGCCGGATGGTACCGCTATGTCTTGAAGTGGCGGAAAACTTTGCAAAAGAGGGGATCAGCATAGAGGTTGTTGATTTAATGACGTTAAGGCCACTAGATAAGCAGTCGCTGGTTGCATCTGTAAAGAAGACGGGTCGGGTGGTGATCGTACATGAGGCATGTCGGACAGGTGGGTTTGGCGGCGAGATAGCGGCGGTGATTGCGGAAGAGTTGTTTCAGTATTTGAAAGCGCCTATCAAACGTGTTTGCGGCCTTGATATCCCTATACCTTATTCACGTGAGCTTGAGCGAAACGCCGTTCCGACGGTGGAGACGGTAACGCATACAATAAGATCGCTAATAAAATAACAGATACGGCTAGACAATAAAACTCCCCGTAAATGGTACGGGGAGTTTTGTACTTTTGATTCAGGTTTAAGATTCAGAAAGCTTTTTGTAATATTGATAGCGTTCTTTCGCTTCTGCTTCTGCAATAGCGAAAAGTTTTTCTGCAACCTCTGGGAATTGTTGCTGAAGCGTTTTATACCGGATTTCGCTTTTGATAAAGTCCTGATAGCTCACTAAAGGCGCTTTGCTATCTAGAATAAACGGATTCTTGCCGTCCTTTTTGAGTTCCGGATTAAAGCGGTACAGATGCCAGTAACCCGCTTCCACTGCACGTTTCTCTTGCGCCTGTGATTTGCCCATATTGATGCCGTGGTTGATGCAGGGAGAATACGCAATGATCAGCGAAGGTCCGTCATACTTTTCCGCCTCTGTCAAAGCTTTTATTAGCTGGTTATGGTTTGCTCCCATTGAAGTCTGTGCCACATAGACATAACCGTAAGTCATTGCGATAGCACCTAGGTCTTTTTTCTTTGTGCGCTTGCCTACCGCAGCAAACTTTGCAACCGACCCGGTGGGCGTGGATTTGCTTGCCTGGCCTCCCGTATTCGAGTAGACTTCTGTATCGAGTACAAGGATGTTGACGTCTTCGCCCATTGCGAGCACATGGTCGAGTCCGCCATAGCCGATATCATAAGCCCAGCCATCTCCACCGAATATCCATATCGATTTTTTAATCAGCAGATCTTTGTTATCAAATATATTTATCAGCAGCTCCTTTTCTTTTGCTGATGCTTTTTCGATGGCTGCCGGAAGCATTGCCGTTAAAACAGCTGCACACTCTTTTGACTTATCACCGTCATTTGCATTTTCAAGCCAGATCGAGAGTGCGTCTTTTATCTCTCCTTTGCAGACATCGATTGCCTCACGGACAGTATCTTTCAGCTTGGCCCGCCGCTGCACAACACCCAGGTTCATTCCGAAACCGAACTCGGCATTATCCTCAAACAGCGAGTTTGCCCAGGCCGGTCCGCGCCCTTCGGCGTTTTTGGTATATGGACAGGTCGGTGTGTTGCCGCTGTAGATGGACGAACAGCCTGTTGCATTGGCGACCATCATCCTATCCCCGAAAAGCTGGGTAATCAGCTTGATATACGGTGTCTCGCCACAGCCCGCGCACGCACCCGAGAATTCGAACAGCGGCTGCTGATATTGAGAGCCGATAACGGTAGCCTTGTTGATTTTGACGTCGGGTTTAGGAAGCTTTTTCGCGAACTCCCAGTTGGCATCTTCCCTTTGGCCCAGTTCTGAAAGCGGCCGCATCACAAGCGCCTTTTCTTTTGCGGGGC
This sequence comes from Christensenellales bacterium, assembly GCA_050943215.1. Taxonomy (GTDB): domain Bacteria; phylum Bacillota; class Clostridia; order Christensenellales; family SZUA-584; genus JBMNOU01. Next base: position 18,371 of record JBMNOU010000012.1, on the reverse strand, counting down.
ATATGTCTGCGCAGTTTCCGCAGCCTGTGCAGTCATATGGCGTCAGCTGCATTCTAAATTTCAACCCGGCCAGGTCTTTGCTTCTTGTATCTTTTGTTATATAGCTGTCAGGCGCATTTTTAAGCGACTCTTCGTCGGCCAAAAAAGGCCTGATCGTTGCATGCGGACAGATAAACGAGCATTGATTGCACATAATACAGTTTTCGGGTATCCAGTCAGGAACGTTTACCGCGATACCGCGTTTTTCATACTGGGTTGTGCCTGTCGGGAAGAACCCTCTTGGATCAAAAGCGGATACAGGCAATTCATCGCCCTTTTGCAGTATAATCGGGAATAATACGCTCTTATAGAAATCACCCGCGTCTTCCGGCGGTTTGGCGAAAGCAGCGCCGTCTTGGGTATCTGCCCAGCTTGCTGGATATTTGATTTCTTCAAGGCCCTCGGCGCCGAGATCGATGGCTATGTTGTTCATATTCACAATCTTGTCGCCTTTTTTGCCGTAAGTCTTTTTTACCGCTTGTTTCATATAATTAATCGCGTCTTCTTCGGGTATAATACCGGCGATCTTGAAGAACGCCGCTTGCATGACTGTGTTAATCCTGCCTCCCATACCTGCCTTATTAGCCAGCTTAATAGCATCGACGTTAAAGAATCTCACCTTTTTCTTTGCAATTTCGTTTTTCATGAAGGCCGGAAGCTCTCTTTCCATATCCTCAAGCGTCCATGAAGAGTTGAGAAGGAAGATGCCTCCTTCCTTAATGTCTGCCAGCATATCGAGCAGCGTAACATATGAAGGATTATGGCATGCGATAAGATCGGCTACGTCAATCAGATACGTCGACTGTATCGGTTTTTTACCGAAACGAAGGTGCGATACGGTAAGGCCTCCAGATTTCTTTGAATCGTATGCAAAGAATGCCTGTACATACATATCGGTATGTTCGCCAATAATCTTTATCGAGTTTTTGTTGGCGCCCACGGTACCGTCTGATCCAAGCCCGTAGAATTTGCACCTGTATGTTCCTTCGGGTGCCGCGTCGATTTTGTTCGAAAAATCGAGGCTGAGATTTGTTACGTCATCATTGATACCCACTGTAAAATGGTTTTTCATTGCACCGGCTAAGTTGTCAAACACGGCATTGACCATTGACGGAGTAAACTCTTTAGAGGATAGGCCATATCGACCACCGACGACTTTGATATCGCTGCCTGCTTCAGCAAGTACGGTAACTACATCCTGATATAAAGGTTCCCCTGCGGCGCCTGGTTCTTTAGTCCTGTCAAGAACAGCGATTTTCTTTACGCTCTTTGGCAAAGCTGCAAGGAAATGCTTAGCGCTAAACGGACGGTAAAGACGGACCTTAATGGCTCCTACTTTTTCGCCCCTGGAGTTAAGATAGTTGACCGTTTCTTCGGCTGCTTCACATCCGCTACCCATCAGTATCACGATACGGTCTGCATCGGGCGCTCCCACATAATCAAATAGATTATACTTTCTACCAAACGCCCTGTAGAAATCCTCCATTGCCTGCTCTACAATGCCGGGCGCGGCGTCATAATATTTATTGGCGGCTTCTCTGTTCTGGAAGTAGATATCCGGGTTTTGGGCAGTACCCTGCAGATGGGGGCGATCCGGATTCATCGCGCGTTTTCTAAAGTCGGCGATCGCTTCCTTATCAGCAAGTTCCGCGAGTTTTTCGTAATCTAGCAGCTCAATCTTTTGGATCTCATGGGATGTCCTAAACCCATCGAAGAAATGAACGAAAGGAATCTTTGCCTTTAAAGTAGACAGATGGGAAACGGCTGCTAAGTCCATAACTTCCTGGATGCTGCCAGACGCGAGCATCGCAAACCCTGTCTGTCTTGCAGCCATCACGTCGCTCTGATCCCCAAATATAGACAACGCATGCGTCGCAAGGCTTCTGGCTGTAACATGAAAAACGCAGGGCAGCAGTTCTCCGGATATTTTATACATGTTCGGGATCATCAACAACAATCCCTGTGATGCAGTAAATGTAGACGTAAACGCTCCTGCAACGAGAGAGCCATGAACAGCTCCCGCCGCACCACCTTCGGACTGCATTTCAGCGATCCGCATTTTTTGCCCGAATATGTTTTTTCTGCCATGGGCTGCCCATTCGTCACATATTTCTGCCATGGGCGATGATGGCGTGATAGGATAGATTGCTCCCACATCCGAAAACGCATATGCCACATGGGCAGCAGCAGTATTTCCATCAATCGTTTGTTTAACTGACATTTTCATCCTCCTTATAATCTTTGAATTGCGATATATTTTAAACCGTAAGTTAAAAAAACCAAAGCTTTGGTCCATGTCCAATTATATTGTATTCACAATCCGAATTGATTATATATTTTTTTACCATAATGGTCAACCTTGTAAAGACTTTTTGCGCATAACTATGCAGGTTTGGGCAAACATGTAAAATCACCGCGAAACGGGCAAAGATCCCCAATTTTTTAGTACAAAAAGTTAAAAGCGGAAAAATAAAAGAGGCTATGTAGCCTCATATGATTATGTCCCGTAAAATGTCAAAGCTATTGGGTCGGCTCTGTCGTCAATTCATGTTCAGCTAAGCTGCTTTCGAGCTGTTCGATTGCTAGCCCAGCGCCGATTGCAATTGCATCCAGAGCTTGTTCAGCGCGTCTTACAGGCATACCAGTCGCTTTTGCAATCAGTCTGTTGATGCCAAGCAGCAACGATGCACCGCCTGTTAGTACGATTCCTTCATTAATGATATCCGCCGCAAGCTCCGGAGGCGTGTGTTCTAAAACGTTCTTGATGGTATCGATGATATTTTCCACCGGCTCGAGCAATGCTTCCTTGATACTCGATGAACTGATATTGACCGAAGTCGGCAGCCCTGTGGAAGTGCTGCGCCCCCTAACATCCATTGTCAGCTCTTTTCCCCTATCGACCACACATCCTATTTCAAGCTTGATATGCTCTGCCGTGCTTTCCCCGATTATCATGCCATAAGTCTTCTTAACATACTTCATAATAGCATCGTCCATATGGTTGCCGCCCACGCGCAGAGATTTTGAGGTTACTATACCGCCTAGAGAAATCACTGCCACTTCGCTTGTACCGCCGCCAATATCCACTACCATACATCCTTTTGCCTGGTAAACATCAAGGCCGGCACCGATAGCCGCGGCCATCGGTTCCTCAAGAAGGTATACCTCGCGTGCTCCGGCAGATTTGGCGGCTTCTTCTACTGCTCTTTTTTCTACTTCGGTAATCCCACAGGGTATGCATATGACAAGCCTTGGACTGTGCCTAAAAAAAAGCCCCTGAGGTATCGTTTTGCGGATAAAATATTTGAGCATGATCTCTGTTGTGTTATAATCCGCAATTACGCCGTCTTTTAAAGGACGTACGGCAACGATGTTGCCCGGCGTTCTACCAATCATTTTTTTGGCTTCTTCGCCGACCGCTAAAATATCTTTTTTGTTATTTTTCATTGCCACAACTGAGGGTTCCCGAAGGATGATGCCCTTGCCTTTCATATACACAAGTGTATTGGCCGTACCCAGATCAATACCAAGACAAGGCGCAAAAAATGAAAACATATTAAACCTCCATTGTTCGTTATGGTATAATTTTTCCTATATGAGTAGTTTTTATACAATGATTTTTGTAAAAACTTTGGTAACAGTATGCACAAAAAGGCAGATGTTCAGCGAATATAAACTGTAATGATATTATAAAGAGTGAAAACAATCAGTTTAAAACTGAAAAAGGCAGCTTGAAAAACCAAAACGCAAAATGATTAAACTTTGCGCTATTTTCGAATATTTTTTAACATGCCATAAACAATACTAAGCGGAAGGCCCATCACATTAAAATAGCATCCGTTTATTTTCCGGACAAACTTTCCGCCATAACCTTGTATACCGTACGCGCCGGCTTTGTCCATTGGCTCTCTTGTTTGGATGTACGCGCCAATTTCGCCGGCTGTAAGTTTATTAAAAGTCACTTCTGTCACACCGCAATCTGTCTGCATATAGGGGCCAAAGATAACCGCGACGCCCGTATAGACCTGATGAGTTCTGCCGGAGAGACGTTTTAGCATGCTTGCGGCTTCTGCCTGATTTTTTGGTTTTCCAAGTACTTCTTGATCTATTGCGACAAGCGTATCCGCTCCGATCACGACTGCATCCGGACGGTCTTTTGCGATATCTGCCGCCTTGTCTTTCGCAAGCCGGATCACTTGCGGACGTGGGCTTCCAGATGCTACCTCGGGTATGCTGCTGGGAATTATAGCAAAATCACGAATGATATTTGAGAGCAGCTCCTTCCTTCTCGGCGAAGCGGAAGCCAGAATGACCGGATGGTTAATTTCAAAGTATTTTTCTAGCATTTCTCCTGTTTTATACGCCGGTGCATAAAAATCGGCATGATTGATTTCATTATCTATGATGATCAGACCGAGGGCGATTTATCCGCCGGTCCGCTGATTGCGATAATATTTTTTGGGCATATGGTGACACATGCTCCGCAGTCCGTGCATTTGTCGTAGTCAATGACAGGGAGGTTGTTTTGCATTGTAATCGCGCCCTGTGGGCATTTTTTTGCACATCGCCCACAGGCAATGCAGCCAGCTTTGCACGCCATTGTCACAGCCTTACCCTTATTAGTGGCCCGGCATTGTATATATACATTTTTCTTTTTGGGCATGATAACAATGCCATGCTTCGGGCACGCCTCGGCGCATTTGCCGCAGCCTGTGCATTTGTCCTCGTCAATCGCAGCAATACCTTTATCGCTTAAATATATTGCACCGAAAGGGCATTCCTTTGCGCATGTAAGCAGCCCGACGCATCCGAATGGACAAGACGAAGGCCCTCCTGCCAAAGCGGCAGCCGCTCGGCAATCTGCGATTCCAGAATATTCGAATTTCGTGTTGCAGTTTTCAGAATCTCCTCGGCATAATATGCGTGCGACTTTTTTCTCGCCCGGTTGCGCATCAATACCCATCAGTTCTGCGATTGCCGCAAGATTTTCGGCAGATAACGCACTGCATTTAGAGACCTCTGCCTTTCCTTCGGCTAACGCTTTAGCAAAACCGTCACAGCCGGGAAACCCGCAGCCGCCGCAGTTTGCGCCTGGAAGAAGCTCGCGGATTCTCTCAATATTCGGGTCTGTTTCGACTGAAAGAAACTTAGAAGCGATTGCCAGACCCAGACCAAGCACTAGGCCAAGACCACCAAGCGCAGCCACCGGCCAAATTATTTCACTTATCATAATATTATCCTTTCATTTGCCTAAATAAGCCCCTGAAACCCAAGGAAAGCGATTGCCATAAGCCCCGAGGAGATAAGTGCGATGGGGAAATCCTTCAAAGGTTCGGGTATATCTGCAAGCTCCATCCTTTCGCGTATTCCTGCAAACAGCACAATGGCCAGCGTAAACCCAAGAGCACCACCGATACCATTGACGACTGTTTGCAAAAAGTCATAATGTTCTGTTATATTCAGAATGGCAACGCCAAGCACTGCGCAATTTGTTGTGATCAGAGGAAGATAGACACCGAGCGCCGAGTAAAGTGCAGGGACCAACTTTTGCAGCGTCATTTCAACAAGCTGCACAAGCGCCGCGATCACTAGTATGAACGCAATCGTCTGCATATATTCTATCTCGAGCGGCACAAGGATATAGTAGTGCACGAGATATGACATGACGGACGCCAGCGCCATCACGAACGTGACGGCAAAACCCATGCCGAGCGCGGTCTCAACCCTCTTGGAAACGCCGATAAACGGACATATGCCAAGTATCTTTGAGAGCACGAAGTTGTTGACAAGAATCGAGCTGACAAGAATCAGCAAAATACCGGTAAATCCTTCCATGGTTTAACGCGCTCCTTTCTTTTGTCTATTCATGGCCAGTTTGTTGATTAGCCCGAGCAAAAGGCCAAGCGTAATGAACCCGCCGGGGGCGCTGACCATCATGAGTGCAGGCGCGAAATTTTCACCGAAAAGCGAGGCGCCCATGATCGTTCCATTCCCCAGAATCTCGCGGATCGATGCAATGATCAGTAGTGCGATTGTAAATCCAAGACCCATACCAAGCCCGTCTAAGAAAGACGCGCCTACTGAATTTTTTGAAGCAAATGCCTCTGCGCGCCCAAGGATAATGCAGTTGACAACGATTAGCGGTATGAATATACCGAGCGATTTATCAAGTGCGGGTACGAACGCCTTTAGAAGAAGCTGTACGATTGTAACAAATGCCGCAATGATGACGACAAACGCGGGTATTCGCACTTTCGATGGTATGAAGCTGCGCAGCATCGCGATAACGACATTGGAACCTATCAGCACGAAGGTTGCCGCAAGGCCCATACCGATGCCGTTGATGGCGGCTGTGGTGACCGCTAGCGTTGGGCACATGCCGAGCATCAGCCTGAATGTGGGGTTTTCGGTCAGAATTCCGTTTTTAACGATGGTCATTGGTCTGGTTTTATTTTTCATAGCGTACCTCCGAGCATCTGCTTATAAAAGTCGGTAACCGTATTGACCGCATCCGTCACGCCCTTGGTTGTAATAGTTGCACTGGTTATTGCCTGAATGTCGTAATCACCTAAAGGCTGTGACTTGACAACGTTTAGCGGGCTGTCATACGGTTTGTTTTGATATTGTTCCTGGAACCAAGGCTCAGCCGCTTTTGCGCCAAGGCCGGGTGTCTCGGTGTTGTCACCGAAAATAACGCCTTTGATGTATCCATCAGCACCGATTCCAATAGTTAGATTCAATCCTGAATTAAAGCCGCTTGTAGTGATATTGGCAACAATGCCGATCACGTTACTATCCGAGTCAAGAGCGTTATAGACATTATGTATGATTGCATATTCTTCAGGTATTTCTATATCAAGCGCATCAAAAGATGCAGCTCCCGAAAATGCGGCTTGCCGTGCTTGGTTTGCTTCCTTTTCCATCTGATTCGCGATCGGCTCTACCGTAATATAATTGACTGCCCCAAGAGCCAGACCTGAAACGATCGTTATGATCAGAAGCTTTATTGTAATGACAATTATATTTTTCATTTTGCCGCTCCTCCGAATAGTCTTGGTTTAAATGCCCGGTCCAAAAGCGGTACTGCGAGGTTCATCAGCAGGATCGAATAAGATACGCCTTCGGGATATCCACCCCAAAGCCTTATTACGCTGGTCAGTATGCCGCATCCAAGTGCGAATACGATCTTGCCTGTCTTGGTCATTGGTGATGTCGTATAGTCTGTTGCCATATAGATTGCACCCAGCATAAGTCCGCCGGCAAGTATATGGTATAGCGCATCGCCTGTAAACAAACCGCCATCTCCCGCAATCCACGTGAAAAGCGCAACGGAGCCAATGTAAAAAACGGGTATCCGCCAACCGATCACACGCCGCGCAATCAGGTACAAACCGCCTGCTGCTAAAGCAATTGCGCTGGTTTCACCGATGCATCCGCCTACGTTGCCGATCGCCATGTCAAGGTAAGGGCTGAGTGTCCCGCCCATCTTCAGCGCGGTAAGCGGAGTGGCCGAAGAGACGGCGTCGATTGGCATCGTCCATGCTGTCATCGCCGTCGGCCAGGATATCACAAGGAATGCCCGTGCCGCCAGCGCGGGGTTTAAAAAGTTGTATCCGAGCCCGCCGAAGCACTGCTTTACGATCGCAATCGCGAACGCGCCGCCCAGAAAAGGTATCCAGAGCGGTACAGACGGCGGCAGATTCAAAGCTAAAAGAAGACCTGTGACGGCAGCGCTTCCATCCATGACCGTTATTTTTTTGTGCATCAGTTTTTGCAGCACGGCCTCTGTCAGCACAGAAGAAGCGATGCATATAAGTACGATCCATAGCGCGCTTAGTCCAAAGAAATAGACGCCGAGGACCGTTGCGGGCAAAAGTGCGATAAGCACATCTCGCATAATCCGGCTTGTCGTTTCAAAAGACCGGACATGTGGCGATGAAGACATGGTGAACTTATCCATACGAACCTCCAAAATAATAATAACCCGTCAGATGCTTGCCTTTTTATGGTTATTTGCAATCTCGCCTTTGGCAAGCCTGATTCCCTGCACGAGGTGTCTGTTAGCCGGACATATATAAGAACAACAGCCGCATTCGATGCAGTCGAGCGCTCCGGTTTTTTCTGCCGCCTCGAAGTTGTTTTTCTCAGCGTGAGCGCTTATGAGATACGGCTGAAGCCCGATCGGGCAGACCCCAACGCATTTGCCGCACCGTATACAGGGCGATTCTTCCATCGAATGCGCAATGCGTTTATCGAGAGCCAGTATCCCTGAAGTTCCTTTGATGACAGGCGCATCCAGGTTATGCTGGGTAATGCCCATCATTGGGCCTCCCGCGATGATTTTGTCAATGTCGCCAGATAGTCCCCCAACATGCGCGATCACATGAGAGATAGGCGTACCGATCCTCACGACAAGATTGGATGGTGTGCTTACACTGCCTGTAACTGTGACAACGCGCTCAAATAGCGGCAGCCCTTTTTCTATTGCCAGTGCGATTTGATATGCTGTGCCTGCGTTTATTACAACAACACCAATGTCCATCGGCAGCTTGCCTGAGGGCACCTGCCGTTTGGTTATTGCGTGAATCAGCTGTTTCTCTGCGCCCTGCGGATATTTTACTTTAAGCGTGGCGACATTTATATTTTGACCGCGTACTGCCTCGCTTATGGCCGCGATTGCATTGCGTTTATTGTCTTCAATGGCAACATATGCTTTTTTGACACCAAGGACCTTCATGGCAGCCTTTAATCCCTTTATAACCTCTCTTGGGTATTCAAGCATTATTCTGTGGTCTGCCGTTAGGAACGGTTCGCATTCCGCACCGTTTACGATAATGGTATCGATTTTATTTTCGGGCGGGGGAGAGAGCTTGACATGGGTCGGGAAAGCAGCGCCGCCCATGCCCACGATACCGGCGTTTTTAATGATGCCGAGTATATCTTCGGACGCAAGCGTTTCAGACGAGCCTTTGCTCGTGATATCGGGTGAGAGCCTGTCCTCAAAATCATTATGAATAACGATGGACATCGACTGGCTGCCCGAAATATGCGGCCGGGGCGCGATCTCTTTGACTATACCGGATACGCTTGAAAAACAGGGGACACTGACGAATCCATCAGCCTTTGCAATCATTTGGCCCATATCGACTTTATCTCCGGTAGAGACAATAGGCTTCGACGGTGTGCCAATATGCTGCGATAACGGTATGACGACCTCATCTGGTACGCTGCATCTTTGTATTGCGCATTCTTCGGTCAGGTATTTACCATGGTGAATATGTCTAAGTGGATGGACACCGCCTTTAAATGTTAATTTCTTTGCCATACAGTCTCCTTATCGTATCAAATTGATACGTGCTTGTATTTGCGTATTTATAACAATAATATTATATCATGTATGGGGATTTCCACAATGGGTGTAAAATTATTTTGGTAACGATATTTTAGTTGTATAGAGATAGGCAAAAAGACACATTAATATACTTAAGGCCGCATCATTATTTTCGACAATATCGGTGAAAAGCCATTGTTTACAAACGTAATGACATATGTTATGATGATGGCTGATTATAAACCGTTTACAATGTTTGGCGATTATCCGACGCTTTTCATTGTTTGCGGGGCTAAAAGCTGGAGGATAAAATGGATAAGGTTACAAAGGCGGCAATCATCGAGAAGTTTGCTGTTAAAGAAGGCGACACTGGGTCTCCCGAGGTGCAGATTGCGCTGCTGACAGAGAGGATCAATCATCTGATTGAGCATTTGAAAATTCACAATAAGGACCATCATTCAAGAAGAGGGCTATTAAAGATGGTGGGTAAGCGAAGAGGACTGCTTAACTATCTGAAGAAAAAAGATATCGAGCGGTACAGGGAAATTTTACAAAGCTTGAACTTAAGAAAATAATGATTTCTTATGAGAGTGGTTACCCGCTCTGTTTAGAGCGGGTAACCACTCTATTCTTGTTACGGGGTCTCTAAAAGCCAAAACTTTTGAGGATTTAAGATATGAGGTCAAAAAAACCGAAGGCTTTTTGGGAAATTTGAACATGCAATGGTTCAAGGGCTGCGCAAGGGTGCGTGTGCCAGGTAAGGAAGAAATGGAGGAAAAATGGAACACAGAATATTTGAAACAGATATTGCTGGCAGAAAACTTATAGTTGAAACAGGGAGGTACGCACAACAGGCAAACGGTACTTGCCTCGTCCGGTGCGGAGATACGGCTGTGCTTGTAACGGCCACGGCATCAAAAACTCCAAGGGAAGGTACTGATTTTTTTCCGCTGAGCGTTGAATTCGAAGAAAAAATGTATTCCGTCGGAAAGATACCCGGCGGGTTTATCAAGAGGGAAGGCAGACCGTCCGAAAAAGCGATATTGACATCAAGGCTGATCGATAGGCCGATTCGCCCGCTATTTCCAAAAGGGTACTACAATGACGTACAGGTTGTTTGTACAGTGCTTAGCGTCGATACGGATATCCCGCCGGCAGTATATGCGATGATCGGATCTTCGGTTGCTCTTGGTATATCCGATATTCCATTTTTGGAACTGACTGGTTCCGTTGTGATCGGTATGATAGACGGGCAGTATGTTGTCAATCCGGATTCGTCTGAACGTGAAAAGAGCGTTCTTGAACTTACTGTATCCGGTACAAAAGATGCCGTAATGATGGTAGAAGCCGGCGCGAATGAAATTTCTGAAAAGGATATGCTAGACGGTATCCTTTTTGCGCATAAAGAGATTAAAAAGATCATCGTATTTATAGAACAGATCGTTAAAGAAACCGGAAAACAAAAGACTAATGTTGATATTTATACGGTCGATACTGAGCTGGAAGCCAAGGTGAGGGAATACGCGGCCAAAAAGGTGGAATATAGCGTCGACACTACTGACAGATATGTTAGGGAAATGCGTACAGAAGAGGTTGCCGCGGATGTAATTTCGCATTTTGAAGAAGAGTATCCGGGCAGCGAGAAAGATATTGAAAGAGTGCTGTACGAAATCAGAAAAGAGATCATTAGAGATAAAATCATCAACCGGGGTATTCGTCCGGACGGCAGGGCATTTACGGAGACCCGTCCGATATGGTGTGAAACGGGAGTATTCGCGAGGACGCATGGGAGTGCCGTGTTTACCCGGGGAGAGACGCAGGCTATGACGCTGACCACGCTGGGTGCGATTGGTGATGCGCAGAGGATTGACGGACTATCCGATCAGGAATTTAAACGCTATATGCACCACTATAACATGCCGCCGTATTCAACAGGCGAGGCAAGACCGCTTCGTTCGGCAAGCCGCAGAGAGGTGGGGCACGGTGCGCTGGCTGAAAGGGCGCTGATGCCTGTGCTGCCTGACGAGCAGGAATTTCCGTATGCCATAAGAACGGTGTCCGAATGCATCAGCTCGAACGGATCGACATCTCAGGCAAGCGTTTGCGCGAGTTCGTTATCGCTGATGGATGCTGGTGTCCCGCTGAGCGCGGCTGTTGCCGGCGTTGCGATGGGACTCATCAAAGATGATAATACAGGGAATATCGCAATACTGACGGATATTCAGGGCCTTGAGGACTTTTTGGGGGATATGGACTTTAAAGTAGCGGGTACAGCCAAAGGTATCACGGCGATCCAGATGGATATCAAGATCAAGGGAATTAACGAAGCCATACTGACAAAAGCGCTTGCTCAGGCCAGGGAAGGCAGATTGTTTATCCTTGACAAGATGAATGCGGTGCTGGCTGCTCCAAGAGAGGATTTGTCAAAATATGCACCGCGGATCTCCCAGTTCACAATCGATCCGGAAAAAATACGCGAGGTCATTGGTTCGGGTGGTAAGGTTATCAACAAGATCATTGCCGATACCGGTGTTAAGATCGACCTCGAGGACGACGGCAGGGTATTCATTACGTCTCCTGATAAGGACGCGGCCGAAAGGGCCAAAGCGGCGATCGATGCGATCGTTAAGGATGTTGAGGTTGGCAACATATATCTCGGCAAGGTTGTCCGCATAATGAATTTCGGGGCATTTGTCGAACTGGCGCCCGGCAAGGATGGGCTCGTTCACATATCGAAGCTTTCGAATGAGCACGTCAAAAAGGTGGAAGACGTGGTCAAGATTGGTGACGAGATACTTGTCCGCGTAACCGAGATAGATAAACAGGGCCGAGTCAATCTTACTAGGAAAGGGCTTTTGCCGGACGATAAAAAGAAAGATAAAGATAAATAAAATAGTTATTTACATATAAAAAGACGCTTTATAATGCGTCTTTTTTATTTGCACAAAACGCTTATTTTGCGGGGATTTATGCTATAAAACAATGTATATTGCTGAATAGGCAACGTTTGAGTGATGCCGGTATATTTATCAAACTACGCATATTTATATCATTTTCAAAATACTAATTACTATATCTATTAGTTTATTTAGGCGGTGTTAGTATGCGCATATTCGTTGTTAAAAAAGGGACGCTTATCAGAGCGGCGGTTTTTGTTCTTCTGATCATTGGCGCAATAGTGTACACGCAGGTGGCGCTTGGGGAAGCGGCGCCCGTCTCGAACCAGTCCGGGCCGATGCCGATCTGCAGCGTTTCAACGGACGAAAAGGTTGTGGCGCTGACGATCGATACGGCCTTTGGGGATACGGATTTTACTCAGCAGATTCTTGATGTTTTAAGGAACGAGAGCGTCAGGGCGACGTTCTTTGTTATGGGCCTTTGGGCAGATGAATATTCCGATAAGCTTGGAGACATTTTTACGGGCGGGCATGAGATAGCCAGCCATTCGATGGAACATAAAAGATATCCCGATCTTACTGCAAATGAGGTGCTTGAGGACGCAGCCGGCGCGGCAGATCTATTATTTAACCAGACAGGGTACGATACAAAGCTGATCCGGCTTCCTTTTGGGGCTTTCAACCCGGAAAGCATCTCGGCGCTCGAAAACGGGGGGTATATTCCGATTAAGTGGAGCCTTGATTCAAAGGACTGGAAGGGATATGACGCTAATAAGATTGCAGAGGGTGTGTTATCGGAGGTGGGCAGCGGTGATATCATCATGTTTCAGAACAATATGGCGGCAACCCCTGAAGCGCTTAGCCTTATTATACTTGGGCTAAGGGAACAAGGTTATAAACTGGTGACGGTGTCTGATCTTTTGCTTGACGGCGATTATATCGTAGACGCCGAGGGAACACAAAGGTATTTTCAAGATTAACGTTTGAATAAACGAGGATTGAATATGAATGAATCGACAAACAGCGTCAATGTGGCAGGGAAGCTAAAAAACCTTGAGCTGTCACATAAAATTTACGGAGAGGCGTTTTATACATTTTTTCTGGAATGCGGCCGGTTAAGCGAGAAGACGGATACATTGCCTATCACGGTATCCGAAAGGCTGCTTACAAAACATCTGCTCTGCGAAGGCGGCGAAATTTGCGTGAGAGGTCAGTTGCGTTCATACAACAAGCTAGTAGACGGAAAGGTCCGGCTCTATTTGACGATATTTGCACGGGATATAGAAGAGAATAAAAATTCGCTCAACGAGATAGAGTTAACGGGATATGTATGCAAACCGCCGATATATCGGGTAACGCCTTTTGGCAGAGAGATTACGGATATGCTTATCGCAGTCAATCGGGCATATAACAAATCGGACTATATCCCGTGCATTGTTTGGGGAAGAAACGCGCGGTATGCCGCCGGGTTTGAAGTAGGAGACAAGATCAAGCTTTTTGGCAGAGTGCAGTCTCGTGAATATGAAAAAATGCTGGAAAGCGGGGAAAAATTGCAACGTATCGCATACGAGGTATCAATTGCCAGGCTGCAAAAAGAACAAGAATAAGCTTTTCGATTCACATGCTAATGTGGTAAAATGTAAGAGGCCAGACCAAGGCCTCTTTAATATTGCGTAGCGATCGGGGAAATAGATGAAAATTTTAAGGGCGGATAAAAATGGGCAGGCATTTTATGCGGCGCTTTTAGGCGAAAAGCTCAAGCGTATCAATGGTCTGCCGTACGATAATGTCGTATATACTGGTGAAGAGTACCGTTTATCCGATGTGAAGTTACTGTCTCCTTGTGAACCGTCAAAAATTATTGCGGTGGGGCTCAATTACGCGCGGCATGCCAGAGAACTGAAAGAACAGCTCACCGGCACTCCGGTGCTTTTCTTAAAGCCACCCACTTCTTTGCTAGCACACGGGCAGGATATTGTTTATCCGCATGTTTCCTCGCGGGTTGATTATGAAGCGGAATTGGCCGTTGTAATTAAAAAGAGTTGCAAGCAAGTTTCTGTGCACGACGCTCTTGATTATGTTTTTGGATACACTGCGCTTAATGATGTGACCGCGCGCGATCTGCAAAAGGCGGACGGACAATGGACACGCGCCAAATCGTTTGATACATTCTGCCCTGTTGGCCCATATATCGATACGGGGTATGATCCTAGCAGCAAACGAGTCATGAGCGTGCTTAACGGCGTCGTAAAGCAGGATGCGCGTACAGATGATATGCTCTTTGGTGTGGCAGAGCTAATCAGCTTTATCAGCGAGTGTATGACACTTCTTCCGGGGGACATTATCGCGACCGGTACGCCCGAAGGAATCGGCCCGATGCAAAAAGGCGATGTAATTGAGATTAAGATAGAAGGGCTTATGACATTGCAAAACAATGTGATTTAGGATACAGGAGGGAAAACGATGTATGAATCAAAGCTGAGGTCAAAAGATATGGACAGGCTGTTTGAAGCTGTACTGACATTAAAGTCAATCGAGGAGTGTTATATGTTTTTTGAGGATCTGTGCACGATATCCGAGCTAAAATCAGTCGCTCAGCGTTTGAAGGTTGCGACTTTGCTTAAAGGCAAGCATACCTGCCACGATATTTCACAGTATACGGGAGCCAGCACGGCGACCATTAGCCGTGTCAACAGATGTCTCAATTATGGGACGGGCGGGTATGTAATGGCGCTACAGCGTCTTGAAGGGCAGGAGGATTAATGGGTCTTAAAGATTTGAATGATAGACAGCGCGAAGCGGTTTTGGCGACCGAAGGCGCCGTGCTTGTGCTTGCTGGTGCGGGATCGGGCAAGACACGGGTGTTGACGATGCGGGCGGCTTACCTGATCGAAAAGGGTACAGCGCCCTATTCCATACTGGCGCTGACATTTACCAACAAGGCGGCTTTAGAGATGAAAGACCGCATATCCGCAATTACGGATGCACGTGATATGTGGGTATTTACATTCCACGCGATGTGCACGAGGCTGCTGCGGATAGAGGCAGAGCATCTCGGATATGCAAGGGAATTCACAATATACGATGCCGGCGATTCTCTGACTGTGGTCAAGGAATGCTTGAGCGAGCTTGACGTGGCCAAGGATTTTATTAATCCTAAGGTGGCGAAAGCAATGATCAGCCGGGCAAAAAACGAAGGTATTAATCCAGCGCAGTTTATTGGCGTATACGGAGACGGTGATGCTATCAAGATGACAGCGAGGGTATACGCAAAATACGAGGATAAATTAAGATCTAGCGATGCGCTTGATTTTGACGACCTGCTTTTAAAGGTGCGGCTGCTTTTCAATGAAAACCCGGATATCCTCGAAAAATATCAGCGCCGTTTTAGATATATCATGGTGGATGAATATCAAGATACGAACAAAGTCCAATACGACATCGTACGTCTGCTTGCTCAGCGCAGCGGCAATCTGTTTGTGGTGGGGGATGATGACCAGTCGATATATGGTTGGCGCGGTGCGGATATCACCAACATACTAGCGTTTGAAAAGGATTTTCCGGGCGCAAAGGTGATTCGGCTCGAGCAAAATTACCGGTCTCATCAGCATATACTGGATGCGGCGAATGCCGTTATCGCAAATAACGCGGGTCGGATGAGAAAAGAATTGTGGTCTCTTGTCAAATCCGGTCAAAAGCCGCTTGAGTTCGAGGCGCGCAGCGACGGTGAAGAGGCCGAATTTATCGCTGCCAAAGCAGAGAGTCTAATGCGTGAAGGGAAATACAAGCCGAGCGACATTGCGGTGTTATACCGTATGAACAGCCAGTCCCGGGTGCTTGAGAATAAGCTCAAAGAGAGGGGTGTGCCTTACGTAATATACGGAGGGGTTAGCTTTTATCAGCGGAAAGAGATCAAGGATATTCTTGCATATCTTAATCTGCTTTGCAATCCAAACGCCGACCTTTGTTTTGTGCGCGCAGTCGGTGTACCCAAAAGAGGTATAGGTAAGGTAACGCTGGATAAGCTAATAACGGCAGCGCGTGAAAGGAGCACATCGCTGCTTAATGCGTGTGCGTTTTCGGAGGAGATTTTGCCCCGGAAAGCCTCCACGGCGCTTAAAGATTTTGCGGAGATGATTTTAAGTATACGTAGGGATATCAGCAGACACACAGTGCTGCAGACCGTTGAATGCGTGCTCGAACAATCCGGATTGCGTGAAGAACTATTGCTTGATACATCAGCAGAAGGAAGGATGCGCCTTTTTAACGTAGAAGAATTTATCAGGAGTGCGGCAGACTTCGAGAAAACTGCCGAGCAGCCCACATTGGAAGCGTTTCTTGAACGCAATGCGCTAATATCCGACATGGACACGATCGGCGACGAGGACGACGCCATTATGCTGATGACACTGCATAGCGCAAAAGGGCTTGAGTTTCCAGTGGTGTTTATCACAGGGGTGCAGGAAGGGCTTTTGCCGCATCAGATGAGTATTGTTGAAGGAGATATCGAGGAGGAAAGGCGGCTTTGCTATGTGGGCATGACACGTGCGAAGAAACGGCTTTATCTGACCTGGAGCGCCATGCGGCTATTAAGGACATCGGGCGGTTTCGATTATGTGCGGGGCGTACGGTCCCGGTTTCTTGGCGAGATACCCGATGCAAGTATTGAACCCACCGAAGTCAACCGGCCGGGGGATGTGGTTGCCTCTGCAGCCCGAAGTAAAAGCCATAGTCCGTTTTACTTTGCTAAGAGCAGTGCCCCACCTTCGTTTAAGCCGGACCTTAGCAAACAAAAGCATGCGCCAGATGTATTTGTAACGGGCGGCATTGTGGAGCATCCTAAATTCGGAAAAGGCAAAATCACTGCAACGAACGGAGACGGCGAAGAAAAAATAGCTGTTGTCAATTTTGAGAGCCTGGGTGAAAAGAAGATGTTTGTGGCTTTTGCGCCATTGAAAATAATCGGGTGAATGGTATGAACGAGAAAGAGCAAAGAATAAATGCGCTTGTATCGGAGCTGACTCGGCATATATACAACTATTATACGCTGGATAACCCCACGGTCAGCGATGCTGAATACGACGCGCTATACGACGAGCTGGTGAGCCTAGAAAATCAGACTGGGTATGTGCGCAGCGATTCGCCAACTCTGCGTGTAGGCGGAGAGACCCTGCCCGGGTTTGAAAAGATCCCCCATCTTGCGCCGCTCTACAGCCTTGATAAGGTGCGCAACCCCAGCGAGCTGGCCGTATGGGAAGAAAGGGCAAAAAGACTATCTTCGGAATCATTCTTCTATATAATAGAGTATAAATTTGACGGGCTTACCGTTAACCTGAGGTATGACGGCGGTATTCTTGTGTCTGCTGCGACAAGAGGAGACGGTTATACTGGCGAAGTGATTACCGCGCAGGTGAGAACGATCAAAAGTGTCCCGCTATCTATACCGTACAAAGGTCTTCTTGAGGTGCAGGGTGAAGGGTTGATGCGGCTTTCAATTTTACGCGAATACAATCAAACCGCAAGTGAGCCTCTGAAAAACGCAAGAAACGCGGCAGCCGGGGCGCTTCGAAACCTTGATCCGGGCGTCACGGCCGCGCGCAGGCTTAGCATTTTCTGTTATAACGTGGGGTATAAAGATGGAACACAGTTTGAAACGCATAGGCAAATGCTCGATTTTCTTCGCGAGAACCGTTTCCCTGTCAGCGGATATATCAAGGAAGCGGGCAGTATCGATGACATAATGCGGTATGTTGGCGAAGCGGAGAAGATAAGGGAGAGACTTGATTATCTTATTGACGGCGTTGTCATCAAGATCGACAGTATTACGGCGCGCGAGAGACTCGGGTTTACGCAGAAGTTCCCAAGATGGGCGGTTGCTTTTAAGTTTGCCGCCGATGAAAAGACGACAATGCTAGAAAAGGTTGTCTGGCAAGTAGGGCGCACGGGCAAGCTGACACCGAACGCAATCTTGGCGCCAGTGGATATCGGGGGCGCAAATGTAAGCCGGGCGACGCTTAATAATATAGGAGACATACAAAGAAAGGGCATAAAAACAAACTGCCGCGTATTTATCCGTCGGTCTGGAGACGTGATACCCGAGATCA
>JBMNOU010000076.1:0-8113 GCA_050943215.1 Christensenellales bacterium | reverse complement strand
AAAGGATATAATATTGATACTTGATTATAAAGAGGCCAAAACAAACGATGACACCAATAATGTTTTAAAGAAACTTAGTGACATTGCACATAATATCTATATTGAAAAATTTAATATCAAATCTGTGGTGGTTGCCAAATTTATTGATAAGTTTTTTATCTATTACTCACCCATATCTTCTGGAACACTGTACAAACGATCAAAAAAATAAATTTTTATTTATATAGATTTTCAAAAAGGAGACAAAATTGTGAACGATGCATTGGGAAAACAATATGGTGCTTCGCAGATACAGGTTCTCGAAGGCCTTGAACCCGTACGCAAACGGCCGGGAATGTACATTGGATCAACAGATGCGCGTGGGCTGCACCATCTAGTATATGAGGTTGTGGATAATTCGGTTGATGAAGCGATGGCGGGTTACTGCGATAGAATATGTGTAACGCTAAAAGAAGACGGCAGCGCATGTATTGAGGATAACGGCAGAGGGATACCCGCAGGAATCCATCCGAAAATCGGAAAGTCTTCACTGGAGGTGGCGCTTACCATGCTGCATGCAGGCGGCAAGTTTGGCGGAGACGGATATAAGGTATCGGGCGGTCTTCACGGTGTCGGTGTATCCGTCGTAAACGCGCTATCAAAAAAGCTGACCGCTGTTATTAAAAGGGACGGTAAGATATTTACAATGAGCTTTTCAAGAGGCGAACCGATAGATGAAATAAAAATCATCGGTGATACGGACGAAACAGGGACGTTTATCCAGTTTTGGCCGGACGATGAGATATTTGAAACAGTTGATTTTGTGTATGACACATTAAGAACTCGTCTAAGGGAGCTTGCTTTTTTAAATAAAGGAGTGAGCATCATAATTAAGGACGAGCGCACAGATAAGCAAAGCGATTTCTGCTATGAAGGCGGTATAGTGTCTTTTGTCAAATATCTAAGCAAAAACAAGATAACGCTTCATGATGAGCCTATATATTTTCAATCCCAAAAAGATACGTCTATTGTTGAAATTGCGGTTCAGTATAACGACTCGTATAATGAAAATATTTTTACATTTGCAAACAATATACCGACGCACGAAGGCGGCACCCACCTGATGGGGTTTAAATCGGGGCTGACCCGCGTTATGAACGACTACGCGCGGCGCTTTGGGATGATTAAAGAAAAAGATGAGAACCTTTCCGGAGAAGACATTCGTGAGGGCCTAACGGCTGTGATCAGCGTTAAGCTTTCAGAACCGCAATTTGAAGGCCAGACTAAGACAAAACTCGGGAACAGCGAAATAAGACCGCTCGTCGATGGCGCACTGGCAGTAGAGTTTAAAGCATTTTTAGAGGAAAACCCGAGTATTGCTAAAGAGATACTGAACAAATGCCTTGTTGCAAAACATGCGCGCGAGGCTGCAAGAAAGGCAAGGGAACTTACCAGAAGAAAGTCAGCGCTTGAGAGCGCGTCTTTACCCGGAAAACTTGCCGATTGTAGTGAAAAAGACGCAGATAAATGCGAGATATTCATTGTTGAAGGTGACAGTGCTGGGGGAAGCGCGAAGCAGGGCAGAGACAGGCGGTTTCAGGCTATACTGCCTCTTAGAGGAAAGATACTCAATGTTGAGAAGACAAGGCAAGACAGGGCGCTGGCCAATGCAGAAATCAGGGCAATGGCTACCGCTTTTGGTGCCGGTATCGGCGAGGAGTTTGACGTTGAGAAATTAAGATATAACCGGATTATCTGCATGACGGATGCGGATGTAGACGGAAGCCATATCCGAATATTATTGCTGACGTTCTTTTACCGTTATATGAGAGAGCTAATTGAAGCCGGACATGTATACATTGCCCAACCGCCGCTATATAAAGTATCCAAAAGCAGAAGTGAAAAATATCTTTACAGTGACGATGAGTTAGAGAAACATCTGGCGGAAATCGGAAAAGACGGCGCTGTGATACAGCGTTATAAAGGGCTTGGCGAAATGAATCCGGAACAGCTCTGGGAAACGACAATGAATCCGGAAAATAGAACACTGCTGCAGGTATCGCTTGACAATGCGATCGAGGCGGAAGAAACTTTTACGATACTGATGGGTGATGCGGTTGAACCAAGGCGCGAATTTATCGAGCAGAACGCAAAACTCGTAATGAATCTTGATATTTAGTACAGGGGTGAAAGAGTTTTGGAACAGAAAAGAAAAGCGATATTACCAATTGATATAGAAAAAGAAATGAAAACATCGTTTATATCCTACGCGATGGCGGTGATTATAAACCGTGCGTTGCCCGATGTCCGGGATGGCCTAAAGCCGGTACATCGGCGGATATTGTATTCAATGAGCGAGCTTGGGTTAACCCCCGACAAGCCTTATCGGAAAAGCGCAAGGATTGTAGGCGACGTGCTTGGCAAATATCATCCGCACGGAGATTCCGCGGTGTATATGTCGATGGTGCGTATGGCTCAGGATTTTTCGACACGGCACATGCTGGTCAACGGACACGGTAACTTCGGCAGCGTAGACGGCGACTCGCCCGCCGCAATGCGATATACCGAGGCTAGGCTTTCGAACATATCTATGGAGCTGCTGCGCGATATCGAAAAAGACACTGTGGATTTTTATCCTAATTTTGATGAAACTTTGATGCAGCCCAGTGTGCTGCCCGCTAAGTTTCCGAATTTGCTTGTTAACGGGACAGGCGGTATTGCAGTCGGGATGGCCACGAATGTGCCGCCGCACAATCTTGGCGAAACAATCGATGCAGCGATATGCCTTATAGACGATCCGGATGCGACGGTCAATGATTTGATGGAACACATAAAGGGTCCGGATTTCCCCACGGCGGGCATTATCATGGGCACAGCGGGAATCTCACAGGCATACCACACAGGCAGGGGTAAGATATGTGTTCGGGCAAAAGCGGAGATAGAAGAATTTAAGGCCGGCCGGCAGCGTATTATTGTTACCGAGATTCCATATCAGGTAAATAAGGCATCGCTTATATCACGTATAGCTGATTTGGTGCAGGAAAAGAACCTAGAGGGCATTTCGGACGTTAGGGACGAGAGTGACAAAGGCGGCATGCGCATTGTGATTGAGCTTAAAAAAGACGTCAACGCCAATGTGATTTTAAACCGGCTTTACAAGCATACCCAAATGCAAGATACGTTCGGTGTTATCATGATTGCGCTGGTAGACGGTGAACCCAAGGTATTAAATTTAAAGGAGATGCTGTTTCATTACTTGGAACATCAGAAAGACGTCATCATACGCCGGACAAAATTCGAGCTAGAAAAGGCTGAGGCAAGGGCCCATATCCTTGAAGGACTCATTATTGCACTTGATAACATCGATGAAATCGTTGAGCTTATCAAAAAATCACCGGATGTACCCACCGCGCGTGGGCTTTTAATATCACGGTTTGCGCTAAGCGAGAAACAGTCGCAGGCAATACTCGACATGCGGCTTCAGCGTCTGACTGGGCTTGAAAGAGATAAAATACAAAGTGAATACCAAAAAATCGTTGAGCGGATTGCTTACCTTAAAAGCATACTGGCTTCACCGCAGATGGTACTCGATATCATCAAGCATGAAATGCTCGAGATCAAAGAAAAATATTCGGACGAGCGCCGCACCGAAATCACTTTTTCATATGATGATATCGACCTTGACGAGCTGATACAGGAAGAAGAAATGGTGGTCACGCGGACACATTTTGGATATATCAAACGTTTAAGGGTTGATACGTATAAGACGCAGCGCAGAGGCGGCCGGGGCGTTACGGGTCTTTCCACAAGAGAAGAAGATTTTGCTGAACACGTAATGGTAACGTCCACGCACAGCAATCTTTTATTCTTTACCAACATGGGTAAGGTTTACCGGCGCAAATGTTACGATCTTCCTGAAACAGGACGAATGGCCAAGGGAACCGCCATAGTTAATCTGCTTTCGCTGGATGCGGGAGAAAAGGTATCAGCAGTCTTTCCGATAACGGATTTTAGCAATGATGCGATGCTTGTGATTGCAACCAAAAACGGTTACATTAAAAAAACACATGTCAGTGAGTTTAAAAACATACGTCAAACCGGCATTATCGCGATTGGTTTAAGGGACGGGGATGAGCTAATCGGCGTACTTGAAACATCAGGAAGCGATAAGCTTATTCTGGGTACCGCCAAAGGGATGTCTGTGATGTTTTCGGAAAGGGACGTCAGGGACATGGGACGGACGGCAATGGGTGTCAGATCGGTAAAGCTGAGGGACGGGGACAGCGTTGTGGGTATTGGCATCGCAAAGCCGGATAGTGAGGTCCTAGTTATTTCAGAAAATGGATACGGCAAACGAACACCTATATCTGAATATAATCTGCAGAGAAGAGGCGGTATCGGTATTAAGACGTTGAAAACGACGGATAAGACAGGGGATATGTGTGCACTAAAGATCGTAGACGGAAGCGAAGACGTCATGCTAATTAACGATGCAGGCATCATTATCCGGATGAAAGTCAGTGAAATATCGGTTATTGGCAGGGATACGCAGGGAGTGAGACTGATGAATGTCGGGGAAGACACAAGAGTTGTTTCGGTGGCCCTTGTATACCCGGAAGAAGATGAAGATAACGACGCTTCATAATACTCTTCTACAGCAATGGAATATCATAATTTTAGTAGAGGCTATTGAAATAATATACCATATATTGTACAATGCGATTGTGTGTAATGGTATTCCTTCGTGTGGAACGGGTAAAGGGGGCTACTATTTACAATCGGGGGAATACACCGGGTTATGGGGAGATTAAGATATCTCCCCATAACCGCCGGTATTCATGGTGAACGCTTTGAAACTGATCTTAAAAAACCATTTATTTCCGATAAAAAAGAAATATATAAAAATTATTGTTTCTGTTTTGATTGCAATTGTTGTTCTTGGTATCATATCATTAATCACTTCGGCAAGCAGGACGCAGGCTGAAAAAAAAGTCTCGGTAGACATCCTTAAAGAGACTGGTGTTATCAATATTGGATTAAGGGGAGATATCAGACCGCTTTGCACATTTGATAATCAAAGAGGAATGTACGAAGGGCTGGAAAAAGACATCGCAGACGAAATTGTCAGCCGTATATTTATTGACGGTATTCTAGTCAATTTTGTTCTGGTCAACTCCGAGACCAAAGATGCATTTTTAGAATCGGGAGACCTTGACATGTCTTTTGGCGCATCTATTGCAGGAAATGCAAAAGGCATTAATTATTCGGCATCATATTATTCAGATGGTTCTGCGTTTCTCGTTATGGAAGGGAGCATGACAAGCCAGATGGGTTTAAATGGCGGTACTATCGCTGTTGTTCAGGGTTCGTTTGTATCTGGCCAAAATAACAAAAACAAAGACTTGACCAATATTGAAGCATATCTTAATGCACATAACATTGCCGCATCCGTTAAAACATTTGGGTCATATCCGGAAGCTGTTGAAGCGCTCCGTATTGGTCATGTAGATGGAATATGCGCAAACGAAATATTTTTAAAATTATTCGGCAAATCGGGAATGCTGATACTACCCGAAAGATTCTTGCTCAACAACTACTGCATACAAGTCAGTTCATCTTTAGGGGCATATAATAAAGTTGTGGATGATACAATAGCAGCCATGAAAGAGGACGGTACGCTAAGCAAGTTAATCAAAAAATGGAATCTGATTAATTATGCAGGGCTTGAAGAATAATAAAAAACACCGGCAAGTTTTAACGGAGGTTGGCAAATGAACAGTGGTCTTGTGAGGGTCGCTGCTGCGGTACCCAAGGTATCGGTCGGAAACCTGAAGAAGAATAAAGACAATATCAGAACGATGCTTCTTGATGCTGAAGAAAAAGGTGTCAGTATCGTTGCATTCCCCGAGCTTAGTATCACGTCATATACGCTCGGTGATTTATTCAGGCAAAAAAACTTATTGGAACAGAGCAATGAAACGCTGAGCCAGCTTTTAGACGATACGAAACATACAAAAATAATGGCTATAATTGGAATGCCTGTATATACATCTGACAAGCTTTATAATGCTGCCGTTATATTTCAGTCCGGCCGTATCCTTGGCGTTGTACCAAAAACGCATATACCGAACTGCTCAGAACATTATGAACAGCGCTGGTTTGCATCCGGAATTGATGTTATCGGTCAAACAATAAGACTGGCCGGGCAGATTGCCCCATTCGGAACGGATATTTTGTTTGAATGCGATGGGATTAAAGAGCTTGTTGTGGGAATCGAACTCTGCGAAGATTTATGGATGCCTTTTCCGCCTCATGCGTATCAGGCTATGGCAGGTGCAAAGCTTTTTATCAATCTTTCGGCAAGCATCGAACTTGTGGGCAAAAGTGAATACAGGCTGGAAACGATCAAACACCAGTCTGCTCGCTATATTGGCGGATTTATATATGTATCCGCGGGACCGGGCGAATCAACAACGGATACAGTTTTTGGCGGCCATGCCATATTGGCCGAAAACGGTTATCTGCTAGAAAACTCAGATAGATTTTCCTTTGATGCACATATGTGTATTACCGAGTTTGACCTACACAGGCTTTTACATGATCGGATGCTTAGCAATACGTTTACCGACTCAAGCTTGGGAAAACCCTTTAGAAGGGTGGGCTTTAGCGCAAAAGAAACAGTGCCCAGATTCAGGAAAATTGAAAAGATGCCGTTTGTGCCCAAAGATAAGAAAAAAAGGGATGCGCGCTGTAAAGAGGTATTTGATATACAGGTTACCGCGCTTGAACGACGGATCAGGCATACCGGATTAAAACGTATTGTTATTGGCATATCGGGCGGTCTTGATTCAACGCTTGCTCTTATGGTTTCAAGTGCAGCCATGCAAAGGGCCGGCTTTGACAAGAGTGCCATAATCGGTGTCGTGATGCCCGGACTTGGCAGTACGCAGGCTACTCAGGACCTTGCAAGACGGCTTGTTATGGCCACCGGGGCCGAGCTTCGGGAGATCAGCATTGTGAACGCGGCAAGATCTCACCTTAACGATTTAAACCATAGCGGTAAGGCTGATGTTACGTTTGAAAATGCACAGGCGCGTGAGCGAACACAGATACTTATGGATCTTGCCAATCAACAAAACGGCCTGGTTGTGGGGACAGGTGATTTGTCCGAATTAGCACTTGGTTTTTGTACATATGCAGGAGATCAGATATCCATGTACGGGATTAACGCAGGTGTTGCAAAGACGCTCATTAAAGAAATGGTTTTATATATATCTAGAGAAGATGAAACACTTCATCATATCGCAAAAGAAATCGTTTCTATCCCCCCATCGCCAGAACTGCTGCCGCCTAGCGGTACCGAAACTAGGCAAGATACGCAAAAACAAGTGGGACCATACGACCTGAATGATTTTTTTATGTATTACATCCTCCGGTTTCAGATGTCGCCCAAAAAAATTTTGCTTCTTGCTAAAAGCGCTTTTGAAGAATATACGGAGCAGGAAATAAAAGAACAGCTTAAAAAATTTTATATACGGTTTTTTATTTCGCAGTTTAAACGCTCGTGTATGCCGGATGGTCCTAAAGTGGGTAGCGTGTCATTATCTCCGAGGGGCAGTTGGTGTATGCCCTCCGATGCCGATGTGGATATGTGGATAAAAAGCCTCGAGCAGGATTAAAAAAGGGCTTGATTTGCTGAAGATATTTTGCAAACTTAACTACTGGTCTTTTTAGGAGCCCACGTTTTATAAATATAAAACAATGTATCCTGATATTAATAAAGACAACAATAATATAATGACAATATCCCTGCCAGATTTTTAGTGTTGATTATTATGTTAAATCACTCATGTTGTGGACGGTTTTTTGTCAGGGCCATGATGCCGCCAATAAGGAAGAGAACCGAAATGGCCATGCCAAAAATATTGGCACCGATAGACAAAGGCAATAGCATGAGTCCGCCTGCAACGATCAGTAAAATGCCGCCGTTTTTATTATCTTTTCTGAGCATAGAAGAACCGATAAAACCTAGCACAACAGTGCCGATTAACAATATAAACCCCACTATGGCAGCAATGGCAACTACAGGAATGGCAATTGACCGCATCGTTTCAATAACATTGTAAAATAATCC
>JBMNOU010000075.1:0-8146 GCA_050943215.1 Christensenellales bacterium | reverse complement strand
ACAAGAAAAACCGCAATACACCCTGCGGTTTTTCATATAGCGATATTTTCAGCGTGTATTCGCAAATTAAGCTTAACACGCTTGCCAAATATGCCCACACTACGGACTGGTCAATTTACCGGCTATTTTGGTCTATATGTCTTGCAGTCACATATCATTGTATCATGCGGATTATCTATTTCAATACCGTCCGCCTTGCAATGGAACGATTTATTATATGAACATTTTATGGCCGTACAGAATATCTTGGGAGAATCCACGAACTCCGCGCCAAATTCGGTATCTGCAATATTATCCGTAAAGGTGCCTCTTCTCAATTCCTCCCTTCCTGTTGCAACAAAAGTATCGTCCTTTGTATAAGTATCACAATACGTTTCCTGTCTTGTGTTGTTCACCTGTATCACATTGGCGCTGCATTTTTCGTGCATATTATACATGCAGTCCGATGCCTGGCATATCAATGACTTCATCGCCATTACCATCCCTTCGGTAAGTTCTGGGCATTCTTTTTTATCATCGGTTATTTATTATCCCGCTAAAAGACGTGCCTTATTTAGTATTTCTCACCTATATAAAAATATGTCATCAAAATCTCTATAAGAATCTTTCCGCGTTTTTTGTATTAGCTTAATTTTTATCAGTATACCCTTTGCCAGTAGACACTGGTGGTTACTAGCTTTTATCTGGGGAGTAACATAGATACCAATCCATGCAGTTGCCGCTTGACTCCAGCCGTTCCTTCGCGCCGCTGATGGTTGTTGGCGACGGTATAATCGTCGGATATCCTAAACGCCAGTTGGCTGGGGTCGAAACCTTGTTTGAGTCTGTGGTCTGAAGCGCTACGAGTAGCCGAAGTATTTCGCCGATATTCCTACCGTTTGTTAGCGGATAGATCAGTTTCGCCCGTATGACGCCGTTTGGATCAATAAAATAAACATTCCTTACAGTAGCTGTCGTGCTAACTCCTGGATGTAACATGCCATACATCCTGGATATTGCCATATCTCTATCCTCAATAATGGGAAAAGGGATTTCGATACCGGTATTGCGGAAAATGTTAATGATCCAGGCGATGTGAGAAGAATTAGAGTCAATTGACAGCCCGATAAGCTCGGCATTCCGGTCTTTAAAGTCCTGATAGCGCTTTGTAAACGCAATAAATTCAGTAGTGCAAACAGGCGTAAAATCCCCCGGATGGCTAAAAAGAATCACCCATTTGCCGCGGTAATCGGACAGGCTTTTTATACCGTCCGTGGTCATAGCCGTAAAATCCGGCGCAATATCCCCAAGGCCTGGGGGCATAATCGTCTGAGTACTAAAAACCAGATTGCTGCTTTGCGCTGTCATGTTGGTATTATTCTGGTTTGACGAACAGTTCATTTATATCACTTCCTTAATAGTCTATTTCCTTTTACTATATTCTGGCACATGTCACTGTGTTACGGATGGTACTTGAAGTAGCCATATAGTAAGCCAAAATAAAAGAGCTCTTAAAAAAGAGCTCTTTTATTCATACTTTGTTTTACCAGCTTCCACCTGCACCGCCGCCGCCAAAACCACCACCCGAAAAACCGCCACCGCCAAAACCGCCGCCGCCGAAACCACCGCTTTTGCCGCTGGGTGCCGGCCGGGATGTCATCACCGACTGAAAACCCGACAGGTTTCTCGACATATATGAGGCAAAGATGATGGTATTAAACGTATGCATGCCGTAATACCCACTATACCAGACAGGCGGCTGGATACCGATGCCCTCAAAATTTTTCGCCCATTTATCTGTCACACCAAGCACGTAGGCATACGGTAACACATTATAAAAGTATGACGGGTTTTCTTCCACAAGGCGGAGTATTCTGTCTTTTTCCGCTTTTTCTATAAAGTTCTTAAACCCTAAAAGCTTTGCAAACCATTCGGCTCCCTGCTTTGTACGCTTCCGCATAATAATCGTTAAAATTCCCATTAACAGCGTTGATGCAGCGGTGACCACTGTAACAGAAAGCGAGTCTATATTGCTATCTGCATCAAAATAGTATGGAACGCCAAATATGTATATGGCAAAAACAACCGCTAAAACAACGACGGAAAAAATCAGCTTAAATAGCCGTTTGGCTTTGGGGGTCGAACGCCACTTTTCAAATACGCTGACCAGCATAAATACTGGCAGACTAATGATCCATCCTATGAAAACAGCCAATCCGATTGACCAGATTATGCTGTCTGTTTCACCGTAACAACCAAAGAATATCACAAGCGCAATTGGTATCATCGTAATGATACCCATCGCTGCCCGCGCTTTTTTCGACGCTTCTGTAAAGACCCTGCGATGCTTGCCGCTTTCAAAATAATTGGTCACACTCGTTTTTGTTGACTCCATCGTGATATAAAATGATTGCTTTAAGCTCGAAATATATACAGCGTCTCTGTTATAAAAGAGCTTTTCGAACATCGACTTTTCGTAGCTTTTTGCATCTTCTGGCAAACTACGGACTTTGACCAGCTCAAAATCATTTTTTTCTTTCTCATTTATTTTAAGATATCCTTTGTCTGCCCAGAATAAAAGTAGAGAAATGACGTCTTTGTCGTCAACACATCCGTCTATTACATATCCGGCTTCGGCAGGAGTCATGCCGTCGGGCGCATAAAACTCTACCGTTGGGAAAATCCTGTTATCTCTTCCCAATGCGGCCCATAAGATAATCGCGGTGAGAACGCAGATCCCGCTGACAATATAGATCACCGTGCTCCAGCCGGCCGCAGGGTTGCTCTCCCCAACAAAATAGTCATCCGGAAAAACCATTCTTACCGTCACACGCTCTCCCCCCTGCAGGGGTCTTAACATATATCCTTTTAACGAATTGCCGGCCTTTTCCCAAACTACGTCCCGGGTGTACGAAGACATATATTGACCGACTACCACATTCACCAGTGACTCATCAAAGTCCTTAGGTAAATCGATCTTAAAGCTTGCGTTTTGAATGGTGTTTCCATAGCCACAAAACAGCACGCTGCCGTAAAACTCGTCAAACCCATCAAAACCATTGTCGCCCATATCGCACTTATATCTAATCACATATTCCTGTTCACCCGAAACCAGAATGTTCGGATCACCGATCTTGGCGACAATATATTTACCGTAGCTGTCACTTTCTTTTGACAGCTCAAAATCCTTTTGAACGACGTTAAAATCGTAAATACGGTATTTGTATTTAGATTCAACGGTTTCCCCGTTTAACTCGTGATATATGGTGCCTTGATATTGGAGATTATAATAGATGCCATGGCGTTGCTGCTTAAAATTGACATGTAGCCTTTCTTCAACGTCCATTACATTATTTTCCGAAACAGTGATATGTACATCGTCGCTTATTATATCGTACGCCTCGTCGGCAAGAGCGGCTTTGGGAATCAACATCATCAGCAAAGCCAATGCGACAACCACTAACAGTTTCTTCATCATATCCTCCCATCATGATTTTAATAGGGTTTAAGTCCCGTATTTAACCAAGCCGAGGTTAAAACTGTACTTTAACGTTTTCCCTCTGCTGCTCATCCGAAACTTCAAAGAGCGGTTTTTTATCAAAATGAAACATTCCGGCAATGATAGCGCTTGGAAATCCTTCCCTTTTGATGTTATACGTTTTTACCACCGCGTTATAATATTTTCTTGAGCCGGCGATCTCGTTTTCAATGCGTGACAGTTCGCCCTGAAGCTCTAAAAAATTCGTGTTCGCCTTTAGATCGGGATACGCTTCCGCTATGGCAAACAGGCTTTTAAGCGTTCCCTGAAGGATATTTTCTCCGTGCGCCTTATCTTCAAGCGATGTCGCCGATGCCGCAATGTTTCTCGCTGCTATGACGCGTTCAAACGTTTCTTTCTCATGGCTCGCGTAGCCTTTTACTGTCTCGACCAGATTAGGAATCAAATCGTATCTCTTTTTAAGATATACATCCATCGTAGAGAATGCTTCTTCAATACTGTTTTTCAATCTGATAAATCCGTTATATGAGGCAATGCCCCAAATAACAATGATCAGTATGATACCACCAACAATTGCATAAACCATTTTCAGGCCTCCTTAACTTTTACTCTTTATTATATTTTATAATACTCAAGCAATACAAACATATATGATTTCTTAATATACTAAACATCCATATTATTTAGTTTGACTGCCGCATACGTCTTTATTCGGTTCGTCAGCAGGCTGAATATCAACAGGAAAACTATCGCTATATATAATACAGCCGCTAGCACAGACATGCCGATCAATAGCACAGGCACGATCGCCACCGCCGCAAACAAAAGACCTAGAAGCATATGTAGCACAACATTTAAGTTCTGTTTGATTGCTTGCTGCTCATTCATCCAATCGAGTTTTGGGTTGGCCACATCAATCAGCAGCCCCCCCATCGAGCATACGGCCATTACAAGCAGGCTGAGCGCTAACGATATAAGTGCCGTAATAATATCGACTCCAAAGATAACCGCTATGACGATCAGTAGAACAACGCTTATTCCCGACAATATCATGCCCGTTATGGTTTTTGCAGCAAGCTGCTGTTGCATGCTCATCGGGATATACTTAGTAAAATACAGTGATTTTCCTTCCCTTGAAATCGCAGTACTGGTAATCGCGTTGGAGGAGGATAAAAAAGCGCTGGCCCCTACGATGATCGCGATCAAAAGAGCGCTTTGCGTTGTGGTAATAAAAGCAGTTACCGCCAAAATCTTATCACCGCCGCTTAAAACCATAACAACCAGGATAACTGGCCAGATGACGTTAATCATTACACAGTTTAAAAAAGCAATCGGTGACCTGAAAAGCAGCCGGATTTCCTTTTTAACATATGCCTTACCGGACGATATGCGTATCGTCTCTTTGCCAATATCGCGTATTTCTTTTCTTTTTGCGGACGTTTCAGAAACTCCCGCCACCCCTTTTAAGTATAGTAGCTGCCCGAATCCGATAAAAACGCCGACGGCTGCGAAAGAACACAATATAAACAAAATCAGATTGAAAAGACCGTCTATTATATCGCTGTTTATCAATGTACCCGACGCAAACACAATGCCCGGGAAGATATTACTGATAACGGATGCCAATGACGAATTTTGCATAATCGTGATAAACTGCGCTTGATCGATGTTTGAAACCGAGGTCTGTATTACGATATTAAACCCTATGGCCAAGCCCACTGCAATAATGCCACCGATAAACTTAAATGCTTGTTTGTTTTTACCAAAACTGGTAAACCTCATTACGACCATAACGATAACAGCGGCCATGGACAGCGCGATCAAAGGCAGCAATATAAACAATAACGCAGAATATACAACATATAGTAATCCCGCACCGCTTTTTATTCCATAGGCAGCAAGCATCGGCAGCAGAATAAAAGCTTCGAAGATATATTCGTATACCACAAGCGTTAAAAATTTAGCGCCCAGTATATGGAAGGGGCGCAATGGCAAATACATTAGCATTTCGATATCGTTCGCGTAATACATCACAGAGATGACATAAAAAACACCAAACAGAAATATAACAATAGACGCCGCGCCAAATGCGAGAGGAATTATTATATCAGCGATGCCGACCGGCGCGAGCGAATCATACATCATAAAAGTAAACATAATCGTGGAAAACGCAAAGCTCGCAAATGCAAAAACCAACACGGCAGGCAATATCCAGTTTAATCGACCGCGTTTGTTTGACAGCAATGCGCCGCCGCTTTTGAGCAGGATCTTCGTCAACAATAATATTTTACGCATTTTCTGTCATCTCCAAAAACACCTTCTCGAGCGACGTATCGCTGCTTTTTTTCATATCCCTCATTTTTCCCGCGTATAGTATTTGGCCATCATTTATAATAGCTACCTTATCACAGACCTTTTCTGCGACTTCAAGCACATGTGTAGAGAAGAATACCGTTTTGCCCTCATCTGCATGCTGACGCATCATCGATTTGAGCTCGAAAGACGACTTTGGATCTAACCCTGTCATTGGTTCATCGAGTATCCAAACGCTTGGCTTGTGCAGTAGCGCACCCATAATCACGATCTTTTGGCGCATGCCATGCGAATAGCTTTGTATCTTATCTCCGAGCGCCTTGCTCATCTCAAAACGCTTAGCCAATTCGTCAATGATAGCGGTTCGCTCTTTTGACCCAACATCGTAAATATCTGCCATAAAAGATAAATATTCGATCCCTTTCAATCGCAAAAATACATTGGGGTCATCTGGTACGAATCCAATGATCTTCTTGGATTGCAGCGAGTCTTTTTCAGTATCGTTGCCGTCAACAATAATCCGGCCGCTATCCGGTTTTATTATTCCCGTAATCAGTTTAATAGTTGTCGTCTTTCCTGCGCCGTTAGGCCCAAGAAAACCGTATATGCATCCCGATTCAATATTAAGAGAAACGTTATCAACTGCCTTTATTCTTCCTGCATATGTCTTGGATACGCCGATTAATTCAACCATGATATGCCCCCCCGTCGTCTGTTTACGAGAAATAATATACCATTTTTTTGTTATTTCGTAAAGTTTTTTTAGCTGATAAAGCAAACTTTTCTTCGTGGGCAAAGTGAAAAAATACGAAAATCAATGCTTTGAGAATCCTCGGGCTTGATGTGCGGGCGTTGACCTTCTGTTTGTTGAGTATCATTTTAAAATATGTGAAGTAAATATATCGCCGGTTTCCATGGCCTCAATCTTACTACAAGGTCAATATTCTAAAAGAAATATATCATTATCTGAGGATACGTTACGGCATATTTTACTAGCTCTCGCCTTTTAACTAGACATTTTCTTTATTAAAAGCAACTCCGCATAACTGCTCGCTTAATTCAAACAGCCGCTGCGCATCTCTTAGGTTATCCACCCTCTTGCTGTATCTGCGGAGAGCACATCGATAGTAATAAAGGCCCTGGGGCATCGGCATTTGATTGCATAAAAACACATAACTTTGTGCCGCAATATCGGGCGATACCCCGTATTTTTTGCGCAATGACCAAAACCTGTTGACAATACCGGTTGTTTGCTTGTTGCCTATATTTGTATTAACAAGACCCGGGTCAACAACAAATGCCCGCACATCCTTCGATTCAAACCGACGGTTAAACTCACCAGCGAACATCAAATTACACAGTTTGGATTGTTTATAAGCCATTAGACAGCTGTATCGCTTTTGATACATGATATCATTCCAATTGATCCTTGTATGCTTATGCGAATTGCTGCCAGTAAGTATTATTCTGCCTGTATTTTTTTCGAGATACGGCAGCAGTCGGTATGTCAATAAAAATCCAGAGAGATGGTTCAAAGCAAATTGAAGCTCATACCCTTCCGCTGTTGTAGTATATCCGTTTCTGACGCCCCCCGCGTTATTAATCAATACATCTAGCTTGCCGTTAGCACGAGCATCTAGACAGACGGCAATCTGATTTGCTATTCTGTTCACCTCACTCTGCTGTGAAAGATCGCCATAAAAGTACGTAATGTCTGCTTGCGCAAAGGCAGTCAAAATATCATTCCTCGCTATGTCACAATTTTCCTTTATCCTGCCAATCCCAATCACGCGTTTACCCTGTGCGCATAGTGCTTTTGCCACTGCGTAACCTATACCCGATGTTGCGCCCGTAATAACGACTGTTTTCATCCTACACCTCCTGATTAATTAAAAATGCTATCAGTGTATATCACGCTAATTTCCCGTTTGTCCATCAGCGCACGAACATTTTTAATGAAAGATGGTCATTCCGATTTTATCGAATTTTCGGCTTTAATACCTTTCTCTGTTAAATGATAATATTTTTTGGGATTCTGCCGATTTGTTAGATAAATATGAATCCGTTTTCCTCCAACCTTCGTAAAATCGGATACAATATTCCTTTAGCAATTTTAATGTAGGCGGAGACCTCGCACGTTAGCTCGAGCGCGTCACGTTTTATCAGCAAAGTACGAACACAAGCTAAAAAACGTCTTTTTTAAATTTCGGGTTCAAATTAATATTATTTCTCGCTATTATCTCTGCTATATCTATCGTTCAGTATAATATCATACGCTATTTGGTAATGCAATTTAGTGTGCCGACAAAAACTATGGCTTTTAATTGTGCAGTTCAAAAACCCAAAGGATATCAA
>JBMNOU010000074.1:0-8553 GCA_050943215.1 Christensenellales bacterium | reverse complement strand
AAAAGATATAGAGGGAGATTGCTTCTGGCCGATTTTCCTGTGTTAAAACGCTATTATGAAGGCCCGTCTGTAAGAATACTCCAGATGAATTTATATGGGCTAAATTATATATATAATGGCCTTAAAATTACAGGTGTGTTTGATGAATTAACCGAAGAGGTTGTTAAAAATTTTCAGGCGGAACATAAGCTTGTACCGGATGGCATTGTTGGCCCAGTTACCTGGGACGTCTTACTTAATGAAGTTAAGAAAATACAAAACAAATTAAATTCTATTTATTTTAATTCAGGCACGCCAGATGGCATATATGGGCCAAAGACAACAAACGCCGTAACAAGGTTTCAGAGTGTTAACAGACTAATAATGAATGGAATTGTAGGACCCAGGACAAGACAGCAATTGTTCAATCCTAATTTGGCCGATGACTAT
Organism: Christensenellales bacterium; assembly: GCA_050943215.1. GTDB lineage: Bacteria > Bacillota > Clostridia > Christensenellales > SZUA-584 > JBMNOU01. The sequence continues at coordinate 8,124 of JBMNOU010000074.1, read as the reverse complement.
AGTAAACGTCCAACCTCTACAAGTTTAACTTCTTTAGATCCATATGTAGCAACGCTAGCACATCAGTTTCTCAACCTTTGCGCAGCAAATGGACTTGATGTAACCGTTCTAGTTGCATTTAGAAGCTGGAACGATCAGGATGCCTTATATGCCCAAAGCAGAACCAAGCCGGGACCTATTGTTACCGATGCTGAAGGAGGAGATTCGTATCACAACTGGGGATTAGCATTTGATTGCGCACCAGTGGTAAACGGAACGGTCGCATGGAATGATACTGCAAAATTCGATCAGATGGGGCGTTTAGGGCAACAGGTTGGATTAGAGTGGGGGGGCCATTGGACAACATATTATATTAGCCTTGTTGACTTGCCTCACTTTCAATATACCTTCGGACTAAGTACAGAACAATTGCTGGAAGGTGCAAGGCCACTAAAGTAATTTTTGGTATTACACCATTTAGCTTTATAATCTAATTTATAATATTTATGCCACGTTTTATGCAATTTGTTAACAAAGACCTGTCCCAATTGAACAAGTCTTTGAACAAAAAATATGAAGATATCTTGCAAATTAATTAGCTCATAACTAGACCACCAGCGATAAGCATGTTATTACCATCGATATATTCGGATCTGTCATCGAAAAGCCATGCAACAAACTCGGCGATCTCAGTTGGCTCGCCAAGACGTTTTAAAATAATGCGGCCTGCCGCCTCATCATAATAAGTTTTTACACTTTTACCTTCAGATTCTGCCCTTTTAACAAATGCTTTATGAAGCATTTCAGTTTTTATGTTACCAGGGCTTATCGCTACTGCCGTAATACCATATTCTGCCCATTCCATTGCCATTACCTGTGTCATCATGGCAGCTGCGGCTTTAGACATGCAATAAGCCGCATTCCCATATTCACCATGGTAAGAGGCAATAGACGCAGTGTTGACAATCCTGCCCTTTTTCATGGGTATCATAACTTTAGATACTTCAGTTGCTACAATAAAAGCTCCTTTTACATTAACATCAAAAGTATGCATCAAATCCTCATCAGACATATTAATTAAATTCTGAGGTATGCATACTCCTGCGTTATTAAACAGGCAGTCAATTCGAATATACATATTATAAATAGCATCAACTGCAAATTTTACTGTATCACGTTTTGTTACATCGGCATAAAAAGCAGTTGCTATACCGCCCTCAGCCATTATTTCTTCAGCTGTATTAACCGCTGCTTCTTCATTAATGTCAACTGCAGCGATTGCTGCACCATACTTTGCGCAAACCTTGGCTGTCGCTTTGCCAATCCCGCTGCCAGCGCCAGTGATCATAATAATTTTATTATTTAAATGCATTGTATGTAACCTCCAAAACGTATTCAGCTTATAATAATAACGCTTTAATCTTCAACTGGAGTTAGTATGATTTTTAACGCTTGACCGGCACGCAACATTTCTTCCGCTTTTTTTAGTTCAGTAATAGGCATAATGTGTGTTGTTATCTCTTCCAAAGGCAATGCGCCGCTTTCGATAAGCTCAGCAACACGTTTAAACATATATTTGCCAATAAATGCGCCGTGTATCTCAAGATCTTTGCGCACAATTTGACCAACCCGAATAGGAGGAGTATGTACTTCGTCGTGTCCAAATTGCATCAGCCTGCCGCCGTTGCGCATGACCGAAACCACGGTATCCAGCATATCTCCTACAGCTTCTACACCAATATCCACACCGTCTCCGCCCGTTTCTTCCCAAATAACTTTTAACAAATCTTCTTTTGTGGGGTCCACAACCCGCGTTGCCCCGCACTTTTTGGCTTTATCGCGTCTGTACTGCGAGGGTTCTGAGGCAATAACCTTAATACATCCGTTCATCTTTAGCATGCTGACAAACAAAAGACCAATTGGGCCGCAACCGACAACGCATGCAGTATCTCCAATTTTGACCCCCAGCTTTCCTACTGCACAAGCAACACAGGCAATGGGCTCTGCCAGAGCAGCAAGATGGAATGGAACGTCGCTGCTAATATGGTATAGCGAATGTGCGGGAACGCAAGTGTAACTCGTCATTGCCCCATCCTGAAAGATACCTCTTGTAATCGGGTGATTAGCGAATTCCGGATGATCATATGGATAGTATAGATTTGTGCATCTATCCGGTCTGTCTTCACGGCAAAATTCGCATACGCCGCAGGAAGGATGTGGATCGATGATAACGGCATCTCCTTGTTTAAATTCTGTAACTCCGCTACCTACTTCCTCGACAACCGCCGTATATTCATGACCCAATATAATGCCCGGAATAGAAGGATGGATTGCCCGTTCATCCAATATATGAAGGTCAGTCCCGCAAATACCAATGCCGCGTTCCTTTAGCAGTACATCATCGGGATTCTTTATTTGTGGCTTTGGTCTTTCTTCAATAGCAAATTCTCCAGGTTTTTTGAAAATAACTGCTTTCATTAAAAATTCCTCCTTATATTTTTTTAGATACTTTCATGTTAAGATCACATAAATGGGTATAGTACAACCTCCATAGCTTCACCTTTACGCATCGCATCAAGCCCAATACCAAAATCCCTTAAAGGCAGCTTATGTGTCACCAGCTTTTCAAGCGTATCGGTGATGATTCCGGTCTCAAGCACTCTGATTGCATCCAGTAGTCTAAACGGCCCAATGTAGTTTCCGAATATCGATAGCTCTTTATAGAGAATATCGAACTGCGAAATCGTTTGTTTTGCGTTCGAATTTGCTCCAAATAAGATAATCCTGCCCCTTGGACGAACGCATTGAATAGCCGAAGTAAGCTGAGTGCCAATCGCATCTGTTACAATATCCGCTCCCTTTCCGTCTGTTTCTTTTAATACTGCTTCATAAAGGTCTTCTTCGTTAGGATTTATGACAAAGTTTATACCGCATTCCTTTGCCTTTGCAATCCGATACTCCGATACTTCGGAGATAATCACTTTGGCGGCTCCGTTTGCCTTATACAGTGAAGCAAAATATATACCAATGGGACCCGCACCCAGAACGAGTGCCGTTTCGCCCGGAAGCAGGCGAGATTTATCTACCCCACCCATCACGCATGTTAGGGGCTCTGCATAAACAGCAATATGTGCGGGGATTTTTTTTGAGATCTTTGCAAGTGCTTTTTCGGGCGCAGCCGCATACTGAGCAAAGAAACCGTTAACGGTGGTACCAAGGACATACATGTTCTTACACAGGTTGGGATGCCCGTATTTACACAAATAGCAGTTTCCACATGGAATATTCGGATCCATCGTAACCCTGTCCCCGGCTTTAAAAGCCGTCACTTTTGAGCCTATCTCTATGATTTCACCTACGAACTCATGCCCCAAAGCAATGCCTGTTGCTGCAGGAAATTCCGGCGGAACGTTCAGTATATGCACATCCGTTCCACATATCGAGGCAGCTTCAACCTTCAGCAATACCTCATCCGGTTTTTCGATCCTAGCTTTAGGAATCTGCTTAAACTCGTATTTTCCAATACCGGTGTAGACTATCGCATCCATCATTTCAGCCATTATTATCACTCCTTTTATAGCGGAACTTTTTATTAACGCATTACCCTTCCGCCGTTAAAGATAAGCGCGCTGCCGTGCATATAATACATTCTGTCATCACAAAGTATCGAAACCAGTTCACCGATTTCTTCCGGTTCAGGTATTCTTCGAAATGGGATTTGATTGGTCAATGACTGCTTATATTCTTCAGCAGTCATTCCTTCCATTGGGCCACGCGTCTCATAAGTTTGTTTCATGAGTTCCGTATTGACATAGCCCGGATTTATCGCACATATACTCACATTATATTTTCCAAGCTCTTCAGCCATAACATGTGTCAGCATATTAAGGCCTGCCTTGGATATACAGTAAACACCATTCGCGTATTCAGGCCTTAGCGCCGCCATCGAACCGGTATTGATAATACGTCCGCTTCGTCTTTCCATCATTGTTTTAGCAACCTCAGCGGCCATAATAAATGCGCCTTTTAAGTTAATGTTCATGGTAAAATCCCAATCTTTATCATCAATTTCAGTCATGAGCCCCGCGATACATACACCCGCGTTATTGCAAAGAACGTCAATGCGTCCGTATTTCTCTATAATTTTATTAACGGCATTTTTAACCGATTCTCGCTTTGTCACATCTACATAAACTGCAAAAGATTCTTTTTGTTGTTCAATAAGTTCTTTGGCAACCTTTTCAGCACCCTCAAAATCCAAATCGGCAATTACAGCAATAGCATTGTATTTTGTAACTGTCTGCGCTATAGCCTTGCCGATGCCATTTGCCGCTCCGGTTATAATAATAACTTTATTTTGAATGTTTATAATAATCACCCTCTTAACAGCATTTTTGTTTGATATAATATCTCGCATGGAATAATAAAGGGAGCCTGATGCAAGGCTCCCTTGTGCCCATACACCAGCAGGTTATTGAATCTTATAGTTTAATAGTCCTGCGGTATATACTTATTCAAGTCTTATTAAAATCAGCTTATGTCCTGATACTGTGAGAGATACTTAAGGTAATCCTCAATCTCAGCACCCGTTATTAAATCGGCTCCAGTATCCGTATATATATCAACTGTTCCACCATCAATGAGCTTAAGTGCTGCTTCCAAAGCAATCTCAGCCATCTTGGCAGGATATTGAGCGACCGTTCCTAGAAGTTCACCGTTTTTAACCATTTTTACTGCTTCCAGAGTCGCGTCATAGCCGATAACACCAATCTGATCCTGCAATCCCGCTTCCTGAATTGCGCGGTATCCGCCAATGGCCATGTTATCGTTACCGCAAAATACGAGTTCGATATCCGGGTTTGCAAGTAGCATATTCTGCATTGTAGTATAGCCGAGATCAACTTCAAAGTCAGCGTTTTGTTCAGCGACAATGGTTACCGTATCCCCAGCGCCTTCGAGGAATCCATTACGGCGGTCATGCGTATTTTGATGTGTTTCAAGTCCATCCAGCAATGCTAATTTTGTTCCTTTTTCATAATTTTGCGCCACCCACTCACCGGCTTTTACAGCACCATTAAAGTTATTGGTTCCGATATACGGTACGGGGTTGAGTCCAGCTTCTTCCACCATTTCTTTGGATAACCAGGTATCAATATTAATGAACGGAACGCCTGCATCTTGGCATGCTTTAATACCCGGAAGAAGCGCCTCAGAAGCGTCGGGCGAGATGATAATAGCTTCACATCCCGCTGCAAGCATATTTTCAATGAATCCAATCTGCTCGTCAGCACAATTAGCTTTTTCTGCGCCTTGTACCATTAGCTCGATATTGTGCTGTTCCGCATACTTCTCGGCACCACCCAGCATTGTAATGTAAAACTCATTTGTCAACTGCAAAACGATAAACCCTATGAGATGCTTTTTCCCGTTGTCAACCGGTTTTGTAGCTTCTTCTGTGGTCTTAACTTGTTCTGAAGGATGTTCATTAACCGATACATCGCTCTTTGGGCTATCCGATGTGGCTGGAGCCCCGGAATCACAGCTTGCAGCCGTCAGGCCTAGCGCAATAAGCATTAATATTGCCAATACCAAGCTTAGACATCTTTTCATAATATACCTCCTTTTTTTTTCTGTCTTTTGACAGAAATAATTATTTCATTTTTTAATTATTCTGCTTTTCTCTCTTTTGCCTTATCAATAAAAACGGCAATCGTAATAACAAGCCCTGTGGCAATCTGCTGATAATAGGTATTTAGGTTTAAGATCTGCATACCGCATTTCAATATGCCCAGCATCAATGCTCCCACCAATGTATTAACAACTTTTCCTTCGCCGCCCGATAGCGATATACCGCCTATTACCACTGCCGCAATTACGTCAAGCTCATATCCTTCCCCCCCGGCAGCAGCGGCATAGCTTAAACGTGATAGCAGCATTAGTCCGCCAATGGCAGCAAATACGCCAGCAATTACATAAACCAGAACCTCAACCTTGCGGACTTTAACTCCAGAAAGCCTTGCGGCATTGCGGTTGCCTCCAATGGCATATACATGCCGTCCAAACTTGGTTCTTGTGGATACATATACCATCAATGCATAAAATACTATGACATAAATGATGAAAACTGGGATTCCCAATAAGGTAATGTTTGCATAATCGCCCAAAGTCATAGGAAACCCCGCAACCGGATTGCCACCGGTTATTGTTAGTGTTATCCCCCGGGCAATACTCATCATGCCCAGAGTCATTATAAATGGTGGCAATTTTCCGCGGCTTATCATTACACCGTTAATCAGACCGAATATACCGCCAATTATGATCGAAATGATGAAGGTTAGAATAATGGGTATACCTGCTTTTATCATCAGTCCGCATACTATGCCGATCAAGCCAATAATTGAACCGACAGATAAATCAATACCGCCAGTGAGTATGACATACGATGCACCTATAGCGACAACGGCTACAATTGAAGCCTGGACAATTATGTTAGATATAATAATCCATGTTAAAAAGTTTCTGCCAACCACCGCACAGATTACCGCGAATATAAAATATATTGCAACAGTTCCGATATAAATGGTTAGCGTATGAATATCAATTTGTTTTCTTTTAATTGTTTCTCCTTGCGTTAATTCAACTGGTTCTTTTTCCATTATGTTCATACCGAGTACCTCCATGTAAAGCATATTCTAATATACCTTTTTGAGTCAGGTCATCCGTGTTGTCCAATATCGCCACCAGTCTCCCTTCATGCATGATTGCAATGCGGTCGCACATCTTCATGATTTCTATAAGGTCAGAAGCAATAAGAATAATAGAATTGCCGTTTTTTATAATGTTATACATAATATTATAGATCTCTTCGCGTGCGCCAACGTCAATGCCCCTTGTTGGTTCATCAAAAATATATATTTCTGCATCAGTACTAAGCCATTTGGCGATAACGCACTTTTGCTGGTTGCCGCCCGACAATGTCTCTGCTTTCTGACGATATGATGTGGCCTTGATCCCGAGTTTTTTGATATACTTTATTGCATAAGCAATTGATTTTTTTTTGCTGATATGATAACGTCCAAATTTATCGAGATTAGGTAGTCCGATATTTTCTTCTACCGAATGTTTTAGAACAAGCCCTTCGTCCTTTCTGTCTTCGCTAAGATAAACGATATTCTCTTTTAGAGATTCTGAAACACCTATTCCTTTAATCTCAGTTTTTCCATTATGAATTGTTACTACACCACTGTTCCTTTTATACGCACCAATAATACACTTTGCAACCTCGGTCCTTCCGGAACCTACGAGTCCTGCTATTCCAAGAATTTCACCCTTTCTTAAGTCCAGGCTGACATCTTTGAGTATCTTGCGATAATTTAGATTTTTAACTTTAAGCATAGTGTAATCCGGCTGAACAAATGGATTGTTTATTTTTTTAAACTGTATGCTGCGTCCGACCATCAGGGTAACCAGCTCATCCATATTGGTATTATTAAGATCCAGCGTTTTTATCAGCTTTCCATCCCGCATAACTGAGCAGCGATCCCCTATTTCAAACAATTCACTCAAGCGATGCGAAATATATATAATACCGATACCAGTCTTCTTTAGCTCGCGAATAATATCGAACAGAATTGCTGTTTCTTTGTCTGTCAAGGCTGCAGTAGGTTCGTCAAGAACCAGAATCTTTACACTGGCTGACAAAGCTTTTAGAATCTCTAGCATCTGCTTTTGGGCAACGCTAAGCTTTGAAACAAGAGTGGTTGGACTCATTTTAAAGCCGATCATATCCATATAGTATTCGGCTTCAGCAATGGCTTTCTTTTTATCAAGTCTGAAAAAACCTCCAAATTCCTTACCCATAAATATGTTTTCGTAAATCGGCACGTGAGGGTTCAAATTGAACTCCTGATAAATAACACTAATCCCTGCATCAATCGCTTCCTTTGGATTCATAGGTTTCAATGGCTTACCTTCCAAGTAAATCTCTCCAGTTTCCCTTCTGTATGCTCCGGATAATATCTTGATTAGTGTAGATTTTCCGGCTCCATTTTCGCCCAATAGGACATGGACTTCTCCAGGACGTACTTTTAGCGAAACATCTTCGAGAACTGATACACCGTAAAAACTCTTGTTTATATCCCTCAT
>JBMNOU010000073.1:0-8608 GCA_050943215.1 Christensenellales bacterium | reverse complement strand
AACTTACTGTTGGCAAGCTTGCCTTCTGCGCGAAGAATCTCACCTTGAAGCTTCTTTGCCTCATCATCGAGCCGCGCAATTTCTTTATCGATATCGATCAACTCGCCGAGAGGTATAAACGCCTCCGCACCCACTCCGATAACAGAAACAGCATTGTCCGGTATTCCGCTTTTATCTGCAATAAACTGTATGCCCGAAGCGTATGCCAGCCGTTCAATATACGCTGTGCACAATTTATAATCTTCGCGGGCTTCTTTTGAAGCGATTATTCTTAGCTCCGCTTTTTTGTTTGCAGCAACGTTCATCTCGGCTCTGATATTTCTGATGCTACGGATCAATTCCATCACATTCTGCATTGCCTTTTCTTCAATATCATATACAGTTCCCGGCTTCGGCCATTTTGATACCATAATGCTTCCCTTCGTCATCGAAAGCGAAGAATATATCTCTTCCGTAATAAAAGGCATAAACGGGTGAAGCAACTTTAATGTATCTGCGAGAACATGATTCAATACGGATACAGCTGTATCTTTGTCTGCTTCATCCTCCCCGTAAAGGCGGGGCTTGGCCATCTCAATGTACCAGTCGCAATACTCGTTCCACAGAAAATCGTGTACCTTCTGTGCCGCCATTCCAAGCTCAAATCTTTCAATCTGCTCTGTCACGTCAGCGATTGTACCTGAAAGACGCGATAATATCCACTTGTCCGCAATATCAAGCCGTTTTTTGTCAATGGGCTTTAAATTCTCACCCGTATTCATCAAAACAAACCGTGCAGCGTTCCATATTTTATTGGCAAAGTTTCTCGCACTGAGCACCTTGTCAGGAGAAAAACGCAAGTCGCCACCGAGCCTCACGCCCACAGCAAGGCTGAAACGCAGCGCATCCGCGCCATACTCTTCGACAAGCTCAAGCGGATCGATGCCATTGCCCAATGACTTGCTCATTTTTCTACCCTGCGCATCCCGAACAAGACCATGGATGTTAACATATTCAAACGGTTTTTTCCCTATGCATTCAAAGCCGGACATGATCATTCGCGCGACCCAGAAAAAGATAATATCATAACCTGTAACCAGCACGTTTGTCGGGTAGAAATATTCAAGGTCCTTTGTATTATCCGGCCATCCCAGAGTGGAGAACGGCCAGAGGCCACTGCTGAACCATGTATCGAGTACATCCTCATCCTGTTTAAAACGCGTCGAACCGCACTGGCATGTCTTCGGTTCGTCCTGTGCAACAATCATTTGCCCGCATTCGGTGCAATAATAGGCGGGTATCCTATGCCCCCACCATAGCTGCCGCGATATACACCAGTCCCTGATGTTTTCCATCCAGCTAAAATAAATATTCTCGCTACGCTTGGGAATGAATTTTATTTCGCCGCTCCTTACAGCCTCTATCGCTGGCTTTGCTAGGCTCTGCATCGATACGAACCACTGCTTTGAAACAATTGGCTCGACTACGGTATCGCACCGGTAGCAGTGCCCTACGTTATGTTTATGATCCTCTATCTTAACGAGCAAACCAAGATTTTTTAAATCCTCAACAATCAGCTCCCGTGCCTCATACCTATCGTAACCCTCGTATTTACCGCCGAAACTGTTGACGACTCCTGTGTCTCCAAGCACGCGGATAAGAGGCAGAGCGTGGCGCTCACCCACCTCAAAGTCGTTGGGATCGTGAGCAGGCGTTATTTTAACCGCGCCTGTGCCGAATTCTTTATCGACATATTCGTCTGCGATAACCGGAATTTGCCTGTTGATGATGGGCAGTATCACGTTCTTACCGATAAGATGTTTATACCTTTTATCGTCAGGGCTAACGGCCACCGCCGTATCGCCAAGCATCGTCTCGGGACGCGTTGTCGCAACTACAATGCCTTCCCCGCCGTCTTCTGCAGGATATCTTATATACCAGAGATGCGAATCATGCTCCAAATATTCCACTTCAGCGTCAGAAAGCGCCGTTTCACAATCCGGACACCAGTTAATTATCCGGTCTCCTCTGTATATTAGTCCCTTATCGTATAGCTGCACAAAAAACGCATTGACAGCCCGTGAGCACCCTTGATCCATCGTGAATCGTTCCCTTGACCAGTCGCATGAAGATCCAAGCTTTTTTAGCTGCTCGATAATTCTTCCGCCGTACTGCTCTTTCCACTGCCATGCGCGCTTAAGAAACTTTTCTCTTCCAAGTTCCTCTTTTGATGTCCCTTCTTCCCGAAGCTTATCCGAAATCTTGACCTCCGTCGCGATACTGGCATGGTCCGTTCCAGGAAGCCACAAAGCAGCATAACCCTGCATCCTTTTTGTTCGAATGATCGCATCCTGCATCATATTATCCAGCGCATGCCCCATATGAAGCTGTCCGGTAATATTCGGAGGCGGTATGACAATTGTATATGGCTTTTTTTTCTCATCAACCTCCGCGCGGAAATAGCCCGCATCCAGCCACTCGTTATATAACCTCTGCTCAACCTCTTTCGGATTATATACTTTGCTCAATTCTTTTGCGCACATATAGCAACTCCTCCAAATATTAAAAATATCTTAAACGCCGTTGGAAAATAAAAAGACCGTCCAAGCAATAAGGACGGGTTCCCGCGGTACCACCTTGATTCAGGCAAAAGCCTGCACTCTTCCGCTTAACGCGCGGCAACGCCAAAGGCTACTTCATTCACGATCGGTGCTCAAAAGCGACTTCTTACACGCTGTCCGCAAGGACCTTTCAGCCAGCGGGGCCTCTCTCTTTCTCGGATGCCATGCAATACTACTCTTTATCAACGCAGTATTAAAATTATAATATAGCCGTATTTAACTGTCAATAACGGAAAAAATAATATTGATTGTATTCTAAAGGTATAAGATTATGAACCTGCTGACCCTGATATTATTGGCTATTTTTCCGGGCATCGTGCTTGCCGTATTTATTGTACTTCAGGACAGGTATGATAAGGAGCCAAAAAAACTGCTATTAAAAATATTTCTCCTTGGGATTGTTGCGACGATACCCACCATGGCAGTAGAGACCATCGGACATTACTTCAATATTTTTACCGGTTTAGTTGGGCTCATATTTGAAGCTGTCGTGGTTATTGGCTTTTCCGAAGAATTCTTTAAGCGGCTGGTTGTTGTAAAATACGCATACCATCATCCAGCCTTCAATGAAAAACTGGACGGTATTGTTTATTGCAGCATTGCCGCGCTTGGTTTCGCAACGCTTGAGAACATCTTTTACGTGGTATCGTACTCTTCCTACAATCCGGATATCTGGATTACGAGAGGGCTTGTAAGCGTTCCAGCGCATATGCTTCTTGGTATCACAATGGGATATTATTTGTCTTTATCCAAATTTTGTCCTGACCAGCGAAATTGCGCTGCCTACTTTAAAAAATCTTTATACATTCCGGCGCTTTTGCATGGGGCATTTGATTTTATATTAATGAGATCTATTCCTGCTTTTTCTCTGCTGCTGGTTCCTTTTATAATCTTTCTCTGGATAACTAGCCTAAAAAAGCTTCGTAAATATTATAAAGAATCTAAGGCCGGGCATACTCATATCTGATCTTTCTTTTTACCTAAATTGTTATTTCCCCTTTAAAACATAACCCTGACTTTCATTACCATTGACCAAAAGAGCATATACATATACAATAATCGATGGGGATGTGGGGTGTAATGCGCAGAGATAAAATCGAGCATTTTGGCAAGAAACTCACGATAAATAAAATGCTCTGGCTCTTAACAGGGCCTGTTTTTTATGCACTTTTTCGCCTCTCCTTTCTTTGGCCAGATGTAACTGAAACCGTTTATTCTAAGGGCATTTTCAGAATACTCAGCCAGGGTTTGTCTACTGTGACAGGTTTTTTGCCAGTGTCTCTATCTGAACTGCTGCTATATGCTTTCGTCCTTTCTATCATTGTTTACATATTTATTATGATCATTCATACGATTACCGCAAAAAATTCCAGGTGGCATGTTTTCCTAAACAGGCTGATCTCGCTGCTTTGTGTGTTTTCAATAATATATGCAGTTTTTATCGGGCTATGGGGGTTTAATTATTCACGCCAGACGCTTAGCCAAACTTTAAGGCTGGATACTTCGTTCGCTTCAGTCCGCGAATTGACTGATACATGTCAAGCACTGATTGAAAGAGCTAAGGGTTTTAGAGATATCATTCCCGAAGATTCTAAGGGTATCTTCTCGCCCAATTTTTCCAGGCAATATGTAATGCAGAATACGTCTGAATATTATAACAAATCGGCGGCTGCAACGGGATATGTTTTTTTGGGCGGGAGCTTCGGACAGGCAAAACCGGTATTATACTCGACTGGGCTTTCTTATGCTGAAATATCAGGTATATATTTTCCTTTTACCGGGGAAGCAAATGTCAATATCGACATGCCCATGCTTTACTTCCCTACTGCATGTCTCCATGAAGCGGCGCATCAAAGAGGTTTTGCCAGAGAAGATGAAGCCAATTTTCTTGCATTTTTTGTTTCCATGTACGTAGACGACGCATCCGTTTCATACTCTGGGATCATGCTGGCGCTGACCCACGCAATGAACAATTTGTATAAAGAAGATAGGGAGTCTTATTACCGTCTGCGTGAAACGTACTCGGCCGGTATGGAGAGAGATCTTCAGAATAATTATAAGTATTGGCAACAGTATGATGGACCAGTAAGCGAAGCGTCACAAACCGTCAATAATACCTATTTAAAAGTCAATATGCAGCAAGATGGCGTTAAAAGCTATGGCAGGATGGTTGACTTGCTCATTGCTCTTTGGCGAAACGGCAGCATATAAAAAGACCGCACTCAAGCGCGGTCCATAAATAATTTATTTGGGCAGTTCTGTCATATCGGATGCAAAAAGCACGATAACGCCGTCGCTATTCCAAACAGAGTTGTCCTTTGTTGCCTCGATATATTCAAAATTATCACCGTATATTTTATCTACATTTTCCGGCTGGTTTCCATATAATGTAGGCGCACATGTAATATACCCAATGATGGAATCCACATTTTCATATTTGTCTGTTATTTTAAAATCCTGTGATACCTGGTCTCCATTTTTTGTAATTGTAACAGAATCGACTGTCATACCGTTTTGCGCAACAACAGAAATATTCAAAAAAACGCCGTTCATCAGGTCTGTCTGTCCTAAAACAGTTATTGTATCTCCGTTTACCACAATATCGCATTTTCCCGTTACAGGATAGGTAGGCACATCTGCAAGCGGTGTAGGTTTTGAAAGCGAAACGCTGCCGCACCCTGCTAATATTGCCACGGATAATGCCAAACATAGACAAACTACCGATATTTTAACGCTAAATTTTCGCATTGTTTACCCCTTTGTTTTTCATTGAACTCAAGTATACATAAAATGCACGATGATGTAAAGAAAAAAACTCAATATTCCACTATCTGTGACAGCTTGAAAAATCTTTTTTTGTTTTACAAGTAGATATTTTGTTTATATTTATTTAAGGTAATAATAGGTGGGTGTTAATTCATGGCAATAAAGCGCAAATATTTGGGAGAATTACTGATTGAGGTGGGCATGGTAACCCAGGCTCAGCTTGAAGAATGTCTCAAAGAGCAAAAAAAAACGGGTGAAAGGCTCGGGAAAATTTTAAAAGCAAAAGGGATTTTAACGGAACAGCAGCTAATGGAAATAATGGAATTCCAATTGGGTATACCTTTTGTGAATCTGGACACGGTGATACTGTCGCCTAAGCTTGATAAATATATCCCCGTATCTCTTGCATGAAAGCATAAAATGGTACCCGTAAAAGTCCAAAACAACAAGCTTTATATTGCAATGGACGATGCTCTTGACTTTATTGCTCTTGAAGATGCCCGCGTTGTATCTGGCATGGATGTATTCCCGATGATTGCATCCGAGCATGCGATCGAATCAGCGATTAACAAACTATACGGCAATGAATATGCTGAAACGGCAATCAAAGAGCTTTCAGAAGAAAATACTGATGATTCAAATGATGACGTTGATTCTCTTGTATCAAATATCTCCAATTCTCCTATTGTTCGTTTGGTCAACTCAATTTTTGAACAAGCTGTAAAAGCAAAGGCCAGTGATATTCATGTAGAACCGACGGACAACAACGTACGCGTTCGCATGAGAATAGACGGCCAGCTTTTATCTGTATTGACGATTCCCAAAAAAGTACAGTCCGCGGTATTAACCCGTTTAAAAATCATCGGCAAAATGGATATTGCTGAAAAGAGATTACCTCAGGATGGACGATATAAGCTTATTTTAGCTGGCAATGAAATAGATGTGCGTATGTCTTCGCTTCCCACTGTTCACGGAGAAAAAATTGTGATGCGGCTGCTGGATAAAAAGAACTTTTTAATCTCAAAAGATAGGCTCGGTTTTTCTAAAAACAATATTAGCAAATTTAACGCACTTTTGCAGAATCCTCATGGTATTATATTGATTACAGGGCCAACTGGGAGTGGTAAATCAACGACGCTTTACACAATGCTAAGCGAGTTGAATAACAATACACAAAATATTATCACAGTAGAAGATCCGGTTGAATATACGATTGCAGGTATTAACCAAGTCCAGGTCAACAGCAAAGCGGGCCTTAATTTTTCAACCGGATTGAGATCTATATTAAGACAAGACCCGGATATCATAATGATCGGTGAGATCAGAGATCAGGAAACGGTAAATATAGCAATCAGAGCAGCAATTACCGGTCACCTAGTATTATCGACGATACACACAAATGACGCCCCGGGAACCATATCACGACTAATTGACATGGGGGTTCCGCCGTATATGCTTGCCGCTTCACTGGTCGGTGTATTATCTCAAAGGCTGGTTAAAAAAATCTGTCCGTATTGCAAAACGAATTACACTCCTAGTCAATACGAGCTTAATGCAGCCGGGCTTCCCGCAGCGTACAACAAAGATATTTATATCGGTAAAGGTTGTTCAAACTGCAACGATTCGGGGTATAAAGGAAGAGTTGCCGTTCTCGAGACGTTGATTATAGATAGGGAAATACGCGATAAAATATCTACTAATGCCAATATCGATGAAATACGCGATTATGCTATTGAAAAACAGAATATGAGCACTATCGCAACCGAATGTATCGCCTTGATGGAAAAGGGCGAAACGACAATACAGGAAGTCATTAAGATATCCTATACTTATAAAGGAGATAGCCAATGAACATTAATACTCTTCTTGAAAACACTGCCCGTATCGACGCATCCGATTTGCATATATCTGTGGGAATTCCGCCAATGGTACGAGTCAGCAGCGACTTAAAACCGATTGCCAACAAGGTAGTAACGCCCGAAATTGCAAGAGATTTTGCCAAAGAAATCATGAACGATGCCCAATGGACAACACTGATGGAAAAAGGCGAATGTGATTTCGCCGTTTCTGTTCCAGGAAAATACCGATTCCGGGTTAATGCATATAAGCAGCGTCAAAGCATTGCGCTAGCACTGCGTATGATCAAAAGCAGCCCGCCTGACATAAATGAATTGGGGCTTCCTCCCGTTGTGAGCAGTTTATGTACAGTTAACAGAGGCCTGATACTCGTTACAGGACCGACGGGAAGCGGCAAATCTACAACGCTTGCTGCAATGATCAATCTCATCAACAACACCCGCAAAATGCATATCATCACGCTTGAAGACCCGATCGAGTATCTTCATAAGCATAGAAAAAGCATTGTCAACCAGAGAGAGATCGGGGCTGATTCAAGCAATTATACGGTGGCGCTACGGGCGGCGCTGCGGCAGGATCCAGATATCATACTGGTCGGAGAGATGAGAGACTTAGAGACGATCAGTATTGCAATTACCGCTGCGGAAACAGGGCATCTCGTATTTTCCTCTCTTCATACAACGGGTGCAGCAAAGACAATCGACCGTATTATCGATGTGTTTCCGCCGTATCAACAGCAGCAGATACGGATGCAGTTATCCATGACCCTTGTCGGCATTGTTTCGCAGCAGCTTTTACTCAGCACAGACGGTAAAAGCAGGGTTGCGGCTGTTGAAACATTAATTGCCACGCACGCAATACGCAATCTGATCCGCGAAAACAAAGTGCATCAAATCGCAAGTACAATGCAATCTTCTTCATCAAACGGTATGCAGTTAATGGACAACTCACTTGCGGCCCTTTTTAAAACAGGCCGTATCTCGAGAGATTCCGCAATTTCATACGCAATCGATAAGAATTATATATCAACATTGTTGTAGTTTTATATTTAACGTACTGGGGTGATTTTAATTAAATATCTATATAAAGCTTCAAACAAAGCCGGGCAGACGGTTGAAGGGATTATAGAAGCAACCGACAAGAAAGCCGTACTTAGCACACTGAGGGCAAAATCACTGTATCTTCTTGACCTCTCGGAAGCCAATCCAAAAACGGCTATGGAGATTTCCTTCGGATCGGCCAAGATACCTAAAAAAGCTTTGGCTATATTTTGTACACAGCTGTCAAGTATTCTTAGAGCGGGCGTTCCGCTGATTCAGGCTCTGTCAATACTCGATGAACAGATGGATAACATAAAGCTTAAAAAGATCATACAAAGCGTTAAT
>JBMNOU010000072.1:0-8657 GCA_050943215.1 Christensenellales bacterium | reverse complement strand
ACTTGTTTTTTATGACTAATAAAGCCATCCGTTTATGTTTTCTCGCATTAAAGTAAAACAACCAAAACTCATAAATTTTATTGCACTAATTAATAAAAAACCAATTATAATTAAGGTAACCCTGCAAGATTACCAGTTATAGCGGATCTGATATTTAATACAAGGATACTTTAGATTATTCAAAATTTTGAAATAATTTATATGGCTATTAGGATGAATCATCAGTGACAAGTCCATAAAAAAGGCCAATACAGGGTGTTAAATGTTACCATAGTTACGGAAAAGGCAGAAAAGAGTTATAGCAACGAAAAAACGTATCGGGTTGGTGGGCGTACAAAGACGATTCGATTCCGATGATGCATGCAGAGACTATCTGTATAAGCTTCGATGGTCGGATGGGTTTATATGCCCCGTCTGCGGATGCCGGGAGTATCATCACATTACGACGCGTCACAAATATGCGTGTAAAAGCTGCCGATATCAGGCATCAGTGACAGCCGGTACTGTGATGGACAGAAGCCATTTAAGCCTTAGAACATGGATTTGGGCGATATGCTTGGTATCCCGGGATAAGCGTGGATACTCGGCGATGCAGCTATCTCGGGTGCTGAATCTGCCGTACAATACAGCTTGGTTCTTACTCCATCGTATCCGCAACGCAATGGCAGAGAGGGATAACCGCTACTTGCTCAAAGGGATTGTTGAATTAGATGACATACCTTGGCAAATCCAAGAAAGGCGGCAAAAGAGGGCGCGGCACCACGAAAAACAAGGTTGTCGTTGCAATATCCAAAGGCGAGAGTGGCAAACCCCAATACGTGAAAATGCAGGTTGTGGCCGACCTGAAGGGAAAGACAATCGCCAAGTTTGCTAAGGACAGCATTGCTGATGGCTCAACAGCTCAGACAGATGCTTACCATAGTTGCAGAAAGCCTTTGGCTGAAAAGTATCTGCACGAGTATCAGGTCTTTGATGCGGATACGGATATGCTCAAATGGCTTCATATCATTGTCAGCAATGCAAAGGCTTTTGTATCGGGAACGTTTCACGGTTTGGGGAAAAGCATTTGCAGAGCTACTTAGATGAGTACTATTATCGGTTCAATCGCAGAGGCATGGGCAGCGTGATATTCGACAGATTGCTTTTTGCGGTAACGCAGTCAGCCCCATTGCGATTTGCTGACTTAACCTAATAGCCATATTAATTTATTGTTCATTTTTGTTGACTAGATCCCAAGATAAGTATCATGGATCTGCTTATCTGCAGCTAAAATAGCTGGATTACCCTCAGCAACTATTTGTCCGGTCTCAAGAACATATACATAATCCGCAATATCCAATGCCATCTGAACATTTTGTTCAACTAGTAAAATAGTGGAGCCTCTTTTATTAATTGCTTTAATAATTTCGGCTACCTCTTCAACTAATTTTGGCGCAAGTCCCCATGATGGCTCATCCATTAATAATAATTTCGGTTTTGCCATTAGAGCACGAGCAATCGCTAACATCTCTTGCTCTCCGCCCGATAACGTTCCGGCCAGCTGCATCCTTCGATCCTTTAGCCGTGGGAACCAATAAAAAACCTCTTCGGTCGCGTCGATAATATCTTTTTTATTTCTCTGCAGATATGCCCCCATTAAAAGATTCTCATGTACTGTCATATCCGGGAACAGCTGCCTTCCTTCCGGGCATAATGATAAGCCTGCTTTTGTTATCATATGGGGCCGCATTTTGTTCAGTTCTAAATCTTGCCATACGATTTTTCCGTCAGAGATTGGACGCAGCCCCACAATGGCTTTCATAGTAGTCGTTTTTCCAGCACCATTTGTACCAATGAGAACAGTTATTTCTCCTACTTGTGCTTCAAATGATACATCGTGTAGGACTTCTACATTCCCATAACAAAATTTCAGATTAGAAACCTTAAGCATTATGTTCGGCACTCCTTCCCAGATAGGCCTGAATTACTGCCTCATTGTTTTGTATTTCATTCGGACAACCCTCTGCGATTTTCTGCCCAAGATTAAGTACTACCACGTGATCACATACCTCCATTATCATTCGCATATGGTGCTCCACGAGCAATACCGGAGTCCCTTGATCACACACCTTTCTGATCAGATTGATCATGTTAATCTGTTCGTCCCGTGTCATTCCGGCACATGGTTCATCTAACATCAATAGTTGTGGCTTTGAAGCAAGAGCAATGGCTACCATCAAGCGCCTTTGATCAGCACTGGTTAATGTTCCAGCTGGTATTTTGTGAAGGTGTTGTAATCCAACAAACTCAAGTAATTCATGACTTCGTTCATGAGCAATCCTTTCTTCCTTTACGGTACCCGGTAACCCTAAAATCCCTTGTACAAAACCAACTTTTAATTTCGTATGGTGGGCAGTAAGCACGTTTTGATGCGTGGTCAACGCTGGATAAATGCTGCTTATCTGAAAAGTCCTCGATATACCCTTTCGTGCAATCTTATAAGACGGTAAACCGTCGATGACTTCGCCCTTAAAAACAATCTTTCCGCTTGTAGGACGGTAAACTCCTGTGATCAGATTAAAACAGGTGGTTTTTCCTGAACCGTTTGGTCCTATTAATCCAAGTATTTGATTTTCTTGGACTTGAAAAGATACATCCTTTACAGCAGCCAAACCACCAAAATACTTTGTAACATTCTCAAAGTTGAGAATCATTTTTTATTCCTCCAAATCTTGAAAAGTATTTTCATAGTTTTAATCCTTTTCCCCACGATCCTGCTCTTCTTCTATATTCACCAATAACTTCGTTTGGCACCTGCCTATTTGACGTTATCATTCCTTGTCTGTTAAGCTCATCCTGAAGAAGCCTCACGTCAAATTCTTTAGGTGTGATATTGTTTTTCGAAGCAATCGCAGCGGCTAACCCGGCTGCCTGCCCTGTACACACACTAACTGTGCAGTATCTAATTGCGGACCATGTAAAGATATCACAAGAAATGACACCACCAGCAGTAATAAGGTTGTCGTAGTCAACAGATAATAAACAGCGATATGGTATATCATATGGCGTTATGTCGTGTTTAAAACGGTGAGTACCGTCTGGAAAGAACAAATCTGTTGGCATGTTGCTGCAGGTAATAGAATCATCGAATGTCCTGCCACTACGGATGTCCTCTTCTGTCAAGGTATATTCACCCACAATTCTATGCGTATCTCTAAGCATTAGTGATGTTGGAGTTTGTTCAATTTTTGTGTTTTCAAATCCTGGCACATTTTCTTTTAGCACTTTATAAGTTGACCAGGCTTGTTTTCTTAAGTCTACCTCACCTGCTGAAAGCATCTCTAACATCCATGGATGCTTGCCTTCCGGAATCGCATATGTAGGACCAATCAGCCATACATGGCCATCCTTATACTCTATCATAAGACAACTATTCCGCTGCATATATAGTTTGCCTTCAGCTTTTGCTTTTACAAAGAGCTTCCTGCCGCGCACCCAATAATCCCAATCCTCAGGATTTTCTTCTGCATAAGCCCTAAATTTATCGTAATCTAACCCGCGCAGAAAGAACCCATAGCCATATCCCATATGCCTTCCTTTATAGGGGCCATATTTGTCATCCGGATAACCCTCGTCCCCAACACACCTTGCGCCAGATTTCCACGCAACATGGGCGATTCCAGTACAGTCAATAATAACTTTACCCAATATTGCGTGACGGCCTTCAAGGCTTTCTACAATCACACCCTTTAATTTATTGCCTTCTTTGATTGCATCAACTGCTAGGGTATGGAATAGTACCTTAACTCCAGCTTCTTTCATCATATTATCGACTAGAAACTTATAATACTCTTGGTCAAAGTAGAAACAGCCTTCTTTACGGCTCCAATAATCCTTAATACAACCAGCGTTTGATTCGTAAGTTGCGCCGGCCGCTTCAAGCCGTTCTAGTATCTCCTTAATAATACCGCCTTGTATCCTGTCATCTACAAATGAGAACGAGTTATTAAATGTAAGCGTTTGGCATCCACCGAAAAAACCAAAACGCTCAAGAATAACCGTTTTTGCTCCATTCCTTGCTGCGGATAAAGCCGCACCTATTCCCGCAGCTCCTCCGCCAATTACAATAACATCTGCTTTATATAACAATGGCGTTGTTTTTGCTGCCTCGATAATTGTTTTCATAATCAACCTTCCTTTCTAAACTTAACGCTAAACATAGGTTCTTTAGCCGCTGATTCTAAAGCCTTCTCCCCACTCAGTTGCTCTCCGGCGATATTCTTCAACGACTTCTTTCGGCACTTGTTTATTCGTCGTTAAAAGGCCCTGTTTATTTAAATTTTTCTGCAGCTCCTTAATATCTATTTCTTTTGGACTAATTTTCTTTTTAGCCGCCATTGCAGCTGCAAGACCTGCCGCTTGCCCTGTCGTTATACTCGGTGTACAATATCTGACTGCGCCCCATGTAATAAAGTCTACTGACGCTCCGCCTCCTGCACTCAAAAGGTTATCAATGTCTTTTGATATTAAGCAACGGTATGGGATATCATAGGGAACAACGTTAAACTTAAAGTGGTGTGAACCATCCGGAAAAAATAAATCCGGAGGCATATTGCATATAGTAATCGAATCCTCAAATGTTTTTCCACCATACATATCTTCTTCAGTTAATGTATATTCGCCAACAATACGATGCCCATCTCTTAACAATAAGTGGCTTGGAGTCTGTTCAATCTTTGTATTTTCAAAACCTGGTACATTATCTTTTAATAAATAGTATACCGACCAAGCCTGCTTTCTCATATCGGTTTCAGCATCACTAACAGGCTCTACCTGCCAATTATGCTGGCCGCGTTCAAGTTTATAGAACGGATTAATAATCCATGCGCGTCCATCTTTATATTCCGTGATAAGTATGCCATTCCGCATAGAATATAGCCTGCCTTCGCTCCTTGCTTTAGCACAAAGCTTTTTACCTTTTATCCAATAATCCCAATCTTCAACATTGGCCTCGGCAAACTTTCTGAATTTTTCATAATCCAACCCTCGCAAGAAATACCCATATCCTAATCCCATGTGTAAACCTTTATATGGCCCAAACCGGTCATCAGGGTATCCTTCTTCACCGTAACAGCTTGCTCCAGATTTCCAAGCGATATGTCCAACTCCGGTACAATCGATGATCGTTTTCCCCAAGACAGCATGACGTCCTTCAAGACTCTCGATGATGACACCCTTTAGTTTCGTTCCTTCTTTTATTACATCAACTGCAAAAGCATGAAATATTACTTTTACACCTGCATCAGCCATCATATTGTCGAGAAGATACTTATAGTACTCTCCGTCAAAAAAGATATTACCATTATCATTTGACCAATGGTCACGAATACGGCCAGGGCTTGATTCGTGTGCCATCCCAACAGCTATGATGTCATCGATTATTTCTTTTAATATTCCCCCCTGAATACGATCATCAACCCATGCAAATGAATCATCAAAACAAGCCGTTTGACTTCCGCCAAGAAAGGCAAACCGGTCGATTAATATTATTTTAGCACCACTTCTAGCAGCAGACAATGCAGCACCGATACCAGCGGCGCCGCCTCCAACAACCACAACGTCCATTTCTTCACACAGTAATGGGACTTCTCTTGCAGCCTCAATAATGGTCTTCATTTTATAACCTCGCTTTCAAATATGTTCCCGGAATAATTCTATTCTGAAATCTTGCACCCTGGTTGATACAGTTTGTAAAAGATGGTTCATTACATCCTAAACCCGTCTCCCCATTCTTTCGCTCTTCTTTTGTATTCTTCGATGACTTCCCTTGGCAAGTTTTTATTGGTCGTCATCATACCTTGTTTGTTTAACGTATCTTGCAATACTTTTATATCGACTTGCTTAGGAGAAATATTTTGTTTTGCCGCAAGTGCCGCCGCAAGACCGGCCGCCTGCCCCGTGCACACACTGGGTGTGCAATATCTTACAGCCGCCCATGTTATAAAGTCACAAGAAACAACACCGCCTGCCGCTAACAGGTTATTATAATCTTTTGAGAGCAAACTACGATAAGGTATATCATATGGAGGTACGTCAAATTTAAAGTGATGTGAGCCATCCGGGAAAAATAGATCTGGCGGCATGTTGCAAAGTGTAATTGCATCATCAAATGTTTTACCGCTCCTTATATCTTCTTCCGTCAGAACATATTCACCGTGTATTCTGTGCCCATCTCTAAACATTAGGCGGCTTGGGGTTTGTTCAATCTTCGTATTCTCAAACCCTGGTACATTATTCTTCATTAACTGATAAATTGACCAAGCTTGTTTCCTAAGATCTATCTCACCGGCAGTCAGTGTCTCTGCCATCCAAGGGTGCTGTCCTTTGGGCAGCGTATAACCTGGGCTGAGCATCCATACCCTGCCATCGGGGTATTCGTTTAAAATAATACTTGTCCGTAGAGAATGCACCATACCATTTTCTTTCGCCTGCGAAAATAGCTTTCTACCGCGTACCCAGTTATCCCAATCTTGCTCATTTTCCTCTGCAAATTTTCTGAATTTATCGTAGTCTAAACCACTCAAGAAATAGCCATAGCCATAGCCCATATGCTGTCCTTTAAAATTATTGTATCTGTCGGGAAATCCTTCTTCGCCCGGCTCACCGAGACAACTAATTCCCGACTTCCAAGTCAGATCCGCAATTCCTGTACAATCTATAACGGATTTGGCAAGAATAGCTAGCCTCCCCTGATGTGTTTCAACTATAACGCCTTTTATAAAATTATTTTCTTTGATAGTATCAACTGCAAAAGCATGATATAAAAGCTTTACGCCAGCTTCTTCCATCATGCTATCTAATAGAAACTTATAATACTCCCCATCAAAGTAGAAACAGCCTTCTTTATCGCTCCATTTTCCTCTATATGCTGCGGGAACAGCATCATGTATAGCTCCACCGCGCTCAAGCCGGTCTATTATCTCTTGAATAAGGCCTCCCTGTATATGATCATCAATAAAAGAGTACGAATCATTATATGTCAATGTCTGACATCCGCCTAAAAACCCAAAACGTTCAATTAAAATAGTTTTTGCACCGTTTCGCCCCGCTGACAGCGCTGCCCCTATTCCAGCAGCACCTCCGCCAACTACCATTACATCCATTTCACAAAGTAAAGGTGTCTCCCTTGAAGCTTCTGTAACCGTCATCATTACTATTTCCTCCCTTTATTTTATTTCAAAATACAGGTAATTCTATTTCAAAAAACTAATTAATCATTTCATTAAAAATGACGCTTACCGCAACCGCACCTGCATCCGGATGATTCAGACTACGTTCGCCTAGATATGATGCTCTACCTTTTGCAGCAACCATAGATTTTGTCAGTTCCGCTCCTACTCGTGCGCTTGCCGCTGCCATCTTAAAAGCTTCCTTAAAAGTCATTTTTTGATCAGCAGCTTTCTTTAACGCATCTCCAGCTAAAATCAATGCATCCAGCAATGTTTTTTCTCCAAGTTTTGCACCCCCACGTTTTTGAATGCCAATAATTGCTGCCTGAAACATTTCTGACACATCAGCTAGGTCTAAAGATTCTTTATTTTGGGTGCTTTTTGCCGCCGATCTGAATGCGCCTCCCCATATAGGTCCCGTTGCACCGCCGCAGTATTCCGTTATGATCATTGAACACTTCATTAATAATTGATCAATTGACCTATCTTCAATATCTCCTACTTGCCTTTGTATTTCTTTGAAACCCTTCGCGAGTGACATGCCGAAATCTCCATCACCTGCTGCAGAATCTAATTCACAGAAATACTTCTCATTTCTAATAATGATTTCACTCATTCGTATTATGATTTTTTTAAAATCCTTTACTTGAATCTTCATAATTACCCCCTGTGTTTAAATTTTTAACATTATAGTATTTACTTTATAATCAAGTAATTCTTTGAGTTCATCATCTACTTTCAGTATAAATACCGAAACACCCGCCATATCAAGCGAAGCCATATAATTACATTCCAATTGTTTCAACATTTTGTATTGTTTTTTGGAAATTCATCTAAGTCTTTGCCTGGTTCCGCTGCTGCACCTGCTATTTTATGCATAAATATTGTACCTGCTACACATCTTCACCCTATTGTATAAAGGCTATCCTCAACCGCACTCTCAATCACAATATTATCTTCTCTTGCTATATCGGCTGCCAAGTCAAAATTCATTCAACCACCTATACAAATTTTCACAATTAATAGTATGCCTTTATTGGATTTTGGCTGGCAAACCGCGTTATATACCTGTATAGTAGACGGCGATGTGAAAACATCCCCATACACTGCTGCATCGAGCATCCGCTACCAACCGCCACTTAAAATCAACAGTAACATCTATTTATGAGCTTTTGAATTTCTTCGCACATCTCAGATATCACATTTTCGACCTGATTAATAAATTTCTTTTTATTACACCTCTCTTTGTAATTCCGTATCTACTTTCCCCAACAAGTAATTCAGTGTGTGAAAATTCTATAGTCAATACATCTTCACCTTGATATACTATAAGAGTGATATCATCGTTATTTCCACAATATTACTCCTTATTAATTGTAGAAACGGATATTTATTTAAACCCTATTTTTGAATATGTCTTGACTAATTACAAAGCGGACAAGGTTTTAA
>JBMNOU010000010.1:0-41730 GCA_050943215.1 Christensenellales bacterium | reverse complement strand
TTTACAAAAGTTGACAGGCGTAAATCTGCTGAAATCCCGCTCTTTCAAGGCGTTTCAGCCGTTTTTAGGCATTTGAAAATTGTATCAAAATGAGTAAGAACATAGATCCTGCGTGTGGATCGGGTTCACTACTAATTCGCGCTGCGGATGTTGCGCCGAAAAAAGCAGATGGTACGCCTAATGTAGCAATTTACGGGCAGGAAATTACGAAAGAGACGGCCGGCCTTGCCCGTATGAATTTTGTGCTGCACAACATGGCAGCGGCTGAGGTCGCCGGAAACAAGAGTACGCTTGCGAACCCACAATTCAAAGATGAACGCAATCCCAACCTGCTCCGTACTTTTGACTACATCGTTATGAATCCGCCGTTCTCCTATAAGTCTTGGATGGATGGCATGAATATCACTGTCAAAGGAGATGTTGCCATAGAACCATATGGCCGCTTTGATGGCTATAAAGTGCCGCCGGAAAAGAACGGTGACTATGCGTGGTTCCTTCATGTGTTGCGCTCATTGAAATCCACAGGCAAGGCCGCTATCATTCTGCCGCATGGCGTATTGTTTCGTGGCAATTCAGAGGCCGAAATCCGCAAAGGAATCATTGACCGAGGCTATATCAAAGGGATCATTGGTTTGCCTGCTAACCTGTTTTTTGGGACGGGTATCCCTGCCTGCATTATTGTGATTGATAAAGAGGATGCGGCTGAGCGTCAGGGCATTTTTATGATTGATGCATCACAGGGTTTTATTAAAGATGGCAACAAGAACCGTCTGCGCGAGCAGGATATACATAAAATTGTTACAGTATTTAATGGGCAGATTGAACTGGATAAATATTCCCGCTTTGTGCCCAACGCTGAAATCAAGGTTACCAACGAGTATAACCTGAACATTCCGCGCTATATTGACAGCAGTGAGCCGGAAGATTTACAGGACATCAATGCACATTTGAACGGTGGCATTCCTGCGATTGATATTGAAAACATGGCGGAGTTCTGGAAGGTCTATCCTTCCATGAAGGCAATGCTGTTCAAGCCGCTGCGTGATGGATATTATCAGCCTGTGATAGAGAAGGATGATGTGGTCAGTGCGATCACCTCTCATGCGGAATTTATCAGTCATGCCAATATGGTGGATAGCGCATATTCTGCATGGAAGGAAAACGTCACGCCTAAGTTGATGGATCTGAGCCAAAGTGATGAGCTGAAGGCAATTATACGCGACCTGTCGGAATCGCTTCTTTTGGCGTTTTCCGAAGCTCCGTTGATTGATAAATATGATGTTTATCAAAAACTGATGGAATACTGGGCGGACACCATGCAGGATGATGTATATGCCGTCTGCTTCGATGGCTATGAGGTAGGCAGCAAGATCGCTTATGAGTATGCCACAAAAAAGAAAAAGGTCAATGGCATCACTGTGGAAGAAAAAACCGATAGGGTGAAAAGCTATGACGGCGAAATCATCCCCAAAGCGCTGCTAATTGAGCATTTTTATCCTGAAGAGCTTAGTGCTCTGCAAAAACACCAGGGAGAGCTGGATAGTATTGCGGCACAGCTTGAGGAACTTATTGAAGAAAACAGCGGTGAGGATGGCTATTTTACATCATTAGATAATATGAAAGACGCAACAATCAAAGCGCGCATGAAGGCCATTAAGAACGATGCCGACAGCGAGGCAGAACTTGCGGTTTTAGAGGAATATCTGCGCTTATCTGGCATTGAGTCGAACGCTAAGAAAATGCTGAAACAGGCTGATATCGCTTTGGATATGCAGGCGCGCGAAAAATACGAAAAGCTAACCGATGCGGAAATCAAGCAGCTTTTGGTGGAAGAAAAGTGGTTTCGCGCTATTTATAATGGCATTGATTCTATCCATTCTGCGGTGTCGCACCGACTTTCTTCCCGTGTCACTGAACTGGTGGAGCGATATGAGTTTACCTTGCCCGAATGTGATTGTGAGGTCGCAAAACTGGAAAGCAAGGTCAGATCTCATCTGGAGAGGATGGGGTTTGAATGGTAATACCTAAAGACTGGAATATTGTTATATTTTCAGATTTGGCAGATGTACGGGACGGCACTCACGATACGCCACAAGCAGTTGATAATGGCTTTCCTTTGGTAACATCCAAGAGCTTAAAGAACGGGAGAATTGATTATTCTGGAACTTATAATATTTCAAAAGAAGATTATGAGCTGATCAATCAAAGGAGTAAGGTGGATGTCGGAGATATATTGTATGCTATGATAGGCACAATAGGGAACCCTGTATTGATAACATATGAGCCGCAATTTGCTATAAAAAATGTAGCACTTTTTAAGCCCTATAATAAAAATCTAAGCCCCTTTTTGAAACATTACCTTGAGAGCCCTTTGTTTGAAAAGGAATTGGAAAACCATCAGAATGGTTCTAATCAAAGTTTTATCAGCTTATCGTCTTTCAGAAGCATGAAGCTTGTTTTACCCGATGAAAAAGAACAAACCGCCATCGCAGAAGTCCTTTCTGATGCGGATAGCCTGATTTCATCCCTTGAAAAGCTGATTGCAAAGAAAAAGGCCATCAAACAAGGTGCGATGCAGGAACTTCTCACAGGCAAAAAGCGCCTGCCGGGGTTTAGCGGGGAGTGGGTTGAAAAGCCGTTGGCTGAATTATTTGTATTTTCGGGTGGCGTTTCAGCTTCAAGAGATCAGCTTTCCGATAAAGGCTATTTTTATTTGCACTATGGAGATATTCATAGGGGTATTAAGTCAAACATTGATACTGTCGCAGATGCATTTGCTATTCCAAAATTGGATGTTGATATTTTCAAAGTACCGACTTCGTCTTTATTGAAAGATGGAGATATTGTGTTTGTTGATGCGTCTGAAGATGACGAAGGCGCCAGCAAGCATATAGTTGTGCGAAATCAACCTGGTGCCATATATATAGCAGGATTACATACTATTGTCGCAAAATCATTGGGTTCCGATATTGACAATCGTTATAGAGAATATTGCTTTAAGACAGCAGATATAAAATCGCAGTTTAAGTATTATTGCGCTGGTACGAAAGTCACAGGCATCAGCAAAACAAATATTGCGAAAATTACACTCCGTTTTCCTATTGACACCTTAGAACAATCCGCCATCGCCTCTATCCTCTCCGACATGGGTACCGAAATCGAGCAGCTTGAAAAGAAGTTGGCGAAATGCCGCCTTATCAAGCAGGGCATTATGCAAGAGCTTCTGACGGGACGGATACGGCTGATAGAGGAAAACAAAAAGGCTGAATCAGCAGCAAAAGGTCACAATCAGCATTATGATGATGCCATTGCCATATCTGCGATTGTTAACGCCTTCTATGATGATAGGTTCGTCCTTGGGCGCGTGAAAGTGCAGAAGCTCTTGTATTTGCTGCGCCGCAAGCAGGATGTTGATATGTCCGCTTTCAAAAAGAAGTCGGCAGGGCCTTATAATGAGAAGGCACGGTATAAGGGCGGCGAATCTATTGCTGTCAAGAGTGGGTATATAACCGTTGAACGCAATAACAAAGGCTCAAAATTCGGCAAAGGCAGCAATATTGACGTTGCACTAAAGTACGTCGGCAGCATGCAATCCGAGATTGATTGGCTGCTTGAAAAGTTTAGGTTTTATAATACAAGCAAGAACACT
Source organism: Christensenellales bacterium (assembly GCA_050943215.1). GTDB lineage: Bacteria > Bacillota > Clostridia > Christensenellales > SZUA-584 > JBMNOU01. The sequence goes on along the minus strand of JBMNOU010000010.1, from coordinate 38,081 downwards.
AAAAACCTTGAAGTGCTGTCTACAGTGGATATGGCCGTCTGTGAGCTTGAGAAGAACGATAAAGTGGTTAATCTTAATGCCATAAAGGATGTGATTTGTTCCAACGAGGAATGCGCACCGAAGCTTATGAAGTCGTATTTTACGGATGCGGCTATCAATCAGGCGATTATTGAAAGCAAGGAGCTTTTTGGTTGACGAATTTATGTTATCGATGAGGAGGGGTCTACATGAGCGTAGGTGAAAGAGAAAAGAAAACGCAAGAGCGGGTTATCAAGCTCTTTGTGAATGAGCTGGGATACACATATCTCGGTGATTTTACCGATCGCCCGGACAACTCCAACATTGAGCAGGAATATCTGCGTGCATTTTTGCAAGAGCAAGGTTATTCCGCTGTTCTCATTGACCGCGCTATACGTGAACTTGTCAACACGGCAGGTAACCAACAGTTAAGCCTGTATGACCTGAACAAAGCTACTTATGCGCTACTCCGTTATGGCGCAAAGGTCAGCGAGAGCGTTGGGCAGCATAAAGTCACTGTTAATTATGTGAATTGGTATAGGCCACTTGAAAACGACTTTTATATTGCCGAAGAAGTGACCTATTATGGCAAACACCAGAAACGTCCGGATTTAGTTCTTTATATCAACGGCATTGTCTTTGGTGTTATAGAACTCAAACGTAGCACGGTATCCATGTCTGAAGGGATACGCCAAAACCTCACCAATCAACGCAAAGAATTTATCTTACCCTTCTTTGCCACGAATGGTCTGATTATGGCAGGCAATGATTCCGAAGGACTCCGCTACGGTGTTACAGGCACGTCCGAAAAACATTTCCTCTCTTGGCGTGAGGATGAAACCGCCACAGATAAAGTATCCGTATCCATCCGCAAGACAAACGAAAACTATCCAATTAAGCTGGACAAAAATCTGATTTCACTTTGCAGCAAAGAGCGCTTTGTTGAGATATTACATAATTTCATCGTGTACGACAGCGGCACAAAAAAGACCTGCCGTCCCAATCAGTTCTTTGGCGTTAAGGCTGTGCAAGACTACATTGAACGACGAGAAGGCGGTATTATTTGGCATACGCAGGGATCAGGTAAATCGCTGACGATGGTATGGCTCAGTAAGTGGATCAAGGAAAATGTGCCTGATAGCCGGATTTTGATTGTTACCGACCGCGATGAGCTGGACACGCAGATCGAGCAGGTTTATAAAGGTGTTGATGAGAAGATTATCCGCACCAAAAGCGGGCGTGATCTGGTAAACAAAATTAATGACACTTCACCAGCTCTTATGTGCTCCCTGATACATAAGTTTGGTAGGCGTGGCGGTGAAGCATCGGAAAAGGATTATGAGAGCTTTATTGAAGAAGTAAAGGCTGCATTACCTCAGAACTTTTCCCCGAAGGGTGATTTCTATGTTTTCGTAGACGAGTGCCATCGAACTCAATCCGGCAGGTTGCATAAGGCGATGAACATCATTTTGCCAAATGCTGTTTTTATTGGCTTTACTGGCACGCCGCTGATGAAAAAAGATAAACTCACGAGCCTTGAAATATTTGGGCCGTATATTCATAAATACAAGTTTGATGAGGCTGTACGAGATAAGGTTGTGCTTGACCTGCGTTATGAAGTGCGTGAAGTGGAGCAGGATGTCGTTTCGCAGGAGAAAATAGATGCTTGGTTTGAATCCAAGACAAGTGGCCTCAATGATGTATCAAAAGCACGTCTAAAAAAACGGTGGGGCAATCTACAAAAGGTTTTTAGTTCGAAAGCGCGGCTTGGGGTTATTGCATCTGATATTATTTTTGATATGGAGACGAAACCCCGCCTTCGCGAAGATGGGCGTGGCAATGCCATGTTGGTTGCCAGTAGCATTTATCAAGCGTGTAAATACTACGAGATATTTCAAGATAGCGGCTTGAAAAAATGCGCCATTGTAACGTCTTACGCTCCAAACCCTGGGGATTTAAGAACTGAAACAGTTGGAGAAGATGGCGAGACAGAAACCGCCGAACAATATGAGATTTACCGCAAAATGTTGAACGGCAAAGATGCAGACAGCTTTGAAGCGGAGGTAAAACAGAAGTTTGTTGAGCAGCCTGACCAAATGAAATTACTCATTGTGGTTGATAAGCTATTGACTGGATTTGATGCACCGGCAGCCACATATCTTTACATTGATAAATCAATGCGAGATCATGGTCTTTTCCAAGCAATTTGCAGGGTTAACCGTCTTGATGGTGAAGATAAGGATTTTGGCTATATCATAGATTACAAAGATCTGTTCCGTTCCCTCGAAAAAGCAGTTGAGGATTATACCTCTGAGGCGTTTGATAATTATGACGCAGCAGATGTATCCGGCTTGCTCAATAACCGCCTTGATAAAGCAAAGGAACAACTTGACGATGCTCTGGAGGCACTGCGCGCACTCTGCGAACCCGTGGCTGTCCCCAAGGACGAAATTGATTATATTCACTATTTTTGCGGTAGAAACTCCGAGGCGTTTGATTTAGACGAGCTTGAAGAAAACATGCCGAAGCGGGAGCAACTCTATGATCTTTCCGCTACGGCGATGCGCGCCTTTTCCGAGGTGTCTGGTGAACTGAAAGAGAAATATTCTTATACATCGGAACAAATAAAGGCACTTGATGGCGAAGTGCAGCACTTTATCAAAGTGCGGGATGTTGTTCGTGCTGCCAGTGGGGATTATATCGATCTTAAAGGTTACGATCCTGATATGCGGCATTTGATCGATACCTATCTTTCGGCCAACCCTAGCCGCGTGCTTTCTTCTTTTGGTGATATTCCGCTCGTTCAGCTTCTTGTTGAACGCGGGATTGATGCGGTCAAAGATATGCCTGTAAAGTCCAAGAAGGAACAAGAGGCTGTTGCTGAGACAATTGAAAACAATGTGCAGAAGGAAATCGTTGAAAAACGCCAGAGCAACCCCAAGTACTATGAAAAGATGTCTGCTTTGTTGCGTGAGCTTATTGAGCAGCGGCGCAATGAGGTTATTAATTATGAGGAATATCTCAAACGAATTGTAGAACTGGCAAAGGATATTCGCCAGCCGGAAAGCACTTCGCGCTATCCTGAGCGCATTAGGAATAGCTCCGCAATGCGGGCACTTTATGATAATTTAGATGGAGACGAAGACCTTGCCGTCAGTGTTCATCAGGCCATTCTTGAAGCGCGATTAGATGGCTTTAGAGGGAACATTGTAAAGGAAAGAAAAATACGGCGTTCAATAAAAGCTGCCCTGCATGATGATAAAGCGAAGGCGGAGGAATTGATGAAAATAGTAATCGAGCAGAGTGAATATTGATGGTAAACCTGAATGTTGGCGGGATTGACATATCCGCTGAAAAGAAGCAAATAAAAAATATGTATATACGAGTTATTCCCCCTGATGGGAAGGTCAAGATAACTGCGCCAATGTCTGCGACAGAAGATGCAATCCGTATGTTTGCCGTATCTCGTATTGCTTGGATAAAAAAGCAACGCCAAAAGTTTGTTGAACAGCCAAGGCAGACAGAGCGCAGGTATGTGACTGGTGAAAGCTATTTTCTATGGGGAAAACGGTATCGTTTGGATGTCATATATAGTAATGTTAGAAATGATGTTTCTATAAGCGGTCAAAAAATAGTCTTGCAGGTGCGAAAAGGCAGCACTCCGCAACAGCGCGCAAATGTAATGGATGAATGGTATAGAGAAGTATTGAAGAATGCTGTTTCTCCAGTATTTGAGAAGTGTGAGAGGCTTGTCGGGGTTAAGGCAAACGAGTGGCAAGTAAAAAACATGAGAACCAAATGGGGTACATGCAATATACAAGCAAGGCGTATCTGGCTCAATTTACAACTGGCGAAAAAGACACCTGAATGCCTTGAATATGTGATTATCCATGAACTTGTTCATTTGTTGGAGAAAAACCATAACGATGTTTTCAAGGGGTATATGGATAGGTTTTATCCCAACTGGAGGACTGTGAAAGCTAACCTGAATGATCAGATGTTGGATCACATGGAGGAATAATGTGATAAGACGCGATAGGAGGCGGAGATGGGCGACATCAATTTATTCTCTCTAAACGGACAGGTTGTGCAATTATCACCAACTGCGTTTCATTTAGAGCGTGAGTTGCAAGTGCTTGTTGAGAAAAACATGAGCACATTCTTTGGTGTAACCTTTTTACAATCCGAATTTTCTATTCCAAACGGACGCATTGATAGTCTTGGCATCGATGAAAATTATTGTCCGGTCATCTTTGAATATAAGCGCAGCCAAAATGAAAACGTCATTAATCAGGGGCTATTTTACCTTGACTGGTTGATGGATCATAAGGCCGAGTTCAAGTTGTTGACCATTGAAAAGCTGGGCATGGATATTGCAAACAAAATTGACTGGTCTATCCCATGCGTTATCTGTATAGCGAGCGACTTTACCAAGTTTGATGAGCACGCAGTTAACCAGATGCAGAAGAATATAAGGCTTATCAAGTACAAAAAGTTTGGGGACGGACTTATCCTGTTTGAGCAGATCAATGCCCCCGATGTCAAACCAATTTCAGAATCCAATGGCGATATACAGCAAACAAAAAAGACAGCGGATAAAACATTTGCGGAGCAATTAGCAGGAACAAGTAGCGAACTTCGAGAGATATATTACGAGATTCGTGATTACATCTTATCGCTTGGGGATGATGTGTCTGAAAATCAGCTAAAGCTGTATTGTGCTTACAAGAAGATTAAAAATATTGTCTGTGTCGAAGTTCGGCAAAAGAGCATCCTTCTTTACATGAGGTTGAACCCCGATAATTTCCCCGAAGAGCAATCAAAAGGTATTCTGCGCGATGTTCGCAATGTGGGGCACTGGGGGACTGGAGAAGCGGAAGCGACGATAAAAAATGTAAAAGATTTTGAAAGCATTAAGTATCTGGTTGATATATGCTATAATGAGAATTAGCAATTGGCGTTGGAACAATTGCGCCGATGATCGTTGAAACATATCCGCTTAACCCGCAAACCACCTGCAGAGACACAGTGAATGCGACCCGCGATAGCGACCAACTGATAGATTTTTGATAGCAAAAGCTCGGCAACCCGTTAGGATAAAGATAACTGAGATCATATCCTATCAAATGGAATCAAAATATCTAAACAGAAAAGTTTAGAAACGAGATTAACTCGGCGAGTGGGAATGAGCCCGTATAAAAAGCGTTCGCAAAAAAGACGAACGTTTTTTATATTTAACGTTTAAAGGTATGTGATTGCCGTTGACACGCATCGGTATGTCAAGTAGACTGAATATGTTGTAGAGAAGTGTTGTTTTTCACACTACATATGTTAAGGAGCAGTATATGAAAGTTGCAGTGATTATGGGCTCTATATCCGATCTGCCCGTTTTGGAAAAAACAATATCAACGCTAAAATCATTCGAAGTAACCGTTGATGCGCACGTATTAAGCGCTCACAGAACACCATCTGAGGTTGAGGTATATGCGGTTTCGGCACAGGATAAAGGAATAGAAGTAATTATTGCTGCTGCCGGAAAAGCCGCGCATCTTGCGGGCGTGATAGCGGCATATACATTGCTGCCAGTCATTGGCCTGCCCGTTATGTCGTCAACATTAGATGGGCTTGATTCGCTGCTGTCAACCGTACAGATGCCGCCTGGCGTTCCTGTTGCAACAGTCGCAATTAACGGCGCAGAAAATGCAGCGTTGCTTGCGATCCAGATTTTATCGTTAAAATACGATAGTTTAAAACATAAATTAGCGGAATATAAGAATAACATGGCACAAAAAATCATGGAAGTGGATAAAAATCTTCAAAGGGAGATATAAATTTTTATGAAAAAATGTGAACAGATTTATGAGGGTAAAGCGAAAAAAGTTTACGCGACTGATAATCCCGATTATGTTATCGTCTCATATAAAGACGATGCCACAGCTTTCAATGGGCAAAAAAGGGGAACGATCGTCGGTAAAGGGATTGTCAACAACAAGGTATCGAACCATTTTTTTAGGTTGCTAGAAACAGAAGGCATTTCGACGCATTTTGTTAAGCAGCTTTCGGATAGGGAGACCGTTGTTAAAAGGGTTGAAATTGTGCCGGTTGAGGTAATTGTCAGGAATAAAGCAGCGGGCAATTTTTCAAAGAGGATGGGCGTAGAGGAAGGGACCGAGCTAAGATGCACAATTCTTGAATATAGTTATAAAAATGACGAATTAGGCGATCCTCTTATCAATTCCTATTACGTTCGAGCGCTGGGGCTGGCAACTGATGCTGAAATGGAAAAGATCAAAGCCTATTCGTTTAAGACCAACGAAATACTGTCTCGGTATCTGCGGCAATTCGGCATTGAGCTGATCGATTTGAAACTTGAGTTTGGGCGATTTAAAGAGGAAATTATATTGGCAGATGAGATTTCTCCTGACACCTGCAGATTTTGGGATATCAAAACGGGCAAAAAACTCGATAAAGATAGGTTCCGCAGAGACTTAGGTGACGTTGAAGATGCATACAGAGAGATTATCCAAAGATTGATGGGTGAGTGACATGCCACTTAAAATTAAACTACCTCAGCTTTATCAAAGATTAAAGCCGTTTGACGACTGCATGCATGAAGAATGCGGTGTATTTGGCATATATTGTACAGAAAATATTATTGAGCCCGCAGAAGCTACGTATTATGGTCTTTTTGCGCTGCAGCATAGAGGGCAGGAAAGCGGTGGTATTGCCGTTGCGAAAGAAGGCAAGATCGACTACCAAAAAGATATGGGTCTTATATCCGAAGTTTTTAAGAACGGGCTTGAAAAGTTAAACGGAGCGCATGCCGCAATTGGACACGTGCGTTATTCGACAACAGGAGACAACCAACTCACAAACGCACAGCCTCTTGTGATTAGCTCGAAAAAAGGCAACCTTGCACTGGCGCACAACGGCAACTTGATAAATGCGAAAGAACTTCGGGAAGGGCTTGAAAACGATGGCTCGATTTTTCAGACGTCGATTGATACAGAGGTTATCGCTAGCCTGATTGCCAAACACAGCGACGGTTGTATTATCGAGGCAATAAAGAAAACAATGAGCCTTCTTAAAGGCAGCTATGCGCTTGTCATTATGACCCCGGATATGGTCATAGCCGTTAGGGATCCGAGAGGCATTCGGCCGATTGCACTTGGAAAGATCGATAATAATTTCGTGTTTGCTTCGGAATCTTGCGCGTTTGATACGATTGGCGCGGAGTTTATCAGAGATTTGCGTCCGGGGGAGATTATCGCCGTTAGCAAATCTGGGCTGAAATCTTATCAGGGGCCAAGGGCACCGGATACGGCGCTTTGCATTTTTGAATTTGTATATTTCGCGCGTCCGGATTCGGATATAGATGGAATTTCAGTTCATAAGGCACGCGAACATGCGGGCGCACGGCTGGCATTAACAAATCCTATTGAGGCAGATATGGTGGCGGGTGTTCCTGATTCGGCAACACCTGCTGCCATGGGGTATGCCGCGCAGTCAGGAATACCATATAAGGAAGCGCTGGAGAAAAATAGGTATGTGGGTAGGACGTTTATACAGCCTGCGCAGGTGAAAAGAGAGATTGGTGTCAGCTTAAAGCTAACTCCTCTAAAGCGTAATGTTCGAGGCAAGCGCGTATTGCTGATTGATGATTCGATTGTCAGAGGAACGACGAGTAAAAGGATAGTTGAAATGATTAAGCTTGCGGGAGCAAAAGAAGTTCATATGCAGATCAGCTCGCCGCAGATAAAATCCCCGTGTTTTTTTGGAATTGATACGCCATCGCATGATCAGTTGATCGGCGCTAAAAATTCTGTAGAAGACATAAGGAAATTGATCGGAGCGGATTCTCTGCATTATCTGAGCATAGAGGATTTGTTAAAGACTGTTGAAGGAGCCGCCTGTAATTTTTGTGTCGGATGCTTTAATGGGGAATACGCGGAAAATGTCGGACACCTTTTAAAATGTGGAAATAATAGCATCTTGGATAAATAAGGAGACAATAATGGGGTATACATATAAAGACGCCGGCGTAGACGTTGAGGCGGGGTATCGTGCCGTCAGCCTGATGAAATCTTACGCTGCGTCAACTTTTAATAATAATGTGCTAGAGGGGCTGGGGTCGTTTGGAGGCATGTATGACAATGGTGACAGCGTGCTGGTGGCCGGTACGGACGGAGTGGGCACAAAGCTAAAAGCTGCATTTGTTTTGCAAAAGCATGACACCATCGGCATCGATTGTGTCGCGATGTGCGCCAACGATGTTGTATGTCATGGAGCGCAGCCGATGTTTTTTCTTGATTATATTGCAATGGGCAAGCTAGAACCTGCAATCGCAGCCGAAATCGTCAAAGGTGTGGCGGAGGGGTGCGAGCAGGCAGGATGTGCACTGATAGGCGGAGAAACAGCTGAGATGCCCGGGTTTTATAAAGCGGGAGAATACGATATCGCCGGGTTTTGTGTGGGCAATGTGGCAAAAAACAAGATCGTAAACGGAAAAAACATCAAAGCAGGAGATGTTATTATCGGTCTAAAATCATCTGGTATACACAGCAACGGCTTTTCACTTGTACGCAAGGTTGTCAAAATGGAAAAGCGGCCTTTGGCACAGTACATTGAAATGTTCCGCAAAACGCTTGGCGATGAGATTTTGACGCCAACAAGAATATACGTAAAAACCATTCTTAAGCTTATGGAAATGTACGAAATCAAAGGCGTTGCACATATCACAGGCGGTGGGTTTATTGAGAATATACCAAGGATGCTACCAAAAGGGCTGGGTGCGCAGATTGACCTTGGCAGTTGGGACATGCCACCGGTGTTTAATCTTCTTGTAGGAGAAGCGAACCTCAAATTAATAGATGCTTACAATACATTCAATATGGGCATCGGAATGGTGCTTGCGGTCGATAAAGAAATCGCAAGTGACGTAGCATTTGCCGCAAAAGATTTAGGGGAAGCATCGTTTGTGATCGGCAGAGTGGTTGAAGGTGAAGGAGTAACATTGTGCGGATAGAAAGACTTGTTGTGATGGTATCGGGCAGCGGTACAAATTTTCAATCTATTCTGGATGCTTGCCGTGATGGTAGAATACCAGCAAAGGTCGTCGGTGTGATCGCGAGCAAACCGGGTATCTACGCACTCGAACGTGCGAGAAAAGCGGGAGTGCCCAGCGTGGTCATCAGCGTGGCCGATTATGCATCACAGAAAGACCATGATGCAGCAATTATAGGCTCTATAGAGCGTTTTTACGGTCAGGCCATCATACTCGCAGGGTATATGTCTATCCTTGGAAGTGAGGTTGTCAATAAGTTTACTATCGTTAATGTACACCCTGCACTGATTCCTTCTTTCTGCGGAAAAGGATATTTTGGAATTAGAGTTCATCAGGCTGTTCTGGATTATGGTGCAAAGGTTTCGGGTGCTACTGTACACTTTGTCGACGAGGGTACTGATACAGGGCCGATTATTATGCAGAAAAGTGTTTGCGTGTTTGCTGACGATACGGCCGAAACGCTCGCTGCCAGAGTACTTAAGGTAGAACACGAAATATTGGTTGAATCTGTCAAGCTTCTCTGCGAGGGCAGACTTGAGCTTTGCGGAAGAAGAGTTAGGATTTTGGATGAGCCGCAGCAGTTATAATATTTAATGATAACAACTATCAGATATTTATGGAGGATTGTGCATGAAAAGAGCGTTTTTAAGCGTTTTTGATAAGACAGGAATTATCGATTTTGCGTTAGGTCTATGTGAACAGGGGTTTGAATTATTATCTACCGGCGGCACTCAGCGCACTCTTGAGCAGGCCGGTATCCCCGTTAAAAATGTATCAGATATCACAGGGTTTCCGGAATGCCTCGATGGGCGAGTCAAGACGCTGCACCCAAAAATACATGCGGGCATACTCGCAATGCGCACAAGGCAAGAGCATATGGATCAGATAAATAAATTGGAAATAGATTTGATTGATATCGTAGCGGTCAACCTATATCCATTCAAGCAGACCATATCAAAAGAAGGTGTTGCGCTGGAAGAAGCAATAGAGAATATCGATATCGGCGGGCCAACGATGCTGCGCGCCGCTGCGAAAAACTGGCAGGATGTGACCTCGGTTGTAGATCCGTCGGATTATATGCGGGTGCTTAGTGAGCTACAAGACGGAGGGGTTACGAAAGAAACAAAATTTGACCTTTGTGTCAAAGCGTTTGAACATACAGCGGCTTATGATGCGCTAATCGCAGGATATTTGAGAAAAAAGAACGGAGGAGGATACCCGGAAAAACTGACGTTGACATATGAGAAAGTTCAGGACATGCGATATGGTGAAAACCCACACCAGAATGCCGCATTTTATCGGGAGCCGTTTGAGACGGAAGGAACGCTGCCGTCAGCAGAACAACTATGGGGCAAAGAACTATCGTTCAATAACATTAACGACACAAACGGAGCGCTCGACTGCCTACGGGAATTCGATGAGATCACCGTTGTTGCGTCAAAACACGCGAATCCGTGCGGCGTGGGCAGTGCGGACAATGTTTATGACGCGTATATGAAAGCATACTCGGCAGATCCTGTATCGATATACGGCGGTATTGTGGCATTAAACGCAACTGTCGATAGAAAAACTGCTGAAGAAATGGCTAAAATATTTCTTGAAATCGTTATCGCGCCTGGGTTTTCAAAAGACGCGCTTGATATTTTGAAAGCCAAAAAGAACCTTCGTATACTGCTATTATCTGATATCCGCAAAAAGATTAATGAAAATGCGGTTGACATCAAAAAACCGGCTGGCGGACTGCTTATTCAACAGCCTGATACAAAGCTCTTTGACGGAGAACTCAAAGTAGTTACAAAGCGTAAGCCTACTGAAAAAGAAATGGATGATATGGTATTTGCATGGAAGCTTGTCAAGCATATCAAATCGAACGGGATTGCCGTAGCGAAAGACAAACAGTCTTTAGGCCTTGGACCGGGACAGGTGTCAAGAATCTGGGCGGCAGAGGCAGCGCTCCAAAGGGCAGGAGACGGCGCTAATGGAGCGGCACTCGCTTCAGATGCATTTTTTCCATTCGACGACTGCGTCAGGCTTGCCGCAAAATACGGTATTAATTCGATTATCCAGCCGGGAGGAAGCGTGCGGGACGAAGATTCGATTAAAGCATGCGACGAACTCGGTATTTCCATGGTATTTACGGGTATACGGCATTTTAAGCATTAGAAGGGGATAGACATGAAGATACTTGTCGTAGGCGGTGGCGGAAGAGAGCATGCGATTATATGGAAACTGATACAGAATGCAGATATTGCAGAAATACACTGTGCACCGGGCAACGGAGGGATTGGTAAGATCGCAAAATGCGTGCCCATAAAAGCAACGGACATTGACGGCATGGTCGCTTATGCTAAAAATAAATGGTTTGATCTTGTGATTGTGGCACCCGATGATCCGCTATATATGGGTATGGTTGACAGATTGCAATGTGAGGGTATCAAAGCTTTTGGGCCTACGGCCGCAGCGGCTCAAATGGAAGGAAGCAAGGTGTTTGCCAAGCGAATAATGAAAAAATACAGTATACCAACAGCGGCCTATGAAGAATTCTCCGATTACCAAAGCGCGTGTAAGTATGTTGATTCGTGTAGTTTGCCCTCCGTTATCAAAGCAGACGGGCTGGCGCTAGGGAAAGGCGTTATCATATGCCAAACAAGGGCAGAGGCAAAAACGGCGCTTGAAGATATCATGGTCAGGAAAGTCTTCGGAAATGCGGGAAACCGCGTTGTGATAGAGGAATATCTTGAAGGCCCGGAGGTTTCCATACTCACTTTTTGCGATGGGAAAACGATATTGCCTATGGCCAGCGCACAGGATCATAAACGGATATTTGACGATGACAAAGGACCAAACACTGGAGGAATGGGAACGTTCTCCCCTTCGCCAAAATATACAGATGCCATTAAGTCGGAAGTTGAAGAGAAAATCATAAAAAGAACACTATATGCGCTCAATCAGGAAGGCATTATATTTAAGGGTGTAATATTCTTCGGGTTGATGCTGACAAAATATGGTCCGAGGCTTTTAGAGTATAACGCGCGGTTCGGTGATCCCGAGGCTCAGGTTGTTTTACCGCGTATGAAAAATGATCTACTGACTGTAATAAATGCAGTAGTTGATGGCCGTCTTTCCGAAATCACGCTTGAATGGGACAAAAGAAGTGCGGTATGTATCGTTATGGCATCGGGCGGATACCCCGGGGAATATTCTAAAAACATTCAGATAAACGGCATTGATTCTGTAAACGATGCTGTAGTTTTTCATGCGGGAACCGCTATAAAAGATAAGCGGTACGTCACGAACGGCGGAAGAGTGCTAGGGGTAACAGCGCTTGGGGAAGATATAGTAAATGCACGGGAAAAAGCATATGCCGGGGTTCGCAAAATCCAATTTGAGGGTGCTCAGTACCGAAACGATATTGGTCTTAAATAATCAATAAAAAGAGCTAACAGCCCTTTTTCTAATTAGCCGGCATTAATACTGCATTTATAAAAGATAAAAAGATTCGGAGAATAAAAAAATGGCAGGCAATTAGCCTGCCATATACATTGTTACAGAGAAAACGCTTCTGATACCACACTAATCGCATCAATCGCCTTCTCACTGTCCACGCAAAAACATATTTTTGTCTCGGATGTGGTGATTATGTAAATGCCGATATTTTTTTCAGCAAGCGCCCCAAATAGCTTTGATGCCACACCTGACTGCCGCTGCATGCCGGCTCCTTCGACGGTCAGCTTTGAAAGAGAAGTGTTCGCGATAATTCTTAACTGGTTGTTTCCGAATTTTTTTAAAATCTCAGTACATTTATTTAAATCACTGTGCTGCATAGAGAATGACAAACTGACATATCCATTGTAAGGGCTCGTCTGGCTGATGATGTCTAGCTTAATGTTTTGGGTCGCAATGGCCGAAAATACGCCCGCAATGACGGTTGGAGAAAAAGGTATGTCGACCAAAGTTATCATGGCTTGCTCTTCGTCCTTGTATATGTTCGTGATGGCGCTCTGAGATATGATGTCGTTCATGTTATATAATCCGGCAGGCTTGCCTATTAAGAACTTTGCTGCCCTTAGCGCGCCAAAAGCAAAAATATGCTTTGATTGTGCGGTGTGGTTAATTTCGAGTATTTCATCCGTTCCGATAAACATCACGCTGTGTTCTCCAGAAATGGTTCCGCCGCGCACCGCATGGATGCCGATCTCTCTGCCTCGCTTTTGTGTTTTGGTATGTCTGCCATATACATATTCTTTTGGATCCACAAAAGATTCGTTGATACTGTCTGCAATGGCATATGCTGTGCCGCTTGGTGCATCAACCTTTTGGTTGTGATGTTTTTCTATGATTTCGATGTCATATGCCTCACCTAAAAATGCGGCAGCCTTCTTAGCAAGTCCCATCTGAAGATTGACGCCAAGAGACATATTGGCGGACAAAAAGATCGGTATTATTTTTGACGCTTCGATAATTTTATTTTTTTCTTCCTGTGAAAATCCGGTTGTTGCGATCACCAGAGGGGTAGCATTCTTTTGCGAATAAAATATATTATCAGCCAAAGCATCGGGCCTTGAAAAATCGATGATGACATCCGCCTTGCTTTTGCAGTTTTCAATCCGGTCATACACAGTAAAATCATTTAGTGCATTATTTGGGAACTTATCCACTCCGGCGACAACGCATATGTCGTCTATCTTTGCTGCGGCGTCTTTTAATACCTGGCCCATTTTTCCGTTAGCGCCACATATAATAATGTTGATTACGCTCACCTCTTTCGTTTAGTTTGTTATTTTTTCTGCAATTGCCGTTTTGGGCGGCATTTTTATCTATGCAATATCAAACCCAAGCGCGATCAGCTCTTTTTTAAGATTGACAGCCTTGTCGGCGCTCATCTCGCACAAAGGCATCCGAAGTAGCCCCGCGTTGATTCCGATCATGTTGAGCGCTGTTTTAACCGGAATAGGATTGACCTCTGAGAAAAGTGCTTTGACAAGAGGATTAAGCTTCAGCTGTAATTCTTTTGCTTTTTGTGTATTGCCTTTAAAGAAACTTTCAACCATATCGTGAGTCATCTTTGGAGCGACATTTGAAACCACGGATATAACGCCCTTGCCTCCAAGTGACAATACCGGAACAACATGATCATCATTCCCAGAATAAATATCGATATTTGGGCAAAGACGTGCTGTTTCGGCGATCTGGGTAATGTTACCGCTGGCTTCCTTTATAGCAACGATGTTTTCATGCCCACTAATTTCCTTCATTACAGATGGGCTTATATTAACACCCGTTCTGCCAGGGACGTTATACGTTATGATTGGTATTTCTACCGCGTCCGCAATCATCAGATAATGACGTATCAGCCCTGTATCAGTACATTTATTGTAATAAGGCGTCACAACAAGTAGCGCATCAGCACCAAGATCCGATGCTTCCATCGATATTTCAATTGCAGTTACGGTATTGTTGCTGCCCGTTCCGGCAATAACGGGTACACGGCCTGATGCCAGCTTGACAACAAATTCGATTGCGCTTAGATCTTCCTCTTTTGTCATCGTAGAAGATTCGCCGGTCGTTCCGCAAACAATCAGTGCATCAATACCATTTTCTATCTGGTATTCGATAAGTGTTTCAAAAGCAGAAAAATCGATACCCTTGTCATTAAACGGTGTTACCAGCGCTGTTCCGGCCCCTGTAAAAATACTCATAATTCCCACTCCTTATATTTTTTTAGGGTTAAGGCGTATTACCTGTCAAAATAACCTTTGGTTGCCAAGAGTTCCGCGACAAGCACAGCCCCGCCTGCGGCACCCCGAAGCGTGTTGTGGCTAAGGCAGACAAACTTATAATCATATATCGGATCTTCACGAAGGCGTCCGATTGATACCGACATGCCGTTGCCGTTGTTTCTATCTAAACGGCATTGAGGCCTTGAGTCATCTTCAAAGTATATCAAGAATTTTTCGGGAGAACTCGGCAAACCGAGCTGCTGTGGAAGTCCTTTAAAGCATTGCCATCTTTCTTTTATCTGCTGAATGGACGGTTTGCGGGTGAAGCGGACAAAGGCTGCCGCCATATGACCGTCGGTAACAGGCACACGAATACATTGACTGGTGATAACCGGCATATCAGCATTGATAATACCGTCTTCACCGATACTGCCCCAGATTTTTAAAGGTTCCTGTTCACTTTTTTGTTCTTCACCGCCGATATACGGAATGACGTTATCATTCATCTCCGGCCATGATTCGAATGTTTTGCCCGCACCTGAAATCGCCTGATATGTACAAACTACAATCTCCTCGATCCCAAAATCGAAAAGCGGATGCAATGCTGGTACATACGTTTGTATAGAGCAATTAGGTTTAACAGCAATAAATCCGCGGCGGGTACCAAGACGTTTACGCTGCTTAACTATGACATCTGCATGGTCCGCGTTGATTTCGGGTATCAGCATGGGAACATCCGCCGTACCTCTGTGCGCGCTATTATTGGATACAACCGGTATCTCTGCTTTAGCATATGCCTCTTCGATGGCTTTTGTTTGTTCCTTATCTAAATTAATTGCGCAAAAAACAAAATCCACATTATCTTTTACGGCATCGATATCATTAGCGTCAAACACCGTCATTTTTGCAATCTTATCAGGTATTGGAGAGGACATTACCCATCTGCCACAAACGGCATCCTCATATGATTTCCCGGCTGATTTCGCGCTTGCACTCAAATGACTTATATGAAACCAGGGGTGGTCCGGAAGAAGGGAAATAAATCGCTGCCCGACCATACCTGTTGCCCCTACGATACCCACATTAAACGTCTTCAACTGTGTGTCCTCCTAAAACGTTAAAATATAAAAATAGCACGCATAGCCAAATCGCGCGCTAATATCATCAAATATGACTTAAAATAACAGCAGCGCTCCGTCAAAAGACGGCAGTTGTAAGGCTATTAACCATACACCCAGACAAAGCCTCTCGGAATAGCTTTATCTTCGGCAGTTTACCCTTTCTGCAAAACCTCAAGTGGCACCCGATGCCTCAGTTTAGTATACTCATGAAAACTGCGCCTCAAACTGTTTGGTACATGAATTATAACATCAGCAAGACATATCGTCAACCAGATCGTTTCAGATCTAATAAATATTAAAATTATGTAAATTAAGTATTCGCACTGGTTGCATAAAAACAATGTGGTGTAGTATATTGTTGATATTCAAACGGGCAATAACGAAAGGAGGTCTATTGAACGCTTATACTTTTCTGGCAGATGTTTATGATGAATTAATGTCTGATGTGGATTATAAAAAATGGACTGAATATCTGCATGCTTTTTTAAAACAAAGAAATGCTATGCGTATTTATGAAGCTGGATGCGGTACGGGGAGCATAACCTTTGAGCTTTATCGCCATGGTTATGATATTATTGCTTCAGACATATCGCCAAGCATGCTCAAAGTCGCATCAGAAAGAGCGAGAAAGCGCGGGTATGACATTACTTTTATCCGGCAGGATATGAGGGAAATTGAGGTGGCCAACAGCGTTGACGCCATCGTTTGTGCCTGTGATGGCCCAAACTACCTTAATCATACCGGAGTCGGCATGTTTGCATGCTCAGCGTATAATGCATTGAACCCGGGTGGGCTGCTTTTATTTGATATCAGCACAAGGTATAAATTAGTTGATATCATGGACGGACAGATCTATTTCGATGATGGCGAAGATACAGTATGTATTTGGATGAATACATATGAGACAAAAAAGAATTTTTTGCGCATGGATGTTACGCTTTTTTTGCGTAATGGGGATTTTTATGAAAGACTCTCAGAGCAGCATGTACAATATGCTCATGATATTAATTCGGTGAGGAAGATTATGCTGTCTAAAGGATTCGCTACAGTCGATGTATTTGACTGTTTCACGCTTAACCCTTATCATCAGGACGCTCAGAGAGTTCAATTTATTTGCATTAAAGAATAAGCTTATTATAGGCTAAATTTTATGTTTGTGATATAATGATTTTGCAAAGGAGGGCGAATGAAAGAAAGCAGCAAGCCGCAAAATAAAGTACTGAACTTTAACCAACCTGCGGCATTTTTTTTAAAAAAAGCGGAAAAACATTTTGACGCAGGAAATTTTTTAGAGGCGTTGCAACTGTATCGACAAGTGCTCGGTATGGAGCCTGATAACGTTGAATATCTTCTTAGCATTGCTCAAGTTTATTCTGAGATGGGGTTATATGCTGAATCTAATGACGTTTTACTGAAAATTGCACGTTATGGAAATACGCCGACTGAATGCCTTTTTGCACTTGGATGTAATTATATGGGAATGAAGAATTACGTGCTGGCTGATGAAGCATTTGAGCAATATCTCTCAATTGATCCAAACGGTGAATTTGCGGAAGAAATTGACGAGCTGTTCGATATACTGGACGAAGAGGATATGACGGAAGAAGGCTTATTGCACGATATCAGCCGACGTATGGTGCTAGAAGAGGCATACGAAGGCAAACAATATCTCGACAAAGGTGATTACAGGACAGCCATAAAACATCTTGAAAACGTGATAAATCGTGACAAAACAATGTTTCCGGCAATGAACAACCTTTCTTTATCATACTTTTTTGATGGTCAGAAAACAAAAGCTATAGAGTTGTCCAAAAAGGTTCTTAGCACTCAGCCGTTAAATCTTCATGCCTGCTGTAATCTCGCATTTTTCTATTCGGATATGCACGAATACGGGCTCGCATCAGAATATCTTGCAAAACTGGAGAAATTAAGCGATATAGATCCCGACGACATGCATAAACTGGCACTGACATATTGTGAGCTTGGTTATCATGATAAGGCATATAAATGGTTTTCAAAGATTGTCAGTTTTCAGCCTTACGATATACGGTTGTTGCATTTTTGTGGTTTAGCCGCATACAATTTCGAATTATATTCTGAAGCAGTTGAATGCTTCGTTAAAGTATTGAAGATAGATCCAACCAACAGTCTAGCTTCATATTACAATTACAAAGCCGCCGAAGCAAAAAAATATGGCGCCAACAAAAAGTTAGAATATGTCTATCAGGTTCAGTTTGATGAAATTAAATTAAGGATAAAATACCTAAACGAGTGTCTAAAACAAAAGGATGGCACTTTAGAAGATAAATGGAAACATGACGAATATTTCAGGTCAATTATCTTATGGGGTTTATATTTCGGAGACGATTACATTAAAAAGATCGTAATTGAAATAATGTGTATGTTCAAAGATGACAGTGTGGAAGAAGAATTTAGAAACTTTTTGCTGAAAAGCACTGAGCCCGATGAAATCAAAAACGATATTTTTATGTGTTTGAAACGGATAGGTGCTAAAGAACCGTATGTTGCTTATATCAGGGGTAACATTGTAGAAGTCAGGGTGGGAAGCATTTCCGAAGAAATAAAAAATCTCCCTAAACCGTATGCAGATGCACTGGATTGTTTTGTTAAAAATACTCGGCAAAGGTATAATGACGATTTTGTAGCATCTGGTGTTGAGCTGCTAACCTCAATCGCTAAAGAAAGAAACGATACAGGTATGTGGATCACAAAGCCTCAGTCTTTCGCTGCGGCACTGGAATATTGCGTAAGTGAACTTGTCGGAAATGTTGATGTTCCACTTAAAAAAGATTTGATCCAAAGATACGGTGCGACTATAGGTACCTTTAATAAGTATTACAATATCATTTATGAAGAACCAGTCAAGGGTGAGGACGATGTTAATTGATTTTGAAGATAAGTTCAGCGAGTTTTTAACTGAATACAAAAGATCGAATGCTATAGATGACGAAGAGCTTGAGGAAAAAGCCCCCAATTTTTATCTTGAGTGGCTAAATACACCCAAAGATTGGCTTTCAGGGATGTCGCCAAACAGTTACTTTAAGGCTTTTGATGTGGCAAAGCTAATTGAGATTTTTGGAAAGTATATGCTTTCTAACATTACGCTTCCGGGAGTTTTGCTCAATAATATAACGGATAAAAAAGAGCAGACATACCCTTTGTTACTATCATTGCTCAAAAATTACGAGGGAGAAAAAAGCGATGAAATCAAGACAGTCATAGTACGCCTCTTTGGGGAAATGGATATGCCGCATCCATACCGTCATTACATTAATATTATCGCTGAGTCAAACGAGATTAGTACTTTTTCAGAGGCATGTGCGCAAGAACTCAAAAATTCTGGTGCTGAGCAATTAGAAAATGTTATTGCCGCATATGAGGCGGCGGATAACAGCTATCCATCGGATTGCTTTCTTGATATTCTCACCGATCTGCCTTACGATGAGAGAACATATAACTTTGCGCTTGAAAAGTTTTTATACAGCGGCAATAAGAAAGCGTTTTATGCGAGCTGCCTTGGAAAAATCGGAAACGATAAAGCGCTTCCGTATCTTGAAGAAGCACTGAAAAGCGAAGATATCGCATATTTTGATTATATGTCTATAAAAAACGCGCTGGAAGAACTCGGCGGTGAGGTCAATATAGACAGGGATTTTACGGGCGATAAGGATTACGATTCTTTAATCAATATGGGAGAATAAATATTGACAATTACTATTGAAGATATAAAAAAGAGTGAAAAGATAAAAGAGCTTGTCAATCATTCAAATAAATGCCTTGAAATGATTGGCTACACAGATCATGGCCCAAGACATGTCGGTTATGTAAGCCGCATAGCCGGCGAAATATTATCAAAACTTAACGTACCACAAAGACGCGTCGAACTTGCGAAAATAGCGGGATGGGTGCATGATGTGGGAAATCTGGTTAACAGGAAATACCATGGGCTTAACGGAGCGGTCATGCTTTTCCCGATACTTTGCGAGATGGGTATGCCTGTTTCTGAAGCGTGCGATATTTGTGCCGCCGTCGGTTCCCATGAAGAGGAAACCGGGAACCCGATTAGCGACGTTTCGGCTGCATTGATAATTGCTGATAAAGTAGATGCGCATCGTGCGAGAGTCAGAGTTAAAAAGTATGATGCGTTAGACATTCATGATCGTGTAAACTATTCGATACAATCCACAAAGTTGACAGTGGGGGAAGATACGATTTCGATAGATTACGAGATGAACACAAGCTCTTCACCCCTCGATTTTCTGACCATTTATATGACAAGGATGCGTATGTGTGAAAAGAGCGCCAGGTTTTTAGGCTGCAATTTTGGACTCTACATTAACGGAGTTAAACTTAATAGATGGGATGAAAGCAGATGACGCATAGATGCTTTGCGTCCTGCGCTTTTGGGCTTGAATCGATAGTTGCTACGGAATTAAAAAAGCTTGGTTTAAATCATGTCAGCATTCAGAATGCGCGGGTTTATTTTGATGCGGATGAACAAGGCATTGCAAAAGCCAATATTTGGCTTAGAAGCGCAGATAGGGTCTATATTGAGATTGGCAGTTTTGTTGCGACAACTTTTGACGCGCTTTTTGAAGGCATCAAAGGGGTTGAATGGGAAAATTACATTCCTCGGGACGCATGTTTCCCCGTCAATGCCGATTCGGTAAAAAGCCAGCTTTTTAGCGTATCTGATATTCAATCGATCAGTAAGAAAGCCGTAGTTACTCGTCTTATGTCGCGCTACAGGACGAACGTTTTACCGGAAACGGGGCATAGGTATGATATTCATATTAAGATACTGTGCGATCAGGTATCGATTTGTTTGAATGTCAGCGGAGCTGGTCTTAACAGAAGGGGCTATCGCATGGCTAATGTAAAAGCGCCGATCAGAGAAACGCTTGCGGCCGGGCTTGTTATGCTGACCGGATGGGAAAGCGGTGAATTCTCCGATCCGATGTGCGGATCAGGAACGATTGCGATAGAAGCCGCGATGATCGGCTCAAATATTGCTCCGGGCACTGGACGCTCTTTTGACGGCGAAAAATGGCATTTATTTAAAAATGAATGGGTACATGAGCGAGAATCTGCCAGACAGAAAATCAAGGAGCCATGCATTGTGCTGGCATCGGATATCGATCGGAATGCCCTAAGCGCAGCCGATAAAAACGCACAGGCAGCGGGAGTCAGTTTAAGGCTATATCATGCTGATTTGAGAGATTTTAAAAGAAATAATTGCACTGTTCTTACCAATCCGCCATACGCCGAGCGTCTTGGTGAGAAAAAGAGCGTTGAGCTGCTTTACCGGGATATGGGCAAAGCGCTTGAACATGTGGACAGAAAATTTATTATTACCGCTGATGATCAGTTTGAGCGATTTTTCGGAGCCAGAGCCACTAAAAAGCGCAAACTGTATAACGGAAATATCCGTTGTACACTGTACCAGTATTTCTGATATATTCCTTTTTTATTGACATGCGTAATATATATGGTATATTAGTTAAGCGTCACATGTGCCCGTAGCTCAGCTGGATAGAGCGTTGGACTCCGACTCCAAAGGTCAGAGGTTCGAATCCTCCCGGGCACACCAATAACAAACAGCTCACAGGATTTGAACCTGTGGGCTGTTTGTTATATAATAAATAAAACAAGTGTATATTTTTTAAACAGAATACTAAACTCAATATTTATCACGAAGTAATAAAAACGAGGGGATCACATGAATTTGAAAGAGTTTATTGAGAAAATGAATTCAATAAAATATGGTAGAACTTTTAATATACCCTTTTTGTGTGAGTGGTATGATAATATTTTAAAAAAACTAAATGTATTACTCGAACAGGAAGACGCTATTTCCCATCCTCGTCATAGAGGAGATGCAAGAGAGGAAGAACTCATTAAGATCATTAAAGACATTTTACCTACTTCTTTTACAATAACAAAGGGTTATGCTATTAATAGTCTGACTAATCGGAGTTTAGAACAAGATTGTATGATTTGCAAGAAGGAATACTATACTAAATTTGTAAGCACTTCAACTATATCATATATACCGATAGAGTCTGTTTTGGCGTCAATAGAAATAAAATCAAGCCTTTCAACTGAAGAATTAAGAAAATCCATAATAAATTGTGCAAGTTTAAAGGCCCTTATGTATAAGTTCGATAAATCCGGACAATATGCAGATGTCCAAGATAATATTGTTTTTTCAGTTTTTGCATATAGATCTGATAAATCACTCAAAGAGCTTATAAAGTTACTTGAGGAGTTAAATAATCATGTACCGAAATCCATGTGCATTAACATGATTTATGTTTTGAACAAAGGTCTTATTCTACCATGTGATCCTAATAAAGACCGTTACTTAAATTCTAAACAAAAAATAACGGGCTCTTATGAAGCAGTTGATAGAATATTATTGAAAAATAAACCTGTTCAAGCGCTGCCTTTTTTATGGTATCTTGCAAACATACTCGATCATATAATCACGGAAAATGAAAACCGAAAATTTAAAGATACATTAGCATATTTTTTTGAGCCACTATTATTTCAGCAAACTATAGATGAACAAATGAAAAAGCAGGAGGAAAGACAGGATGACGGAAAATGAATTTGAGATTGAGATCTGAAAAAAATGGACATTCCAAGTATCCCCTTTATTCCTCAAAAAAGCTTTTATAAAAGCCAGTTTTATTGGTAATGCACTTATGAAATTGGTATCCAAAATGAGAAAATGCATATTTATTTTTGAAGAAAACAAGATAACGACTTTCAAACCCTAGATGCCCAGTTATTGAGAGGGGTCAATTCTGCTCCGGTTGAGCATTTTCTTCTGTCTAGAATGGGCTGCATCTTTTTCGTCAACACATTCCACCAGCGTGGCGCTGGATCCAATATCGCAAACTGCTTTTGTGGTTTGTGAATTTTTTACTGCCCGAAATCAGCGTCATCTAAATAGTCAAAGCACACCAATGTTCTTACAGCCCACAGGTTTTGAACCTGTGAGCTGTTTTCTTGTATATTTTTAAATTTGATAGAAAAATAATATTGCTAAATCTCCGCTCAAAATTCGGATTTATGGTATATTTCGCGGCTTCTTTATGATTAACCGAAGGGGAGCGAATTGCAAGTTGGCCTTAGGATTGGCACTCTTTCTGAATACCTTTTAATATAATCTCAAAATGCGTCCGCGATTGTGTCTTCAAATCAAAATCCGGATAACGGATACACCACTCATAGGTCAGCCCGCGCATGGCCAGGATCAAATGATTCGCCAGTTCTTCCAACGTCAGTGTGGTGACAAACTCCCTTCTTTGCATTCCTCTGTCCAGCACATCCATTATCGTTTTATAAAGCATCCGTTGGTAGCTTGCAGCAGTTCCAGAACGCGAAATATTCGTCAACTGTGCCCTGTAGAGTGTTTTCATTCTTTCTAGTCCAATTGTATCGATTATTACATCCATTATTTTCTCAGTAAGGTGCAAGAGAATATCTGCTGCCGGCATGTCGGGAGAAAAGGTATCAATAAAAGCCTGATAGTCCATATCGACCTTCTCAACATAATCCGAAATTAAAGACACGAGCAGATCGTCTTTTGATTCGAAATGCACGTAAAAAGTGCCTTTGGAAAGTCCGGCTTCCACGACGATTCTATCCACGCTTACATTGTCGAAACCATATTGCGTAAACATTGCATCGGCAGTGGCATACAGTCGGCTCCTTGTTTCGAATGCCCTGTCTTTTCTGGATCTGCTGTCTTTTTTATTCATAAACGTACTCCTATTGATTCCACATGGAAATATGGTATAATGACTACAGTCATTATACCGTTATTGATGGTTTTATTATAGCGTCGAAAGGACTTCTTTGCAATATTAAGCAGCGCGGAGAGAGAAGCCGCTCGGGCGGATATAATTGTGGTTTGCACACCGGAAACAGACGCTCCATCGAAGCATGCCTGCACAGCACGTGCCATACCATACGGAGAATAGACGAAAGGGAAAGTATCATGAAAGCAAAAATGGTTATTAGCTTGCTGCTTATGGCGACACTGATACTCACATTCGTACCCACAGCGGCGTTAGCAAATACCGGGTATATCTATATCGATGAAAATGGCAATATAAAAACAACGGGTGAGCTGACCGTTACCCCAATCACTGCCGATACCGCCACGTTGAGCAGCGGCTGGTACGTGGTCAACAGCAATGTTACTCGAAATGGAACTATCACTGTAAGCGGCAGCGCCAACCTGATTCTTGCAGACGGATATACGCTGTCGGTCACAGGCAATAGCAGTAAAGCGGGAATTGGTGTATCAAACGGCAATTTCCTGACCATTTATGGCCAGGAAGCCGGCACAGGGACACTGAATGCCCAGGGCGGACAATACGGCGCAGGTATTGGCGGCGCCTATTGGGAACTCGGTGGTGCAACCAATATCAATGGCGGCACGATTCGCGCGACAGGGGGACAATACGGTGCGGGCATCGGCGGCGGACATAATGAAAATGCAGGTACGACGACTATATCGGGCGGAACTGTAACGGCAACAGGCGGCCAAGACAGCGCGGGGATTGGCGGTGGTTATGACAATGTTACCAATCGAGAATATGGAGGTGGCGGGATCATCAGTATATCCGGTGGAACGGTTACAGCAAACGGCAACGGATATGGCGCGGGCATCGGAGGCGGTTACTGTGGCCAGAGCGGAATCATTTCGATATCCGGCGGCGTTGTCAATGCGACAAGCGGAGATCTGTCTGTAGCCTCAGGGGCAGCGGGTATTGGCGGTGGTGCCAGCAGAGGAGCCAATAAAATTACAATATCGGGCGGGACTGTTGTTGCGATTGCCCTTGATTACGGTGCGGGCATCGGAGGCGGCGATGGCGGCGGCGGCGGCACAATTCAGATTTCCGGTGGCGAAGTTTCGGCCAGCAGCCGTTACGGCGGCGCGGGTATTGGTGGTGGCTGGGGCGGCGGCGGCGGCACGACAACCATCAGCGGCGGTACCATTACCGCCACATCCAAATACGGCGGCGCGGGTATTGGCGGCGGTTATCTTGCAAGCAGCGGCACCATCAATATTGATGGCGGCTCTATCACTGCGTATGGAGGTAATTGGGGCGCGGGCATCGGCGGTGGCGGTGGAGGTTCCTGCAACACCATCACCATAACAGACGGAATTGTGCACGCATTTGGCGATTACAATGAAACTTCAGCAGCCGGCGGCGGTGCAGGCATTGGCTCGGGCGGAGCTAACGCGGGCGGCACTCAAAGCGGCGGAATTATTAAAATACTCGGCGGCAAAGTCACCGCCCAAAGTGCCATTACTCCTTACTCGGAATACGGGCTCGACATCGGACGGGGCCGCAACGGCATAAACGGCACGGTGCTGATCGAGAACGAGGCGATCGTCTCATTGGAGAGCAGAGGAATTGATGCGTCGGTGACGACCTTTGGCACTTGCGTTGTCAAGGGCACAGGCGCCGGCGCGCAGGCGGGCGCTTATGAAGACGGTACCCTGTTAGCCGACGCGGTCATCGATCTTGAAGCTACGACACTCTCAGACGGTGCCGGCTATACAGTCAGCGGCGATAGCGTGACACTTACCGGAAGCGGCAACGCATACGCCTTGGTGGGCGGCACGACCAGCCGAAGCGTTACTGTTGCTTCAGGAAGCAGCGCGAATGTAATATTGTTTGCGGCGGATATCGCGCCTGCCTCCGGCTGCGCATTCAATATGACCGGTGCCACAGTCAATATGAGGTTAGTCTCCGACAATACGCTTTCAAGCAGCGCCGGCTTTGCCGGTATCCAGGCACCCTCCGGATCTGCGCTTTCAATCAACGGATACGGCAGCCTGACCGCCACCGGCGGCAGCAACGGTGCGGGCATTGGTGGTGGCAACGGCTTGTCAGGCGGTAGCATTACTTTTGCCGGCGGAACAGTTGAAGCTTTGGGGAGCGGCGGTGGCGCAGGTGTCGGCGGCGGCAATGGCAGCGACGGAGGAACTGTGCTGGTAGACGGAGAAGACACAGCTTTAACGGCGACCGGCGGCGCAGATGGTTTTGATATCGGTTCGGGGAACAGCCAAATATTAGGCGGCAGCCTGACTATACAAAATCATGCGACTATTCTCATGACCCGCAACGGTACGAATGCGCTAAAGGACTACATAACAGGCACGGTGGGTGGTACCGGCTCGCAGCTTGATGCCGGGGAATACCTAGATTCCCAAAAGCTGCTGACCTGCACAGGAATTACAGCTTCACCTGCTTCGGGTGCAGAGGCCTTTGACATCGTAACCCTGACTGCGCATGTGACGGGCCTGTCAGCCATCAATGCGCAGGGAAAAATCGTTTTTTACGATAATGGCTCGGAAATCGGACGATCTTCCCTGAACCGTGAGGCCGACGGAAGCGCTAACGCTATGGCGGTGTTGCTTTTGTGGACAGCATGGGGCGGCACCCATTCCCTGACAGCGGAATATATCCAGAACGCGGGATGGGACAGCTATTTTATGCCCGAAGCGGGAAGTCTCACTTACGAGGTGGCTCGCATTGAGCAGGCCGCGCTGAACATTGCCGGCGTTCCCGGCACGGTGACCTACGGCGATGTGCCCTTCGGCCTGACAGTCAGCGGTGGCAATGGCTCGGGCAGCTTAAGATATGCCGTCACGGAAGGCGACGCCGTTTCGGTGAATGCTTTCACGGGCGTTGTCACGGTGGTTAAAGCGGGGACGGCAACCGTCACGACAACAAAAGCCGGCGACAACAATTACAATTCAAAAAGTGCCAGCGTCAATATCACAGTAAATAAGGCGACACCGACCTTGGTGAATTACCCGTCTGCCAGCAGCATCACATACGGACAACCATTGTCCGACTCTGCACTGACAGGCGGCAGCGGAGACGGCGCCTTTACTTGGGAAAGCCCGGATACGACACCGCCTGTTAATAACACTGGTTATACCGTCATTTTCACGCCTAATGATGTGGACAACTATGACTACACGGGCGTAACACTGCGCCAAACGGTGAACATCACCGTCAATAAGGCAACCCCTACAGTTAGTTTCCCAACAGCAGGCGAAATCACATATGAGCAATCGCTGGCTGTTTCTCCGCTGACGGGCGGCAGCGGAGACGGCACCTTTGCTTGGGAAAATCCGGATGCGATACCCACCGTCGTTAACAGTGGTTATAACGTGAAATTTACGCCCAATGATACGGACAACTATATCACGATGACCCAAGCGGTAGCAGTATCGGTTCGCAAGGCTGACCAAGCGTCATTGTTGATTACCGAACCATCCGCGACCTATGGCAACGCGCCGTTTCATCTCTTGGTCAGCGGCGGCAGCGGCACAGGCAGCTTAAGCTATGCCGTCACGGAAGGCGACGCCGTTTCGGTAAATACTTCAACAGGCGTTGTCATGGTACTAAATGCGGGCTCGGCAACAGTCACGGCAACCAAAGCCGGAGACAGCAACTACAACCAAAAAAGCGCCAGTGTTACGATCACAGTCGGCAAAGCGGCACCGATAGTGGTGTTCCCGACTGCTACCCCGATCACATACGGGCAATCCCTTTCAAATTCCGTACTGACAGGCGGCAGCGGAGACGGCGCCTTTACTTGGAAAAGCCCGGATACGATACCTGCCGTCATCAACAACGGGTTTAATGTGGTGTTCACCCCCAGCGATATTGAAAATTATTTGACGATGGAACGAACCGTGGAGCTCGTTGTGAATAAGGCTGCTCAAACGCCGCTGACTGTAAGCGGTATTCCAGATAACCTTACCTTTGGCGATGCGCCTTTCCGCCTCACTGTCGATGGCGGCAGCGGCACGGGGACACTGAGCTATGCTGTTATCTCAGGCGAAGCCGTTGCTGTTGATACTATGGGCAAGGTGACGATTATGCATGCGGGAGCGGCGGCAATCAAAGTCACCAATCTGGGAGATGACAATTACCTGCCGGTATCCTATACATTTTTATTATCAGTAAACAAGGCCGCTCAATCAACGGGCCTGAATCTTGAATTTCCAGAATCCATCGCCTACGGCGACGCGTCGTTTCAGATTTTCGGCAACGGTGGCAACGGCAGCGGAGCATTCAGCTATTCTGTAACTTTAGGCGATGCTGTCGCAGTGAGCAAGACGGGCACGGTAACGGTTCTGAGGCCGGGCGATGCCATCATCACAGCCGTCAAAGCGGGCGATGTCGACTACTTAAGCCAAACAATAAAGCTGCGGCTCAGTGTGAATAAAAGTGTACAGAATAGGCTGACTATATCCGGTATTCCAGCCGGAGTCGTTGCGGGCCACGCGCCTTTTAAGCTGACTGTGAGCGGCGGAAGCGGCGCAGGCGCTTTGAGCTATACGGTTGCTTTAGGAAATGCTGTCAGAGTGGATGGGAACGGAGCGGTGACCATACTGAAGAAGGGTACGGCTTTGCTGTCCGTGACCAAAGCGGAAGACGAATATTACCTCGCAGCAACGGCAACTGCTGAGATATACGTGAGGAAAGCTGCACCCACTATGGAGGAAGCGCCATCAGCATCTCCCACCCCGTCCGCATCGCCAACGGCCACAGCTACAACACGCCCGTCAGCGACGGACACATCTTCTTCACAGGCTGACTCCCCTGTATCTGTGATGCTCAAGCCTCTTTCCATACAGTATGACGAGAAGGCCGGTAAAATCGTCGTAATCATCCTCATAGATGATCTGACAGAAGGTGCGACAGCCATCAGTCTGCCATCTGGTGAAATCATACAGATTGACACAATGCAAAATTCGTTGGAGCTGTCCATCAGCCGAAGGGATATCAATGAAGCTGGTGAACTTGTCCTAATTGCGCTGAATGAAGAACACACTCCCATGGGCAGCTATCTAGTTGATTTATCAGATGATGCTTGGCAGAATGGCACATTCAACGGTAAGATGGGCTTTGGTTCAATGCTTATTTGGATAGCGGCGGGCGTTTTAGTTATTGGCGGAGCGATGACAGCAATGTTCATCTTTCTAAGCAAGAAGAAATAATGATTTGTGTGCTTGGTTGATATCTGTATCTGTTAATTAAGATAAGACCAGATAATACAGGAAATTGCGCTGCATCTATTTTGTCAGCGTTAAACAGCCCGGAAGGCCGGGCAGTCAATCTCGCGAATCATGGTTTGTGGTTCGCGGTATTTTTATGTTCGCCAAGGCGTGTATATTTTTTGGTAGCATTAGACAGAAAAAACCATGATCGCCTGAAATCTTAAAATGGCTTCAGGCGATTTGTTTGTACACTAAAGTGTAGTTTTGGTAGAAGAGCGGACAAAACCAAATAAACCCTTGGCTATGCCGGGGGAGGGGAGAAAGCTTTAGCTTTAAGAAAAGAACCTCCGATGTTAAGATGATGAAGGTTTGCCGACCGTATCATCAACAAAGGAGGTAGTCCATATGGATAAAAACAGTCTAGCACATACGGCGTGGGAATGTAAGTATCACAAAGAGTTGATCGATGAATATATCTATTTTGACAACTATGAACTAATACAGCTTGCGTTACAATACACACCGATGGAACACCGTGTACAAGCGTATGCGTAACAGGTGTCCACAATTATTGTTTGCTTGACAGGAGGCGGCGTATATTTCAGCCCATTTTTTCGGACAGTATATAAATTAATATAAATTGTGTAATTAAATATATACTTTTGGCGGATGTTTCATTGAAATAGATGTAAAAATATGATATATTTACTATAAGTAGTATTATTCTACATATCCAAACCAATAAAGATCTTACAGTAACTGATTTCGGTCATTTTTGAAATATATAAAATTTTATTAGGTAGGGCCATTGTCCCTTGGTGGCTGTTTCCAATAAGGGGTGAGGTTGTTCATGTTCATATCAAGAATTGCTAATGATAAACGCAAGCAGCCTACTACTGAGCATTTGGCGGAAGTCGCTGAATTATCATCAAAATGGGCGGAATTCGTGGGCTTTGCACGCGTCGCTAGAATTACCGCACTTCTGCATGATATGGGTAAATTCTCAGAAGCGTTTGTAGCCTATTTATACGAACAGGATAAGTGTAAGCGCGGGAGCGTCATACATTCGACGCAAGGAGCTAAATATATTTACGAAGCAGCAATCCAAGGCGATAATATATCTACTTTTATTGCGGAGATGGTTGGGCTTTGCGTAGCCGGACATCATGGCGTATTGATGGACGGGCTCTCACCCTGCGGCGAAACACCATTTCTCGAACGGATATTGACGCCGGATACAAGCAATCTACACTTTGACGAAGTTAAAGCGGAATTTAAAAACAACTGCCTGTTAACCGATTTGGAGGTTTTACTTGAAGCGTCTAAAAAGGAACTACAGCGGTTTATTGAGGTGTGTCATACCAAAAATCTTGATGCGGCATTTATGATACATATGCTTACGAAATTTTTATTTTCCTGTTTAGTGGATGCAGACAGATGTAACGCATATTGCTTTGAAACAGGTACGAAAATTGAACCTGTTTTGACAAATCCGCTCTGGGACCATTTTTCATCTCATTTAAAAAATTTCCTTGCCAATAAGAACGAAAAATCTGGCAAACCAATTGACAGAACACGCCGTAAAATTTCAGATAAATGCCTTGCTGGCGCAAATCGCCCGCGAGGCATTTATCAACTAGAAGTACCGACAGGTGGCGGTAAGACATTGTCAAGTCTTCGGTTTGCGCTTGACCATGCGCGAATACATGGCATGGAGCGGATTATCTACGTTATCCCATATTTATCCGTCTTGGAACAAACTGCGGACAGCATTCGAGAGGCGCTTGGCCTGTTAGCGGATGACCCAAGCGTTTTGGAGCACCACTCTAATATAATACCACCCGATGATGAAGAAAAAGCAAAAGAGATTAAACTGCTTACTGACCGTTGGGACGCCCCAATCGTGATAACTACAGTAATACAGTTCCTAGAAAGCGTGTTCTCTGAAAAAGCATCCAGGCTTCGAAAATTTCACAACATGGCTAACGCGGTGCTGATTTTTGATGAGGTGCAGTCATTGCCTGTAAAGTGCGTACATCTATTTAATGAAGCAGTCAATTTCCTGTCCGCGTTTGGGAAGTCCACGGTTTTGCTCTGTACAGCGACGCAACCTATGTTAGACCGCGTAGAGCATCCCATTTACCTGTCAGGACCGAATCTGATCGAAAATATGGAAAATGATTTTTCCGTGCTTAATAGGACGCGCATTATTGATAGCCGCATCACGGGAGCGTACACATATGAAGAGCTTACGGATTTTGTGTTGGATAAGCAGTGCATCAATGAGAATTGTCTCGTTATACTTAATACAAAAAAAACCGTTACCGATCTTTTCAATACAATAAAAACACGTCTTGAAGATTGCGGACAGCCTGTAAAGCTCTATCATCTGAGCACGTTTATGTGTCCGGCGCACAGAATAGACGTACTCAAGGAAATAAAGACGGGAACAGATAATCACGAACCTATCATATGTATCAGCAGTCAGCTCATTGAAGCAGGCGTTGATATTTCTTTTGGTTGTGTTATTCGGGCCTGCGCGGGACTCGACAGCATTGCTCAAACAGCGGGTAGATGTAATCGGCATGGAGAGGATCCAAATGGACGTAAAGTTTATATTGTAAATATAGCGGGAGAAAGTTTATCAAGATTACCGGATATTAAAATCGGAGCAAAAATAACGGAACGCGTTATCGATGAACAATTCACCGATTTACTCAGCAAACAGGCAATGGAACGGTATTATAGCGAGTACTTTTACAGGCGTGCGGGTGAAATGAATTATAATTTCGGAAAGAATGGTAATCTGTACGATTTGCTATCAGTAAACAAAGAAGGCTGTTTTGCATATAGGAATCGGCTGCATCATGATGCAACTCCGCCCCAATTTCGCCAGGCGCTACAAACTGCGGGAGAAAACTTCTGCGTAATTGAGAATAACACAATCGGTGTGCTTGTCCCATATGGCGAAGGCGCGGTGCTTGCGGAAGAATATCGACGCGCGGAGCTTTCCGAAAAGAAAACTCTGTTACGAAAGATGGGGCGCTATTCAGTTTCATTGTACCAATATCAAGTAGATAAACTAAGCGAAGCAGGCGCTTTATTAAAATTGAATGATGACTTGCTTTTATTGGATAAAGAGTTTTATTACGATGAGCGAGGTGTGGATTTGGAAAAAGACATGAAGTTTCTATGTAATTAAGCAATGGGAGGAGGGTAACAAATATGATTAAACGAAATACGGTAGAATTTGTCGTGCATGGACGAAACGCACTGTTCTCCGATCCGATTACGCGCGTTGGTGGAGAAAAATTCTCGTATCAAGTTCCAACATATCAGGCGTTAAAGGGTATATTGGAAAGCGTATATTGGAAACCGACTTTTGTTTGGTATATTGACGAGGTCAGGGTGTTGAATAAGATTCAGACAGAGTCAAAAGGAATTCGCCCAATCAAATACGCAAGTGCCGAGAACGATTTGGCGTATTATACCTACCTGAAAGATGTCAGCTATCAGGTGCGAGCGCACTTCGAATGGAACATGAACCGGCCTGAGCTTGCTGACGACAGAAATGAGAACAAGCATCACAACATCGCAAAACGTATGATCGGGCGTGGCGGTCGGCGGGACGTTTTTCTGGGTACGCGAGAATGCCAGGGGTATGTTGAACCCTGCAGATTTGGCGAGGGTGACGGTTTCTACAATGGATATGGGAAAATCGATTTTGGTTTCATGTTCCACGGTTTTGATTACCCGGACGAAACGGGGCGAGAGGAATTTGCAGCGCGGTTATGGTCTTGCGTTATGCGGGACGGGGTGATTGAGTTTCCCACGCCTAACGAGTTTCCAAACGAGCAGAAACGTTACATCACGCGGTTTATTAAGCCTATGAAAGCGAAAGCATTTGAAAATGACAATAATTTTGTTGGGCTGCGTGAAGCAGAACTTTTGGGATTTCTTGAGGAAGGAGGTGAGAGAGATTGAGTTGGATCGGGAACTTATATGATACCTATTGTGCGTGTGAATCTGCTGTTGGCATATGCGCGGAGGATAGCCAGGCCAAAATGCTGCTGCCTGAAGGACATAACCTTATTGAGCCTGATTATATCGTCTCTATCCGTGAGGATGGTACATTTCTCAAGGCGGATAAAATCTCTAAAGGGAAGTATGACCCAAAGTTTTTGGTGGCTGCGCCGCGTACGGACGAATCAGAGGGGCGAAGCGGTATAAGCGCGAAAGATTTTCCCCATCCGCTTTTCGACCAAGTAAAGTATCTGTCTGGTTCTGCTTACAGGGATAGTCTTTATAAATGGATTGGTTTTCTCCGCGATAAGACGGAATATGGTCTTGCCTATCGCGTATTAAGCGCAGTGTATAACTATGTTATATCTGGAACATTGAAAACCGATATTCCGGAAGCAAAAGATGATAGCGCGATTTGCTTTTGCGTTAACATCAATGGCGAAAACGAAAATCGTCTCTGGCGGATGCCGGAACTGTGGAAGGCTTGGATAGATTATCAGCAAACCGGCTTAGTATCCGGTCACCGAATGGATGTATGCTATATCTCAGGAGATACGCTACCATATACAGAGAAGCATCCGAAAGCAATCAACCGTTTCGCAGGTAACGCAAAACTTATTTCAGGCAATGACAGCACAAATTTCACTTTTCGCGGCAGATTCAGGGAAGCATCGCAAGCGGTGATTGTTAGCTATAACGCTTCTCAAAAGGCTCACCAAGCGTTGCGATGGCTGATAGCTACAAGAGGAACGTACTGTGGCACTCAGTCTATTTTTGCTTGGGCAGTTGACAAAGAAGTTGATGTAGAGGACCCTCTTGAGGATAGTTTAAGTATTTACAGAACCGAGATTAAAACAGATGCAGATAAGTTGATTGAGATAAGCGGTACAACCGACTTGGATTACGGCCTTGCGCTTCGTAACGTTCTTTGCGGTGCCGGAAACGCAAACAGATTGAAAAAACACATGCGCCGTATTGCTCTTTTGGCGGTAGATGCCGCAACGACGGGAAGATTGTCTATCACCTATTACCACGAACTCCCAGAGGGCGAATACCATGAGCGCATTGCAGAGTGGCATGAACAATGCAGATGGTATCAGCCTTTTGAGGGTAACAAAGATGGAGAAGGGGAAAATGACTACTTTATCGGTGCGCCTTCTGTAAGGAGAATCGTTAAAGCGATACTTGGGAAAAAGCCTGACAGTGGCAGCGAGTCTTATGACAAAATGGAAAAAGGTGTCCGCGAGCGGCTCCTGTACTGTATCATGGACGGTGAAGATATTCCCAAAGATATGTTGAACGCCGTACTGCATAGAGCATCAAACCCGTTTGGGTTAGAGAATGCTAAAAACACCGCCTTGCGTTGGCGGGATTGGGAAGAAGTCCTTAGCGTAACCTGTGGACTATGGAAGCGACATTACTACGAAAAAGGAGATGAGTATAAATTGGCATTGGAAGAAAACAGAACGAATCGCGATTATCTTTATGGTCGTTTGCTTGCTGTGGCGGATAGAATCGAGTCTTCCGCGCGATATAAGCAAGGAAATGCTAAGGATGACCGTGCTACCAACGCTATCCGATACATGACTGCGTTATCCCAACATCCGTTTCGGACTTGGAGAATTCTGTGGGAGCAACTAAACCCATATATACAGCAGCTAAACGGCGCGGATTGGTATCTAAACCAAATTGGCGGTATCATGGCAAATTTCTGCGAAGGAGAATATGAGTCCAACCGACCATTAGACGGGAGTTATCTAATGGGATATTTCCTGCAGCGACAGGCGTTAAGGCCAAAAAAATAAAAACAACAAAGGAGGTAATGAAAATGAGCTTGACGAATAAAATTGATTTTGCGCTGGTTTTTTCGGTAAAGAAAGCGAACCCTAACGGCGATCCGCTCAATGGCAACCGCCCTCGCACTGATTATGAGGGATATGGCGAGGTGTCCGACGTGTGTCTCAAGCGAAAGCTGCGCAACCGCTTGCAGGATATGGGAGAGACAATTTTTGTGCAGTCCGATGATAACCGAAAAGACGAGTATCGAAGCCTTAAAGCTCGTTTTGATGGGAATGAGGAAATTAAAAAGACGAAAGATCGCCAAGAGCAAGCTAAAATTGCCTGTAGAACGTGGTTTGATGTTCGGGCTTTTGGTCAAGTATTCGCCTTTGGAAAATCGGATGACGAAAAATCCGTTTCAATCGGTGTGCGCGGTCCGGTGACGATTCAAACCGCCGTCAGCGTTGAACCGGTTGATGTGAGCAGTATGCAAATTGTCAAGAGTGTCAATTTGGAAACAAATAAGCCTGATCCTGATAAAAAGGCGTCTGACACGATGGGAATGAAGCACCGTATTGATAAGGGAGTATATGTGACATTCGGCAGCATAAACTGCCATCTTGCCGAAAAGACAGGGTTTTCCGACGAAGACGCTGAGAAGCTGCATGAAGCGCTGAAAACTATATTTGAAAACGATGTGTCCGCCGCGCGCCCCGACGGCAGCATGGAAGTAATCAAAGTTGTATGGTGGAAGCACAGCTGCAAAACAGGACAGTATTCATCCGCAAAGGTGCACAGGAGTCTGAAAAGAGAAACCCTGGAGATATCTCTTCTGGATGGTCTTGAACCGATTGTATGGGAGGAAGCATAGCGGTATGCTTGAGGTATTTGCATGTCATACAGTGAGGACGAATATCTTCTGCTGTCAGGCATCCAGCATTTTGTGTTCTGCCGCCGGCAGTGGGCGTTAATCCATATCGAGCAAAAGTGGGAAGAAAACCTGCGAACAGTGGAAGGCAACCGGATGCATATGAAGGCCCATAATGGGCCAATGTTTGAGAGACGGGGAGATCTGTTGGCTGTTCGCGGATTGACCATTTCCTCATCCAGTCTTGGGCTTTCCGGTACGTGCGACGTGGTGGAGTTTTGGTGTGATTCGGAAGGCATTTCACTTTTCGGTCAGAAGGGCCGGTATCATCCGATACCGATTGAATATAAGCGCGGTGAACCCAAAACAGACCTCTCGGATAGCCTCCAATTATGTGCTCAGGCTGCGTGCCTGGAAGAGATGCTCTCCTGTACAATACCTAAGGGCTATCTCTATTACGGTGAAACAAGGCATCGGCTGGAGGTCGAGTTTAATACACAGCTGCGCATGGAGTTGAACCATGTAGCTTTGGAAATGCACGAGCTATATAGGAGGCATTATACGCCTAAGGTTCATACGGGGCGTTTTTGCCGCGCCTGCTCATTGGTTGATCAGTGTCTGCCAAAGCTATGTCGTATCCAGCCTGTGTCTCAATACATCGCCGACAGCTTGAAGGGGGGAGACGCGTGAGAAAGCTGCTAAACACACTGTACGTGGTTACGCCGGAAAGCTATCTGGCACTGGACGGGGAAACCGTAAGTATATTGCGTGAGGATCAGTCTATAGCAAGGCTGCCGCTGCATAACCTGGAAGGTATCGTGACGTTTGGGTATACTGGCGCTAGCCCGGCGTTGATGGGCGCCTGTGCGAAGCGCAACATCGGACTGTGTTTTCTGACGCGAAGCGGACGGTTTCTTGCGCGTATCATCGGGGAGAGCCATGGCAATGTGGTACTGCGACGAGAGCAATACCGTGTCTGTGACGACAGGAAAAGGAGCTGCATGATTGCTCGGAATTTTATTTTCGGCAAAATATACAACGCAAAATGGATACTCGAAAGGGCGGCTCGCGATCATGAGATGCGGCTGGATGTGGGCGTCTGAAAAAGGTATCCGCTATGCTGACGCAGATATTGGAATCCGTGCGTTTTAGTACCGATCTTGAGCAGTTGCGCGGGCTGGAGGGTAATGCGGCCAGTCTTTATTTTGGTGAGCTGGACAATCTGATTTTGCAGCAGAAAGAAGATTTCTATTTCATCGAGCGCTCAAAGCGGCCGCCGACGGATTATATCAATGCGATGCTCTCCTTCATTTATACGATTTTGGCAAATGATTGCGCCTCGGCACTGGAAACGGTGGGGCTGGATGCTTATGTAGGCTTTTTGCACCGTGACCGTCCGGGGCGGGCTTCGCTGGCGCTGGATCTGATGGAAGAACTGCGCGGACTGCTGGCGGATCGGTTTGTCATCGGGCTAGTCAACAAGAGGCAGGTCAATGCAAAGGGGTTTACGCGGCGAGAAAACGGGTCGGTATTAATGAATGACGAGACACGCAGACAGGTTTTAAAGGCATGGCAGGAAAGAAAGCACGAGACGATTACACATCCCTATTTGAAGGAGAAAGTCGAGTGGGGCCTGGTTCCGTTTATTCAGGCCATGCTACTTACACGATATTTGCGTGGGGATCTGGACGGGTATCCGCCGTTCCTATGGAAGTGAGGTTCAAAGATGCTTGTTTTGATTACATATGATGTGAATACCCAAACGGTAAAGGGTAGGCGTCGGCTGCAGCAGGTCGCAAAACAATGTGAAAACTATGGACATCGTGTCCAGAACTCCATATTTGAATGCGTACTGGATGCGGCGAAATGCCGGGAGGTTCAGCATATTTTGGAAGACATCATCGATGCGAGCAAAGACAGCCTTCGGTTTTATTATCTGGGCAATAATTATAAAAGTAAAGTGGAGCACATCGGTGTGAAACCTAGCTTTAACGTGCAAGGCCCTATGATTCTATAGTGCGAATATCAAGCGCACATAAATTACCCGGTATATTCGCACCCCAAAAACAAGCTTATTCATGCAAAATTAGAAAAAATATAGCAATAAATCGCTGAATTAGATTAAAAAAGACAGCTAGACAGGCGAAAACCCGGTATTTTCGGGGTCGCTCCCCATGCGGGAGTGTGGATTGAAATTTTTTACTTCCGCCTGTGCCCCTGTATCCTTTTTGTCGCTCCCCATGCGGGAGTGTGGATTGAAATACAAAAGGTATATCTTTATCTCTTATGCTGTCCGGTCGCTCCCCATGCGGGAGTGTGGATTGAAATTTTTCTTTGCCAGCAAGCGCATATAACTCATCAGGTCGCTCCCCAAGCGGGAGTGTGGATTGAAATTTGAGCTAGCGTCTAACAACAACGC
>JBMNOU010000071.1:0-8955 GCA_050943215.1 Christensenellales bacterium | reverse complement strand
GAGGATTTACCCTCCTGGACAGTATCAATTTTCACATAAGTGAGAAAGAGAAAGTGGGTCTTGTCGGCAAAAATGGAGCAGGTAAATCCACCATTCTCAAACTAATAATGGGCCTCCAGTCGCCCACCTCGGGCAAAGTCACGATGCCCTCTGACCGGAAAGTGGGTTATCTTCCCCAGATAATGAGGCATTCACGCGGCAAAAGCGTCATCGACGAGGCGATGACGGCATTTGCCGAGCATAATGAGCTCAACATACGAATGGACCGGATATCACACGAGCTGGCAAACCGCACAGACTACGAATCGGATGAGTACCACAAACTTATAGTAGAACTGAATGAAATCAGCGATCGACTCAGGATTTATCCCCTCGAATCCCCCCGTGTGCAGGCAGAGAAAACCCTCCTCGGACTGGGTTTTCGTAAAGGAGAACTTGACAGAATGACAAATACCTTCAGCCACGGCTGGAATATGCGCATTGAATTGGCAAAAATACTCCTTCGCACTCCCGATATATTGTTGCTGGATGAGCCAACCAACCATCTCGACATCGAATCCATCCAGTGGCTCGAAGAGTATCTCAAGAGCTTTCCGGGCGCATTGGTGCTGATATCTCACGATCGCAGGTTCCTCGACAATTGCACCAACCGTACAGTTGAGGTTATTCTGGGCAAAATTCACGATTATAAAGTGCCCTATTCTCAATTTGTGGAGTTACGCAAGGAGAGAATTGCTCAGCAGCGTGCTGCTTACGACAATCAGCAGCGCATGATTGAGAAGACTGAAGAATTTATTGAAAAATTTCGGTATAAGCCCACAAAGAGCAATCAGGTGCAGTCTAGGATTAAGCAGTTGGAAAAGCTCGAACGAATCGAAATAGATGAGGAGGATTTGAGTACAATTACCGTCCGGTTTCCATCTGCACCGCGCTCCGGAGATGTTGTGTTTTCCGTCAAGGATGCAACGATAGGCTATTCAAAGCCCAAGAAGAAGATAGTCTTGAGCGGAGCCAATATCACCATAAGAAGAGGGGAGAAGGTGGCTTTCGTGGGGCGCAACGGCGAGGGTAAGACCACCGTCATGCGTCTGCTTACCGGCCAGCTTCAACCTTTCGAAGGTGAGGCGGTGGTCGGATACAATGTTAAGACCGGCTACTTTGCACAGAACCAGGAAGATTTATTGGATAAAAAAGATACGGTGTATGAAACTCTGGACAAGGTTGCAGTAGGAGACGTTAGAACCAGACTCAGGGACATACTTGGCGCTTTCCTCTTCAGAGGTGAAGATATAGATAAGAAGGTGGCGGTACTCAGCGGCGGCGAGCGTTCACGACTGGCCATGGCGAAGCTGATCTTACACCCCTACAACCTGCTGGCGCTTGACGAGCCGACCAACCATATGGACCTCCGTTCAAAGGATGTCCTGAAACAGGCGCTGCAAAAATATGACGGCACGTTGATCATAGTTTCGCACGACAGAGATTTCCTGGACGGGCTGGTGGAGAAAATATATGAGTTTACCGATGGGCAGGTGAAGGAGCACCTGGGTGGAGTGGATGATTTCCTTTACCGTAAGAAAATAAGTTCGCTAAGTGAGATAGAGATAAAGCAACAGCCAACTTCTCGGGCCACTTCCACGCCCGTGAAGGAAAAATCCTCCGCTTATGAGGAACAAAAATACCTCTCGAGAGAGGAACGCAAAATGAAAAACCGCCGGCAACGGCTGGAAAATGAAATATCATCTCTGGAAGAAGAGATATCTGCATTAGAGGCAATTTTGACATCGCCCTCTCCGGAAGATGATATAGTGGAAATTACACACAAGTATCAGGATCTCCAACTCAATCTTGAAACCAAAATGGATGAATGGGCATCCCTCACAATAGACTGACACAATGGAAGAAAAGAAACAACATTATCTCTTCGGTATGCACCCTGTACACGAAGCACTCAAGACAGGCAGAAAGTTTGAAAAAATTCTATTCAAGCAGGGGCTTGAAGGGGATAATTTCAGGGCACTCTTTGATCTGGTTAAACAGAAAGAGATTCCTTTCCAGTTTGTGCCGGGAGAAAAGATGAACAAAATATATCGCGGTTCGCATCAGGGCGTCATCGGCTATATATCTCAGATAGACTATCTGCCATTCGAAGATGTTGTCGAAAAGGCACTTGAGGAGTCTCCAAACCCTATTTTTCTCATGCTCGACGGTGTGAGTGACGTACGCAATTTTGGCGCAATAGTCAGAAGCGCGGAGTGTGCCGGAGTAAGCGGAGTCATACTTCCCGCCAAAGGAGGGGCTGCCATCAATGCCGACGCAATAAAAACCTCAGCCGGAGCACTCTTAAGGGTGCCTGTCAGCAGGGTTCCCAATCTGCGTATTCCGCTATATTATATGATTGATGCCGGTTTTCAAGTTGTAGGCGCAACGGAAAAGGTCGGCGGTTCAATCTACGAAGTAGATTTCACTCAGCCGACCATAATCGTCATGGGTTCTGAAGGTAAGGGTATTTCCGATTCGGTACTCTCGCTTTGTAATGTTAAGGCAGCGATTCCTATGTCAGGTCAGATCGGTTCCCTAAATGTATCCGTGGCTACTGCCATAGTGCTTTTTGAAGCAGTGAGGCAGAGGATGCCTAAAATCTAGTCAATACGACGGAGACTGGAGCCGCGGCTAATCTCGGATGTGATGCTTATAGACTTGTCTGTCTTGTAGGTGCAGGAAGAGGCTCCGGAACACTCCACATCAAGACGTCTTGTCACATATATACTTGCTTTAGCAGTACCTGAAAGGTCGATTTCTGCATCTTTGGTCTTCATATCTTCAGCCACGATAGAACTGACACCGCTACCCTCGAGAGAAACTTCGTCAGCGCTACCGGAAAGGAGTGCCTTTGAGGCTCCGCTACACTCGAGATCAACCTTTTCGAATTCTCCATTCACCTCAGCTTTTGATGCGCCGGAAATCTCAATGTCAAGTTCGTCTGCCGTAATATTGCCATAAAATTTGCTTGCGCCGGATACCTTGATGTCGGCCTCGATAAAGTCACCTTTGAGATCTCTTACAGTGGATGCCCCGCTAATTGAAATCTGAGTCTCTTTTGCCACCATATTCAATCCATAGACTAAACTGGCACCGCTGAGTTTCATCACAAATCTATTCTTTCCGCAGTCAAATTGATCATTGGTGTGGAATTTGGATGCTCCTGAAAGTGTGAGCCTGGTGAGTACCGGCATTGTGATCGTCGCTCTGGCAATTTTGTTTTCGTTCCTTAAAACTCTTCTACTGGGGTTGTCCAGACCTATTGTAAGAGTTCCCTTGGCATTCTGAACAAAAAGATATTTATCAAGATCATCACTGATCGTAACAACAATGGAGTAGGTGTTGCCACGTATGACCTCC
This sequence comes from Christensenellales bacterium, assembly GCA_050943215.1. Classification (GTDB taxonomy): domain Bacteria; phylum Bacillota; class Clostridia; order Christensenellales; family SZUA-584; genus JBMNOU01. The sequence continues at coordinate 5,553 of JBMNOU010000071.1, read as the reverse complement.
ACGTCAAACCAATGGGAGATGTCCAGACTTTCAAAACCTTGATAGTCGAAAGTTTGTACTTTTTGGGCGTTGCTTGTGAGCATAAAGCCCAGAATTGCTGCAAATGTTAGGATAATACGTTTCATTTCAGTTGTTTTTTATTGTTCTAATTATTTTGATTGTTCCTATTATATTATAAGTAACGGATACGTCGGTGTGTAAGCGATGCCACATATTTCCTGAGTTCGATTACGCTTTCTACCCTCCGGTTGTAATATTCCTTGAGTACTTCGGCTTTTTCTTGCTCGCTCATCTCATCAGGAAGCACTTCCATAAGGGGAATGTACTCGGAGGTGATGCTTTCCAGAGTGTTGAAATGTTCACTTACTCCGTTATCGGGAGCATAAGCCGTCAGTGATGACAGATGCTCATAACTCTCTCTTACCACATCCATATAGGCATTGTAGATATCCTGCGGATCTTCCATAACTGCCACGGTCTTAGAGAAGCTCACACTCTTTACGCTCATAGTCTTGATAAGCAGATTGGCTCCAAAAATCATCATTATCGATGCTGCAACAGGGAAGAGCACCGCCTTCCAGAATACTCGTTTGCGTCGTGTGTTCCTGCGGAATTCAATCCTTTTAGCGGGATTGGCTTTCTCTAAAAACCTCTCGAAATGGCCCTCTGCAGGCTCCATGTCGTCAAGCATTTTCCTTATGTTCTCCAATTCTTTCATTTTTCCAATATTTTTAAAAGCATTGCCTTTCCTCTACTAACCTGGGAGCGTATCGTTACCTCTTTCTGCCCCGTTATTTGGGATATCTCCTGATAATCCATTCCCTCAAAAAGAGAGAGAGTCAAAACCAACCGATAGGGATCTTTCATTGTTTCAAGTGCCTCTTTAACCCGTTTTACCTCTTCCTTTGTGGAAATTGCCACTTCAGCACTCTCTTTTGCGGAAAGACTTTCAGTTTCTTCATAACTCTCTTTGAAAATCTGTTCCCTTTTGATGACCCTCAATCTGTCAATGGACCTTCTGATACAGGTGCGAATGAGCCAGGCAGATATTTGAGCAGGTTCCTTAGGTGGATTCTCCATCTCTAAAAATCTTAATAGCGTATCATGCATTATCTCTTCAGCATCGGCACCATTGCCTACTATCCTGTAACTCGCATTGAAAAGTCGCCTGTAGTGAGTGTCGTAAAACTTTTTGATCTCTTTCTGTGTCATCACTCTCTTTTCTATCTATAAGACGGAGCTTTGCTCCAATTGTTGCAACTGTTGCACATTTTCCCGATAATTTGTAAATTTGAGAATTATTTATGTAACCTTAAAAAATTGTTTATTTTTTATGATATTCTTATTGGATTCCCACTGTGACTCTCCGCTGATGCTGGTCAAGGGCGCAGATTTCGGGCAGACAGTCCAGCAAGGCTATACTACGGGTAAATTTCCCGTTACACATGTAGATTTTGCAAAAATGAAAAAGGGAGGGGTCAACGGCTCTTTTTTCGCTATTTATACCTCAAACTCCCTCTCTCCGGATGAGTCCACCCGAAGGGCTTTCGAGCTTATATCGAGTGTGTATGATGCGGTTGAGCAGAATCCCGACAAGGTGGCTTTTGCCACTACTCCCGCACAGGCCAAACGCAATAAAAAGAACGGACTGATCTCCATTTTCCTGGGTATGGAAAATGGCGATCCGATACAGAAGGATATCTCCATGCTCAGGATGTTTTATCGTCTGGGTGTAAGGTATCTTACATTGACACACGCCGGCAATAATGAGATTTGTGACTCCTGCGCTTCAAAGGAGAAACGCTGGGGTGGCGTAAGTCCCTTTGGAAAAGAGGTGATTGAAGAGTGCAACCGCCTGGGAATGTTAATCGACGTATCACATATCTCCGATGACTCATTTTGGGATGTCCTCAATTATTCCAAGGCACCTGTAGTGGCTACACATTCCTGTTGTCGTGCTCTTGCTGCTCATCCCCGCAATATGAGCGACGAAATGATCGTAGCTTTGGCAGATAAGGGAGGTGTGATCCAGATCAATTTTTATCCCGCTTTTCTCGATAATGAGTATGCAGCATCGGATATATGGGATCTGGAGGATATTTTTGAGGCAACTGACAAGGCCTGGCAGAAAGATAAATCCAATATTGAGCTTCAGAAGCAACTTGAAAAGTCCGTCATCGCCATGAACGCCGTCAAGAAACCCTCCTACAAAAGGGTCGTGGACCATATCGACCATGTAGTCAGTCTTGTAGGCGTTAAACATGTAGGACTCGGCAGTGATTTCGACGGTATAAACACCACTCCTAAAGGTCTCGAGGATATCAGCAAAATACAGCGAATAATCATCGAACTTCGTAGGCGCGGATATAAGGAGCATGAAATCAAGGCGATTGCCGGTGGCAATTTCTTCCGTGTGATGGACGCAGTCCAGAGGTTTGCTGACGAAGAGTAATCCTTTATTGCAACAAATTATTTTTATCAGATATGAAATTTTTTATCGATACTGCCAATCTGGAGCAGATCAAAGAGGCTCAGGCACTCGGAGTCCTGGACGGAGTTACCACCAACCCTTCACTTATGGCCAAGGAGGGTATCAAGGGCGATGCCGCTATCAAAGCACACTATCAGCAGATATGTGAGATTGTTGACGGTGACGTAAGCGCGGAAGTTTTCGGTACTGAATATGACGATATGATCCGTCAAGGTGAGGAACTTGCGGCTCTCCATCCGCAGATAACTATCAAGCTTCCATGTACTAAAGATGGCATTCGTGCAGTAAAGTATTTCTCAGAAAAAGGTGTCAAGACCAATTGTACCCTTGTTTTTACTGTAGGACAGGCGCTGCTTGCAGCAAAAGCGGGAGCCACCTATGTTTCTCCCTTTGTAGGACGTCTGGATGACATTTCGAGCGATGGAGTTGCTCTAATTAAGGAAATCGTAGATGTTTTCAACTACTATGGTTATCAGACGCAGGTGCTTGCAGCTTCAATTCGCCATACACAGCATATAATCGACTGTATGAAAGCGGGTGCCGACGTCGCCACTTGCCCTTTAAAGGCCATACTGGGTCTTCTCAACCATCCTCTGACAGATAAAGGTGTGGAAATCTTCGTGGCGGATGCCAGGAAAATGGAAGGCTGATGAGAAAAATTCAGGAAAAATTCATGCGGTTTGCCATTGACCTCGCTGCTGAAAATATTAAAAATGGGGGAGGTCCATTCGGTGCGGTAATCGTAAAGGATGGAGAAGTGGTGGCCACGGGATGCAACCGCGTAACTGCTTCAAACGACCCTACAGCCCATGCAGAGGTAAATGCAATTCGTGCAGCCTGTAAGGCGCTTGATACCTTCGTTCTCGAAGGATGCGAAATTTACTCCTCCTGTGAACCCTGTCCGATGTGCCTCGGAGCCATCTATTGGGCTCACCTCGATAAACTCTATTATGCCGCCAACAAGCACGATGCTGCCGATGCCGGCTTCGACGACTCCTTCATATATGAGGAACTCGAACTAAAGCCGGAAGATCGACGTCTGAAAACAGAGGTTCTCTTACAAAAAGAAGCCCTCCGGGTTTTCGAATCCTGGAGGGCTAAAGAAGATAAGGTGGAGTATTAGTGTGTAGTGTGTAGTGTGTAATGTGTAGTGGCAGGCTGCTCGGAACTCAGAACTCAGAACTCAGAACATGCAACTTGTACCACGTAACTCGCACCCCGTACCACTCACCTCGTAACACTTACAACTCTCCGTACCCCGTAACTCGTACCCCGCAACAATTCCACGTACCCCGTAACACTAAAGCCTCAATGCCTCTTCTATCTGTTGCATTACGGCATAACGGTTCAAGTCTGCACGGTTGGCAAATACCAGAACCAGAGTTTTACTCTCAGGATAACGTGCAGCCAGGATTTTAAATCCGCCGTTATCGCCGGTATGGTAAATTTTCAGAGGTGATGACTCGGTTGCAGGCTCTATAAACCAGCCATATCCATACCAGGTATTGGGACGGTTTTGATAACTGCTGAATTTGCTGCCGCTTACCTTTATCTGTGGCGTATGTGCAGCATTCAGCATTTCTTCTCCAAGAACCGTATGGTTGCGAAGTGCTTTTTCCCATAGTACGAATTCATGGGTTGAAGTGTACATGCCGCCGTCTGCCCTGGTTGCGAAAAAGTTGACCTCACCATAATCATACTCGTACCACTCTTTCTTAGTTTCTTTATCTATCTCGCTTGCAGTACGCTCCTCGGGCATATTTGAGACATCTTCATATTCATATCCATGGGCCATATTAGGTATAAGGTCCTCTTTATCTGCCTCAAAAAAGAGGGTTTTTTCCATTCCTGCGGGAATGAGAATATTCTCTTTAACATAATCGGCAAATGGCATCCCTGATACCTTCTCCACAATCGAGGCAACAATCAGGAATGTAGGGTTGATATATTCATATTCCGTTCCCGGCTCAAAATGAAGGAAATCGAGGTCAGGCAGATACTGCATCACAATCTCTTCAGTAGCGATCAGATTGCGTTCTTTATCGCTCCTGTCTCGTGCATCGGGAATACCCGAGGAGTGGGAGAGGAGATGTTTGATTTGAATTTTTTCGTAGAAATCGGCTTTATATTCCGGAAAATACATTTTTAAGTTATCTTCCAGTGATAACTTGCCCTGTTCTGCAAGTTGTAGGGCAGCCACGGCAGTAAATTGTTTTGATACTGAGGCAATGTTGAAAAATGTATTGCCGTCAATAGCTGCTCCACTCTCGAGGTCGGCTATGCCGTAACCTTTGTCAAAAATAATCTCATCACCTTGTAGGACAAGTACTGCTGCACCGGGCTCATCTGACGGAAATAGTTCAGAAAAGATGGAATCGATTTTCGAGGCTGCCTCATCCTTGGGATTTGTGGAACAGGCTGCGATAAACGTTGCTGCCATAATAAATACAAATGTTCTTTTCATAATACTAAAATTGCTATTGGCCATTGGCTGTTAGCTTTTGGCTTGGCTATTAGCTGTTAGCCGTCAGCCATTGGCTCTAAATTGTTAATTGCTAATTATCTCGCACCCCGAAATATCCCTAACTACCTACTTCAGACTCCACACTACATACTACCCACTACATTCTCGTCTTTCTCTATTTCCAGACGAAGGAGATTTAAAGCATTTGATGCAAATCTCTCTATATTGGTCACTCTGTTCGAGGAAAATTTCACCATTCGGGTGACTACACGCTCTTTTGTGGCAACTGCAAGCCAGGCAGTTCCTACCGGAATATCAGGAGTGCCGCCCCCAGGTCCGGCTACGCCGGTCGTAGCTATGGCATAATCGGTGTTAAGCAGTCCGATCAATCCGGTGGACATCGCTATTACGGTCTCTTCGCTTACTGCACCATAGGTTTCAATTGTTTCTGCAGGTACTCTGAGGAGGTTGGTTTTCACCTCATTAGCGTAGGATATGACAGAGCCTTTGTAATAGTCGGAACAGCCGGCTACCTGTGTTATAAGCTCGGAGATTCGGCCACCCGTACAGGACTCGGCCACTGCGAGCGTTCTGCCCA
>JBMNOU010000008.1:0-41833 GCA_050943215.1 Christensenellales bacterium | reverse complement strand
TCTCATTTTTCTGTCTCCTATTATCTTTTTGATTCTATATTTGTTGTGCATAAAACTATGATATGCAGTATAGAAATAAATATTGACTGAACTTTAATATAAATTACAAAACATTTAGTCTATTCTGACTATTAAGGGAAGAGGGCATCCAATTATATTAATGATATTGAAAAACTTATAATTTTAGATTTACAATAATGTACGACATACAGTATAATATACCTGAGGTGTTAAAGATTGAGCGAAATAGAGGAAATCGTAAAAAACTTGCAGCTTGAGCTCCGTCGCGGCGCGATGACTCTATGTGTTTTAAGCCAGCTTAAAGGCCCTAAATACGGGTATGGGCTTGTTGAACTGCTGGAACAAAAGGGCGTTCGGATAGAGCCGGGGACGTTGTACCCACTACTTCGACGGCTGGAAGATCAGGATTTGCTAAAGAGTGAATGGAAAACGACAGGCTCGAAACCGCGAAAGTATTATGAACTAAATGATACTGGCAAGATGATTTATGGTTTTCTATGCAGCGAATGGTGCGATATGAATGACACTATTAATCAATTAATTAATGAGGAGCAGTAATGGAAAAAACCGATAAGAATTCTGATTTAATCAATAGGTATATATTTGATGTCATCAGGCGTCTTCCGGCTGCCAAACGGTCAGATATCGAGAAGGAACTTCGCAGCCTGATCGACGATATGCTGTCTGATAAAACAAGTGGTACATTACCTACACAGCAGGATATTGGAGCAGTCCTGATCGATCTGGGACGGCCGGCCGAACTTGCATCAAAGTATACGCAATCTAAGCGCTATCTGATTGGGCCGGACTACTTTGATATATATATTCTTGTTTTGAAGATTGTACTTGCTGCAACAGTGTTTGGAACAATCATCGCGCAGATTATTGGATTTACTGTTAACCATCCGCAAAACATTGGGGGCACATTTGCGGTTTTTATTGCGACGGTGCTGTCCGCTTTGGTTCAGGCATTTGCTTTTGTCACTATTGTATTCGTGCTATTAGAGCGGTTTATCTTTAAAAATAAAGGTTTAAAAGGACAATGGAAGCCGGACGATCTTCCGCCTGTGCCCGCTAAAAATATCATAATAAAACGAAGCGAGCCAATTGTTGGTATCGTATTCGTTATCGTAGTAATAATCATTTTTAACACGGCGCCATGGCTAATGGGCGCCTTTGCAGGTAAAACGGCTATACCCATATTTAACTTGACTACGCTAAAGAGCATGCTGCCGCTAATCAATGTGATGCTTTGTCTTGGTATATTGAAAGAGATTTTTAGGCTGGTATCCGGGCATTATTCGGTTCGGCTTGCAATAGCAGTTACAGCGCTTAATATCTCTGCATTGATCTTATTTATATGTATTTTTGCGCCTCCAGCCATATGGAATGCCAATTTTATGACCTCGCTACATACCTGCTATGGAATTAAGTGGGCCGCAAGTTCTACGGCCGCAAGTTTATGGTATGCTGCGCCTAAAGTTTTGACTGTGCTTGTAATATTCGGGTTTGTTATCGATACGGCCACTACAATTATACGTGCTTTCCGTTATAAAATATAAGCACTTTTACTCGACGGTTGTTTAACAAGACACGCCTATAACGGGCGTGTCTTTGCGTTTAAGCGGCAATAACAAAAATCTGTGTTTTGAATATGATAGTGTATAGAAATCTTAGGGTGGTACACGATGTTCAATTCTTTTTATTTAAAAGCAGCTTCTTTTGGTTTAAACGAAACAACCAATTCTGGAGATGAGATAACTTATATTTTGTTTGCGGCTCTTTTTATCCTGTTTGTAGTTTTGATCGTCGTGAAAAAAGTATTGCCGTTTTCTAAACGGTTCTTAGATAAAACGGATCATGTTGGTACGGTTTTACCTGTAAGCAATATAACTGCAAAAGATGCAAAAGAGATAGAACAGCTGATTATGGACGCCGGGTATCTTTACGATCAAAAGCAGGACATTTTTTATTCGAAACTAGACGCATGGCAAAGGGACTATGGCTATTGTTGGCTTTATGATGAAGCGGCAGCGCCAATGAGCATGATTGTTGATTGTGAGCCGATTTCTTTTGAATATGACAAAAAAAGATGGCTGATTGAATTCTGGAAAGGTCAGTATGGGTTAACCACCGGAGGTGAAGTCGGTGTGTATATGGCACAAAACGGCGACCTTGATATCCCCGGAATGTTTAAGGGGACTTTTTATGATTGCGCGGCTGACGAAGATCTTTTGCATATGTCATTTGTATTCTTAAAAAACGGCAAGACGCTTTTTGAAAGGTCGGATAAACATTGGTGGCTCACGGGTTTTTTACTTGGCGAATTTTCCGAACCATCCGATTTAACGATGAAAATAAGCATTACATTAAAAAACGGAGAAATGAAAAAAGCTTTTATTACCGGACTTAAAAAAGTTGGATATGCGGATTCTGAAATCAAACACATTGGAAATACGGTTCGTTTAGTATATGATCGAACCCATGTTGCACAGCCTGCATCAAGAACACACATGATCGAGCATGTAGCCCAAGTGAAAAATCGGTACTTATGTGAACGATATCAGGATATTACCAAAGAGTATGCTAGCATGCAAGATAAACTAAACGCGGTTCGAGCCAGTGCACCGAATCTATATCAAATGATAATAAATATCGGAAAATCAAAGGAAATATTTAGGAAATTTGAAGCATTAAGAGGTTTTGTGCATTGATAGCAAAGGACTTATAAAGTATGTATGGCATAAAGCGGATAAACAGAATATATGAATCTGCAAAAAGAGTTTCATTTGACAACAATTCAAAGATCGTTTTAATGAGCGATTGTCATCGCGGAGATGGAAGCTGGGCTGATACGTTCTCTAAAAATCAAAACAGCTATTTGGCTGCGCTAAATTATTATTATAAGCAGGAATTTATATATATTGAATTGGGTGACGGGGATGAGCTTTGGGAAAACAATGAGATTTCCGAAATAATAAACGCCCATAAAGATATTTTTTATATTTTATCGCAGTTTCATAAACAAAAAAGGCTTTATTTTATTTATGGCAACCACGATATGGCAAAGAAGAACCGGATCTATGTCAAAGAAAATATGTTCCGCTATTTTGACACTCGATTTAAACAATACTTCCCATTGTTCGAGGATACCCAAATTTATGAAGGGCTCGTTTTATCTTACGTAGCACGAAAAAATGGGATTTTTTTAATACATGGTCATCAAGTGGATTTTTTTAACTGTGCTATGTGGAGGTTGTCTAAATTTTTAGTTAAATTCTTATGGAGACCTCTGGAGATTTTCGGGGTAAACGATCCCACGAGCACTGCTAAAAACTATGATAAAAAAAAGCTGGTAGAAGAAAAGCTATCTTCATGGGTAGCTGATAAAAATCTGATATTAATAGCAGGCCATACGCACCGGCCTGTGTTTCCAGACTTAGGCATGCCGCGCTACTTTAATGCCGGGAGCTGTGTTCACCCCCGCTGCATCACAGCCATAGAGATTTCATGCAAAGAAATCATGCTTGTTAAATGGTGTGTTAAAACAAAGGACGACGGTACGCTGTATATTGGCAGAGAAATTCTTGCAGGCCCCGTCAGGTTATCCGGTTATTTTAGTACAGCGGATGAATAAAGGATTCTCATCCAGCTATTCATTACAAATAAACTATGTTTTATTTCATAAGGTTACATATTAAATGCTCAATTTGTTTAATCAAAGCATTTTTTAATCATGACTCACATATAGATATGCATAGAATAAGAGAGTGAGGAAAGTTACAAATGAAACAATTAGTATTAATAATTATCGCTCTTTTAATCGTTGCCAGTTTTTATTTCTATATTGTGGGCTTAGATTTAGGTAACGAGTATTTTTCTCCGAAATATAGAGACGATGAGCAAACCGCGGCAGATGTTGCTGTTTCTGGCAATTCTAAAATATCGCAATCCAAAAAGCCCAAAGCCACTCGTCAATCAGATCAATTGCAAGCTTTGCCTGGGAAAACAGAGCAGACACAGGCTTTATTCGGCCAAACTGATGAGCCTATGGAAACGCAACCGGCAGTGATACAGGGAGATTGGGAGCTTATATGGGTGGACGAGTTTGACGAACCAAGCTTGGACATGAAGAAATGGATAAACGTTGACCGTAAAGATAACTATAATAATGAGCTTCAGTATTATACGCCAAACAATTCGTATGTTAAGGATGGTTTTCTTTATTTAACAGCAAAGAAGGAAGACAAAGACGGAAAAGAGTATACGTCCGGAATGGTTGAGACAAGGGATAAGCTATTGTTCTGTTATGGAAAGATTGAGGCAAGAATGAAACTTCCCACTGGAAGGGGCGTGTTTCCGGCGTTTTGGATATTGTCACAAAATGGAGATAACGAAATCGATATAATGGAGATGATCGGGAATCAGCCCACTATCTTTTATGGTGTAAATCACTACATGAATAAAGGAAAAATGTGTAGAGCATTTGGCACCACGGCAAACGATACTCCGGAAGAATTTCATGTTTATGTACTCGAATGGGACGAGGATACATTAAAGTGGTACATCGACGATACATTGTTCTTTGAGACGAACAAAGGTGTGCCCTCGGTAGATATGTATATCATTTTTACGCTGGCAATCGGGGGCAACTGGCCGGGGTCCCCGAGCAATGACACAGTGTTTCCTTGCAGTATGGTGATCGATTACGTTAAGCTTTTTCGGCATATATGACACAATAACCAAAGGATATGATAATAATTACCTATGCATTCATTTGACCGTCACTGCCTTTTTAGTGACGGTTTAGCAGCAATAAGGCTGAGTAACAGCGCCGATTAAATAAGGGATCTTAAATTCGGGAAGGCCGCTTGCGTAAGGGGCTATTTCGTATTGCTGAAAATAAATGACGATGCCTTCCTCTGTCAGATAGTAACTGTCAGGGTTAAAATAATTAACCACGCTTTTTTCGTAGTCGTCAAAATATATGTTATCACCCTGACTAATTTGTGCAGCAATCTGGTGATTGATCGCATTAATGATATACGTTCTGTAAGGTATCGCACTGGAAAACAGCTGTTTTAGCATAATCCTTACCCCGCTTTTAAGGTTCCAGGTGTCGGAATAACGTATAGTGCTGCCGTGTGCCCCGCCTGTATATTGATACTTATCAAAATATAGGCTAACAGCGCAGTCTTGATTATATGTTATGGTATAGTTTTGCACTGCTTCGAACACCCTGACCGGAAAATTGTTTTTAACTGAATAGTCATACTGTTCGGCTGCAGATAGATATAATTCTTGTCTGCAATACTGCTGATAATCAGCTGACTTTGCAGTATAATACTGATTCATTCTGATTACGGATTGAAAGAAAGGAATCGACTCAAACCAAGGATGCTGTATTTTGTATTGAAGCACCAGCGAATTCTTGTAATACATATCTGCCTTAAGAATCCGGTTTTGAACTTGCACCATACCGTCCATATCGCCTATCCTCCCTTACTGTAAGCATATTCGGTGCAAAGCCGTATATATGTCCTTTGATTTAAGGCACTTATAAAAAAAGTGTGCACAAAAAAAGCTTGCGAAAAACCGCAAGCTTTTCTATCATTGCATAGAAATTTCTTTATTCATTTACCGTTACATTATAAACGATTGTCTCAATGGCTGAATGTTCTTCAAAGCTGCGTTCATATATGAGTGTTATGGTGGCATTGCCCTGCTTTAGCCCTTTAAACGTTAGCATCCTGTAACCACCCGCTCCAACGAGTTGTTTATCTGTTGGTTCCTGTTTATAATAATCATTTTCCAGCTTAACGATGCTTTCATCGCTGATAGAGACCGACCATTGGTATCCGGTCGTTGGATTCTCTTCAAGTTTGATCGTGAAACTTTGTCCGGTATCAACCGAGATATCCGTATCATCTTTTCCGTAGACTTTTTGTCCTGCGGTTGCCGTACACCCAACCGCAATCATTACGATAAAAGATACTGCCAGAACTAATACCATAATTTTTTTCATTGTTATCCTCTCCTTTTGATTCTAAGACGAATAGATGGGGAGAAAGTTCCAGCTGTAAACATAAACTTTGATCCTTTTTCTGTTTGGAACTTAAAACATCTGAATTTTGGCTGATGAGACAGCTGTATACGATAGAGAAACCGCAGCAGTTTAATTGCCAGATGGCACTTGATGTTAGACATTATTCCATTCCGTCAGGATACTTGTCACCATCCTGATAGATACCGTTAAATTCACGCAGAGATTCGGTCATGGCGTTATTCGAAAAGGCATATAGATCCTCTATTGTCGCGATTTTATTTGCCTGTCCACGCAACTTGAATTGGACGATAGGATGCAGCGAGTCAAAATAATCTTTCGCTTTTATATTATCTTTTAAAAGCTCGTTGAGCGTAGCGTGATCCATATAAAAACCTCCATAAATATCATCTGCCGCATAGCTTACTTTTATTCGGACAAAAGCTTTGAAAACGATAACAAAAGAATATAGAGCTTCGCAGGCATACTCTAACTAGTATTTGGAGATATTAACAGTATCAATTGATACGGAGGAAACTTTCGGTGCAGACGATGTTTAAAGGGGCTATCAGTTTCGGTCTTGTCAATATACCAATCAAAATGTTTACTGCAACGGAAGAAAAAGATATTCGTTTCCGATCTATCCATAAAAAATGCCATACGCCGATCAAATACAAAAAGATATGTCCGCTTTGCAACGAAGAGGTTGCGCCTGAGGATATCGTCAAAGGGTTTGAGTATGAGCCTGGAAAATTTGTGATCGTTTCCGACGAGGATATCGAATCCGCAAAGACTGAGGTACAGTCAAGGACGATAGAGATCGTTGATTTTGTCAGCCTTTCAGAAATCGATCCAATCTATTACGATAAAACATATTATCTCGCACCACAGCCCGAAATCTCGTCGAGCGCAAAGGCTTATAATCTTTTGCGGGAAGCAATGCACCAGTCGGGTAAAATTGCTGTGGCTAAGGTTACCATACGCAACAAACAAACGCTATGCGTACTTAGAGTATTCGGCGATGTTGTAACTATGGAAACAATCTTTTATCCGGATGAGATCCGTCCCGTCTCCGAGATACCCGCACTGCCTAAAGATATAAAGACGGATGCGAAAGAACTGGATATTGCAAAACAGTTGATCGGCAACCTGACGGCAACATTCGATCCGGCCAAGTACACCGATGAATACCGAGATGCTCTGCGCAAAATCATAGAAGCAAAAATACAAGGGAAGGAAGTAGTTTCCCCGCCTGAAAGCCCTGAAACTAATGTTATTGACCTAATGGAGGCGCTAAAGGCAAGCATCGAAAAAACAGAAAAAAAGAAAGCGGCTCCCAAAAGGCAAGCTAAGTAAATGGATATAATATGCATGGAACCAATCAGCACTCCGCAAGTAGTCAGAGAAGATGGGTTTATTCATCAAATCAAATGGGATGGCATTAGGGGTATCGCGAACGTCGATAACGGCAACGTAACTATCTATACGAAGAAGGGATTTGAATGCACAGCGAGCTACCCGGAGATGGGCGAACTGCCACAGCTAATACTTGCCAGGCAGGCGGTTTTGGATGGAGAAATCGTGGTGTTTGCGGACGGGAAACCCTCGTTCTATCATGCATTGCGGCGAAACCGTACCCGGAGCAGTATGGGCGTCAAGCAGATGGCCGCGCTGTATCCCATTCGGTACATTGTGTTTGATCTTTTGTTTTTAAATAAGGAGGATAAGCGCAGTCTGCCGCTTAAGGAAAGGCAGGAGATATTAAAATCATACTTTGTAGGCAATTATTTTGCTGCTCCTGCCGATAGTTTTGAGGATGGACAAGCGCTGTTTTCGCTGATGCGGCAGAAGAATATGGAGGGTATTGTTTCAAAAAGGATAAGTAGCAGTTATTTGCCGGGAAAGAAACATACCGATTGGTACAAGACCAAGACGGCTAAAAAGCTGCTCTGCGTTGTGGTGGGCATACAACTAAAAAACGCGGTTCCGGCATCGCTTGTACTCGGTGTTTACCGTGATGGGGCGCTGACGGGGGTAGGAGAGGCTTCCTCGGGACTAAGACAAAGTGATTGGACGCTATTGGCAGAATATATGCAGCGTGAATGTTTGAACCGGCAAAAAGATATTGTGTGGGTACGGCCCACTTTGACATGCTGGGTGCGGTTTGCCGAATGGACGCAAAATGGCACGCTGAGGCATCCGGTATTGCTGGGTTTCAGTACACAGGATGCAAAAACGGCAATTGGAGAAGAGTTCTGCATATGAGCAGTATTGAAGTGGAAGGCAAACAAATCGCGATCAGCAACCCGGAAAAAATGCTTTGGCCGGATATTGGAGTCAGAAAGATCGACTATTTAAAAATATTGGCCAACATTGCACCTTATCTGATCGCCCATACGACAGATAAAGCGTTAACATCAATACGGTATCCAAATGGCATGGGACAAGACTTTTTTTATCAGAAAAGACCGCCAGCAAATACGCCGGAATGGGTGAGTATTATCATAATAGGGGAGGATACATTTATCAACTTGAACAATTTATCCACGCTGATTTGGCTTGGGAACCTGGCGGTGGTCGAGTTTCATATACCTTTCAGCAAATATACGGATGATTTGCTCACCGCGCTTGTATTCGACCTTGATCCGTCGAAAGGTCAGACATTTGAAGATGTAGCCTTTTGCGCACTCAAGATATGTGAAACGCTTTCCTCTCTTGGGGTGGAATGCCTAGCGAAAACTTCAGGTGCATCAGGTCTGCAAATCTTCATTCCGGCAAACAAGATGACTTTTGAACAGGGACGCCAGATAAACACCTTTTTTGGCAAGTATTTTGCAGAAAAGTATCCTAATCTGATAACAGTGGAACGGCAAGTCAAAAATCGCGGCAAAAAACTTTACTTTGATTATCTTCAAATGTGGAGAGGAAAAAATATCGTGTCTGTATATTCTCCGCGTGCAGTTGCCTGCGGCGCTATGTCTATGCCTATCACGTGGGATGAGCTTAAAAAAGGCATTGCTCCATGTGATCTGAATCTATTAAACGCAGCTAAGCGCCTGGATGAAAAGGGCGACCTTTTTAAAAAGGTTCTGAGAGAGAATACCAACACCCCGGTTCTTGATGAAATTATCAAAAATTCAGGGCAATAATCTAAGATTCCAACGGTGAAAGCAAAGCTGTCATAGCTTGATCACATTACAAACTGAAACGCTGCAGAAACAAAAAGAAATAATTTGCGGTGAATAATTCAATCCTGGGCATGACATATACATTCGGAAACCAAAGTGCACTGAATATTGGAAGTTTACCGTACTATTTTAAGATACGGACGTTTTATGTAAAAACCAATACTTCTATACTTTCTGTTCACAATATGATAGAATAGAAAAAAACACGAGAGGTCTGATATGGAAAAGTCTATACTCAAAAGATTTTTATTGATGATATTGATACTCGTGATCGTTTCTGCAGTATTTGTGCCATCGGCTTTTTGTATAAACGGTGATGAAAGCCCGGATGGCACTAAGTCAACAGATAGCGCCCAACCGACGGATAGCGCTACACGGAATACGTTTAAGATGCTAATGCTAGAAAGCAAGGGCATAGATGTCATTCGGGTTCAGATGCGGCTTCGTGATCTCGGGTATTTTAACTACAGAGCCACCGGATTATATTACAGCATGACACAGAAAGCCGTGACAGAGTTCCAGAGAAACAATGAGCTTGATCCGGATGGCCGTGTTGGCGAGATGACCTACGAAAAGCTTTTTTCGATGGAGAATCTTACAAGAAAGCCACTGGGTGCATCAATCCTTATTTCATCCGGGCCAACCCTAATCGGATCTGCCAGCGAATATGGCGAATTGGCCGATTGGTTCGAGGTGATTGATCCGGCTTTTCCGGCAGGTACAACGGTCACAATAACCGATTTCAATACAGGAAAAACGTTTGATGTAACACGCACGGGCGGAGCAAACCACGCAGATGTAGAGACTGTTGACGCAAAAGGATACGATATATTTCTCGAGTGTTTTGGCGGAACCCCAAATTGGGAGAAACGGTCCGTGCTTGTCACGATCGGCAATGTCAAATACGCAGCGTCACTGTTCGGTAACCCGAGCGGAACGGACACGATTTCCGGCAATGGTATGGCCGGCAATACATGCCTTTATTTTTCGGGAAGTTACTCGGATGTTTTTGGAATAACCGATAAAGAACACCAAATAATGGTACTCCGCGCTGCAGGGAAACCGATAGAGTATTAATAAGACTGTAAGGACGTACAATGTGCGTCCTTTTTTGATTACGGCTTTAGCCAGTTGAGCACGCAAAGCGTGCGAAATATAAACCACCCGCTAGGCGGGTGGTCATGATATAAAGAAAACTACATATTAGACGCGGGGTTTAATAAAGCATGTATGCCACGACTAGCCCATTACTGCATTATGTCATAATATGTTTTTCCATTGACACAGCAAGAGTGGCTATGTTAGTATTCCTTATACTATATATACGAGGTTAATTATGGAGCATTGGGGAAATTTAAACATCAATAAGAAGGGCCACTTGATGCTGGGCGGCTGCGATGCGCTGGATTTGGCTACGCAGTTCGGCACGCCGCTATATGTGATGGAAGAGGACGTGATCCGCAGGGTATGCAGAGGTTATACAACGGCTATCGGCGGGTATAAGGGCGGCGGCAAGGCGCTGTTTGCCGGCAAAGCTTTTCTCAACACGGCAATGTGCCGGATTATCGAGAGCGAAGGAATGGGGCTAGACGTCGTATCGGGTGGCGAGCTTTATGTTGCGATCAATGCCGGTTTTAACTTGGAAAACGTTTATCTGCACGGCAATAACAAAACGCCTGATGACCTTACTATGGCGGTGGACGCAGGTATTGGCAGAATTGTGATCGACAGCGCTAGTGAGATAGGGCTTCTTGCCCGGATTGCCAAAGAACTTGGAAAAGTGCAGGATGTTTCAATTCGAATTAAGCCGGGTATAGAGGCACATACGCACGAATATATTAAAACCGGCCAGGTCGACTCCAAGTTCGGCTTCGGTATCGGTGACGGCCAGGGCATGCAAGCCGTCAAGGATATATTGGCGCAGCCTTCTCTCAATCTCGTCGGTATGCACTGCCATATCGGGTCTCAAATATTCGAACTTCAGCCTTTCCGCGACGCTGTGCGCGTGATGCTTGACTATCTTCTCATAGTGAAAAAAAAGACGGGCTTTGCGTTTGCCGAGATTAACTTCGGCGGCGGATACGGTATTCACTATATCAAAGACGATGCGCCGCTGCGCCCTAACGAATATGTCAAAACGATGCTGAGCGAGTTGACCGCGTTATGCGAAGAAAAAGATACAGATCTGCCGTTTTTCGTGATCGAGCCGGGAAGGTCGATTGTCGGCGAGGCGGGTACCACGCTATATACCGTCGGCGATATCAAGACGATACCCGATATAAGAACCTATGTCAGCGTTGATGGCAGCATGGCTGACAACCCAAGGCCGGCGCTGTATCAGGCGAAATATACCTGCGCACTTGCGGGAAAGATGACGAGCCCGGATGAGACGGTGGTGTCTATCGCCGGTAGGACATGCGAGAGCGGAGATATGCTGATATGGAACGCGACGCTTCCTAAAGCCGAGGCGGGGGATGTGCTGGCGGTGTTTTCAACGGGTGCATACAACTATTCAATGGCCAGTAACTATAACAAATTGCCCCATCCGGCTGTTGTGCTTGTCAAGGACGGACGCTCAGAGCTGATGGTTAGGCGTCAATCTTATGCGGATTTGATCCGCAATGACGTGATCCCAAGCTGGTTATAGGTCAGAACAAAAAAGAGATGCGGCTTTGGCCGTATCTCTTTTTTATTGCAAATTTAGGTATTACCGGTCACATATGTTCATATATATTTAGTGTTAAAGCAAATATACACTGGAGGGTGTGCCATGCAAAGCTATAATCTGTATAAAGATATTTCCGAAAGAACGGGGGGAGACATATACATAGGCGTCGTTGGGCCTGTCAGGACCGGCAAGTCTACGTTCATTAAGAGATTTATGGATATGCTGGTGCTCCCTAATCTTGACGATACACATGAAAAAGAGAGGGTAGTCGACGAGCTTCCGCAGAGCAGCGCTGGGAAAACGATCATGACGACGCAGCCTAAATTCGTCCCTAATGAAGCGGTGAAAATCAAAATCAACAACGAAGCGGAGATGAAGGTGCGGATGGTCGATTCTGTCGGGTATATGGTAGACGGCGCGATGGGTCACCTGGAAAACGATGTGCCAAGGATGGTCACGACTCCATGGTTCGACCACGATATTCCGTTTGAAGAAGCGGCGGAAACAGGTACAAGAAAAGTGATTACCGAGCACAGTACGATAGGAATTGTGATGACAACGGACGGCAGCATCACCGAGATCCCTCGTTCAAGCTATATTAATGCGGAAGAGAGGGTAATCAAAGAGCTTTCGGCGCTTGGAAAACCGTTCATTATCATACTAAATTCGGCCAATCCATTTCATGAGGATACCATCAGCCTTCGAAAAGCGATGGAGGACAAATACAAAGTTCCCGTGCTGCTGATGGATATCATGCGGCTTTCCGAGAATGATATTAGTTCAATGCTCGAAAACCTGCTGTACGAGTTCCCACTTAAAGAGATCAATCTGGATATACCGGGTTGGGCCAGAGCGCTCTCGCCCGACCATTGGCTGATGGCTGAGGTCTTAAAGGAAATCTCAGGCACGCTTGACAGCCTGGAAAAGGTGCGCGATTATCATAACCTGATTGATGCAATGGCGGCCCTTGAAAGCGAGGGCAGCGCGTCCGTCTTAAACATACAGCTTGGCGAGGGTAGCGTCAATATGCGGCTGGATTTCCCTGACACGCTGTTCTACAAAATACTCGGTGACGAGTGCGGCTATCCTATTGATGACGATTATCATCTTGTATCCATTGTCAAAGATCTTGTCGGCGCCAAGAAAGAATACGATAGGCTGGCGACTGCTTTAAGATGCGTAAAGGAAACAGGTTACGGGCTTGTGCCGCCGTCAATGGAAGAGATGTCGCTTGAAGAACCTGAGATGGTCCGTCAGGGTAGCCGGTTTGGCGTAAGGCTCAAGGCAAGTGCGCCTTCACTACATCTTATCAGAGTAGATATTGAGACAGAAGTTTCGCCGATAGTAGGTACTGAGCGGCAATCAGAGGAATTGATTAAGTATATGATGACGGAGTTTGAGAACGATCCGGCAAAAATATGGAAAACTGACATTTTCGGCAAATCCCTTCATGAACTCGTCAAAGAAGGTTTGTCAGGAAAACTAAATAATATGCCGGAAGACGCAAGAATTAAGATACAAGAAACGCTGCAAAGGATTATCAACGAGGGTAGTGGTGGACTTATATGCATATTGCTGTAAAATAGATTAAATAGTAATGATATGACATTGCCTTGGAACCGGGGTTCTAAGGCTTTTTTATTATCCGGGCGTTGACGAGAACTTATTTGCTGCTCGTTGTTGGCCTATTTTATATATGATATAATTAATTTTAGGACAGCGCATTAAGATCTGGTACGGGCGGGAAAGGGGAACATTATGACCGAACAGGAAATAAGGGCATTACTTAATCAAGTGCTAAAAAACCTTTTTTACAAAATACTCAGACTTCAGGAAAAAAGCGTATCAAAATCTTCTAACGATACTATTAGCCGTACGGAAATGCATATCATGGAATCGATACAGAATATGCCGCAAGCCACACTGACCAATATCGCCGAAGAGCTTGGCATTACTAAGGCAACAGCGAGTGTGTCTGTTTCAAGACTTGCTGAAAAAAGTTATGTTAAAAAAATACAATCTGATAAGGACAAAAGAATTAGCATATTGAAATTAACGGATAAAGGCCTTTTCTGCTGCAAAAAACATGCGCAGTTTCATGAAATGATGATCGAAAGCCTGCTTAAGGAGTTTAATATTAAAGAATATCCGGATTTGCTCAAATCTTTTCAATTACTGCTTAATTTTTTCAGCAGACTGGAAGAAAGTTAATACAGCAAGAAATGTTTAAATATGTATGAAAAAATAATTACCTGATGGATACCCACGAGCAATACTATATAAATGAAAATAAAATATTTTTACGGCTATTGAAACAAATATGTAAACAACCGCGGTGTTTTTGCCTGTTTTTAGCAACGGAGCCGGTGGAGTTTTTCACTTTTGTGCAAAGGCTGTTTATGATAATGCGTTGACATATCTATGGCGGCATGATACTATTTGCTAAAGCGTTTTTAGTTAGCAGTGCTAACTTTAATTTCCTGAAACTGAAGGATTATTATGGTGTTGTCAAAGATAAGGTTTTTTAGAGGGATGCTGCACCGGGTTAGAATATATTTTTGAAAAAAAGATGCTTACAACGATTTTTAGCCGGGAGGAACAGTATGGAGATGGAAAAGATTTTCAGCCTAATTGATAAAGCTGAGAAGTCTTCGTTCAACAAGATAAATATAAAAATTAATGATGTTACATTGTATCTCGAACGAGACGGATGTGTAAGAACAGTTGAACAGCCGGCCAAGCCGGCAAAGGAAAAACCAGCGGTTAAACATGAATATGACAGCGACGATATCGTCTTTGCACCGATATCCGGTGTTTTCTACGTGGCAAAAGAGCCGGGAGCAGAGCCTTTTGCCACAGAGGGCAGCAGAGTGGCTAAGGGCGATGTTCTCTGCATCATCGAAGCCATGAAGATGATGAACGAGATATGCGCGCCTAAATCCGGCGTGATAGAACGCGTTTTAAAAAAAGACGGCGAAGCGATTGTCGCCAAAGATGGGCTTTTCAAGTATGCAAAGGAAAAATAATATGAAGACCATACTCATTGCAAGCAGAGGCGAAACCGCTGTGCGTATCATCCGGACATGCAAGAAGTTAGGTCTGAAAACCGTTGCAGTATATTCAGAAAGCGACGAGAGATGCATGCATACGCGTCTGGCGGATTTGAGCGTATGCATCGGTCCGAGGTCTGCAGAAAAAAGCTATCTTAATATAGAGAGCATTCTGGCCGCAGCTAGGGCGTATCGCGTGGATATGATTCACCCGGGCGCGGGTTTTCTTTCCGAAAATGCGGCTTTTAGGCAGGCATGCGACGAAGAAGGTATTCGGTTTATCGGACCGACCGCCGCAACGATGCAGATGCTCGGTGATAAGCACAAAGCCAGGCGGACGATGATAGACAACGGGTTTCCGGTGGTACCCGGTTCGAATACCACGGTTGATACTCTTAAAGACGCGATTGCTGTGTCTGAAACGACAGGTTTTCCGCTAACGATTAAAGCGGCAAGCGGTGGTGGGGGAAAAGGCATACGCATTGTGAATAACGTTCAGGAGCTTGAAAAAGCATATCCGCTTGTCTGCCGGGAGGCGGAGCTTGCGTTCGGGGACAAACGGGTATATATAGAGTCATACCTTAACGGGGCAAGACATATCGAAGTACAGATTCTTGCTGACGAATACGGCAACACAATTCATTTCGGTACAAGAGAATGCAGCCTTCAGCGCAAAAACCAGAAACTGATCGAGGAAGCCCCTGCGGCTAATATTGATACGGATGTTTTGCGCGATATACAAGAAACTGCTGTTAATATCGCAAAATGCGTAGGATACATCAATGCGGGGACAGTCGAGTTTTTGCTGACCCGGGACAACAAGTTTTATTTTATGGAGATGAACGCGCGAATTCAGGTGGAGCATCCGGTCACCGAGAGCATTTACGGTGTCGATTTGATTAAAGCGCAGATACAGGTAGCGCTTTCGCATCAGCTTTGCGTTAGGCAGAAAGATCTGGTGCAAAACGGCCATGCAATTGAATGCCGGATCAATGCTGAAGATCCGAGCAAAAATTTCAGACCGTCTCCGGGGATCATTAAAGGGATGGTTCTACCGGGTGGCAACGGGGTGCGCGTAGACACCGGATTTTCTGTCGGCGACGAAATTTCACCGTATTATGATTCTATGATTATGAAAGTTATCTGTATGGGTGATGACAGGCAGGAAGCCATACGTTTAAGCATTGCCGCGCTTGACGAGTTTAGTCTGGACGGAATCAGTAACAACGCCTCGTTTGCAAAAGCGATGCTTGAAGATGCCGATTATGCTTTAGGTAACGTCTATGTTAAATGGGTAGAGCAGGTTTTTTTAGACAGATTTAAGCGGGGGAAACATGAAACTATTTAAAGAGAGTATCGAAATCGATGGTGCTGTCCATCATATAACAGACACTGCGCTTGAAAAACTTTACTGTGGCGGGTGCGGCAAGGATATGATCGCTGATATCGTCCATGCGAACGACTCTATCTGTCCATATTGCGGTTTTCTGTTTAGGCAACCCGCATATAAAAGGATCGAGATGATCGTGGATAACGGCAGTTTTATCGAAATCGAGCGGGAAGCGGAGAGCAAAGACCCGCTGTCTTTTCCTGGATATAAGACTAAGATAGCGACTGAACGGTCAAAATCAAAAGTGCAGGAAGGCGTCATCATAGGCAAGGCCACGATCAAAGGCGTCAGAGCGGCGATTGCCGTGATGGATTCGTATTTTATGATGGGCAGCATGGGCACGGTGGTCGGGGAAAAAATCGTGATCATCACGGAGTTCGCGACTTTGAACAGGCTGCCGCTGGTCATTTTCTGCGCTTCGGGAGGTGCCAGGATGCAGGAAGGCATCCTATCACTTATGCAAATGTCACGTACGACCATTGCGCTAGCAAGGCATAGCGTAAAGCGCCTGCTGCATGTCAACGTGCTTACGCACCCCACAACGGGAGGAGTAACAGCTAGTTTCGCGATGCAGGGAGATATTACAATCGCCGAGCCGGGGGCACGTATCGGTTTTGCAGGGCCGAGGGTCATTAAGCAGACGGTTAATGACGAGCTGCCGGAAGGGTTTCAGTCTTCCGAGTATCTGTTTGAGCATGGTCTTATTGACCGGATTGTAGATCGCAAGGACCTAAGGGATACGCTGGCCGACATACTGGTTCTACATTGCAAAAACGATGCCCATGGACAATCTTGAAGATGAGGAAAGAACGATGTCATTAAATCAAACCAATCATCCGGAACCGGTTTTTGAAGCGGAAGCCGAAAAGCCGTGGGAAAGAGTAATGAATGCCAGGAAAGAGAACAGGCCGCAGTCGAGAGATTATATCGGCAAGCTCTTTCACGGCGTTTTTGAAGTGAAGGGCGACAAATGTTTCGGAGAGGACCCTTCCATCGTTACTGCGATTGCCTGGTTTGAGAACTGGCCGGTTACGGTGATCGGGCAGCAAAAAGGCCATACGCTCGAAGAGAGGATGAAATGCAACTTCGGCATGCCGCATCCGGAAGGATACCGAAAATCCATCAGGGTATTAAAGCAGGCTGAGAAGTTCTCAAGGCCTGTGATCTGTTTTGTAGATACGCCAGGTGCCTTCCCGGGCGTTGAAGCGGAGCAAAGAGGCCAGGGGCTTATCATTGCTGAGCATTTGCGGGCTATGGCAAACATAAAGACACCGGTGATTTCGATTATTATCGGCGAAGGCGGCAGTGGCGGCGCACTTGCCCTGTCTCTTGCGGATTGGCTTATCATGCTGGAGAATAGTTATTTCTCCGTTATCTCTCCGGAAGGCTGCGCGTCCATATTATTTAAAGACAGTTCCCTAGCTCAGGAAGCGGCCCGGAACTTAAAGCTGACGGCGAATGATCTTAAACAGTTTAGTATTGTGGATAGCATTATCAGGGAACCTGAAGGCTTCGACCGGTTTAACATGGACAAATGTGTCGCAGAAATCCGGCGCGAAATCAGGATGTCACTGAGGAGACTCACGCGAATTAATGCTGAGAGGCTGGTAGAAACACGGCAAGAGAAATTCTTAGGGATGAGAGGATTGTAGTTTTGTTAGCGTCAGTAGAAATTGTGGGTATTGCAAGTAAAGTACCCGAAAGAATCGTAACGAATTCTGAAATTGAAAAGCTTGTGGATACAAGCGACGAATGGATAAAAAAACGCAGCGGCATAAATACACGGCACATCGCTGTTAAAGAGCGCGCGCTCGATATGGCGGTAGAGGCGGCGCAAAAGGCTGTTGAGAGGTCGGGTATCGACAAAGACGAAATCGGCCTTATCGTTTCAAGCACGATTACTAGCGAATATATCACGCCTTCGATGTCAAGTTATGTGCAAAAGATGCTTGACATTGACAATTGCGCGTGTATGGATATTTCCGCCGGCTGCACTGGTTTTCTTTATGCGCTTGCCACGGCAGCCAGCCTGATGGATTCACTTGGCCTTAACGCAGCGGTTGTTGTGGCGTGTGAGGTGCTGTCAAAGATAGTTGATTGGACGGATAGGTCTACCTGCGTGCTGTTTGGCGATGGTGCGGGTGCGATTGTTTTAAAGAGAAGTAGCAAAGCATGCGTTCAATATCCGTTCCTCAGCGGTTCGCCTGATAAAGATAATGTGCTTATTTGCAGAAGAGAGCCACGAAAAACTCCTTTTAACGATGTCGATGAATCTTGCATTAAGCCAGGATTTCTTGAAATGAATGGCCGCGAAGTGTTTACTTATGCCGTGAATTCCGCGGAAGAGGTTTTAAACAATCTTCTTTTTATGTGCGGCGACAAACCGTTTACTAAGATCATTCCGCATCAAGCAAATGAAAAAATTGTTGATTATATCATCAGAAAAATGGATTTAAAAGATGAACAGGTCTACTTAAATATCGCGGAATATGCCAATACGTCTTCCGCAACGATCCCGATTGCGATGTGTGATGCCTACAAAAAAGGCTGGCTGAAAAAAGGCGACAGGGTCGCGCTTATTGCTTTTGGGTCGGGACTCACATGCGGCGGAGCCGTAATCGACTGGACTCTTTAATAAATATATAATATTTGGAGGATACAAAAATGAAAGAAATTATTATTGAAAAGCTGATGGAACAGCTCGACCTTGAAAGAGACGAGATCAAGATGGATTCAAGCTTTGTTGATGACTTTGAGATGGATTCCCTTGATATGGTTGAAATGCTGATCGAGCTTGAAAAAGAGACGGGTATAAAAATCCCTAACGAAGAGGTTAAAGGGATCAAAACGGTGGGTGAACTTCTTGCATATCTTGAAGGGAAGCAAAATGCATAGATTTAAAGGCAGCATATGCGATATGCTGAATACCGAATATCCCCTGATTCAGGGCGGCATGGCGTGGGTATCAAATGCAAGCCTCGCCGCCGCTGTTTCAATGGCGGGCGGCCTTGGCGTGATTGCCGCGGGCAACGCTCCGCCCGATTGGGTTAGAGAGCAGATACGCAAGGTCAGGGAAAAAACGGACAAGCCGTTTGGTCTTAACGTTATGCTCTTAAGCCCATATGTTGCTGAAATTGCGAAGATTGTATCAGAAGAGCGTATACCCGTCGTGATCACGGGCGCGGGCAACCCGGCGGAATATGTAAAGTCGTGGAAAGAAGCGGGATGTATTGTCGCGCCTGTTGTAGCGAGCCGGGGGCTTGCAATCATGATGCAAAGAATGGGTGCCGATTTTGTCATTGCGGAAGGATGCGAGGCGGGCGGCCATATCGGAGAACTGACGACGATGGTGCTTGTGCCCGATGTTGCACGCAGCATCGATATCCCCGTTGTTGCGGCAGGCGGTATATTCGACGCGGATACAGTGGCGGCGGCGTTTTGCCTCGGCGCAAAGGGCGTTCAGCTGGGTACACGGTTTTTGCTTGCTTATGAATGTACGGTGCATGAGGAATATAAAGCGCGGATCATCAAGGCCAAAGACATAGACAGCAAAGTGACGGGGCGCATTACGGGGCATCCGGTCCGTATTCTAAGGAGCCCTCTCGCTCGCGCACTTGAGAAAGTTGAGTATGAAGAGGGCGCGGTAGAGAAATTAGAGAAGCTAGGCGAAGGATCGCTCCAAAGGGCGGTTCTGTTTGGAGACAAAGACAACGGTTCTTTTATGGCCGGGCAGTGCGCATGCATGCTGGATAAGGTTCAGCCGGCTGCCGAAATCATCAACGAACTGTTTAACGAAGAGAGGCTTAAAAGCATATGTCAAAATGTTTTTTGCGGTCTTTTGGGCACTGAAGGTTAAGAGCATGAAGACAGCATTTTTATTTCCAGGCCAGGGCACACAATCCGTGGGCATGGGGAAGGACTTATACGATCATATTAATATTTATAGACAAACATTTGACATATGTGAGGCGGGTGCCGGGATCGATTTGAGAGCGGCATGCTTTGAAGGAGCGAGGATGGACGAGAGCGAGGTTGCGCAGCCGGCGATATTTGCGCATACGATCTCGCTTTTGAGTACCGTACAAAACGAAGGTATCGATGCGGATATTGTTGCGGGATTATCGCTTGGCGAATATAGCGCGATGACTGCCGCGGGTGTTTTTGAAGCAGACTTATGCGCAACGCTTGTCCGCAAAAGAGGACGCATTATGGATGACGCGTTCCCCAAAGGTACGGGCGGTATGCTGTCTGTTATCGGTTTTACGGTTTTAGAAGTTGAAGATGCCATAAAAGATTATAGTGATGCGTATGTGGCCAACCATTTGTCGGAGCTTCAGTCGGTTGTGGCTGCAAAAACGTCCGATCTGCTGGCACTCAAAGAGGTATTTGAACAAAAAGGCGCAAAGTTAGCGACGCTGCTCAATGTAAACGGCCCATCTCATGCACCGTTATTAAGCGCCGCGGCAGATGAATTTTTGCATGTTCTCGAAAACGTTAATTTGGGTATGATGCGCAAAACAGTCTATTCCAACGCGCTCGGCAAACCGTATTCCCAGGGCGGCGATGTAAAAAAACTGTTGGCCAACCAGATGTGTTCGCGCGTCAGATGGCATGAATGCATTGAACACATGATAGCAAGCGGTGTGGAGAGATACGTTGAGATCGGGCCGTCAAACGTGCTGTCAAAGCTTTTAAAACGCCGAGTAAAAAAAGGCGTTGAAGTTGTGTCGGTACGAGATCTGCCGACGCTTGAGAGGTTTTTCAATAAACAGTGAGGTGAAAATAATTGAATAATGTAGCTTTGGTAACGGGTGCCTCGGGCGGGATTGGGCAGGCGATTTGTCTCTCTCTCGCGGCAGCCGGTTTTGATATCGCTGTTCATTATCACAGCAACATGCAAAAAGCAAACGAGGTAAAAGAAAAAGTAGAAGCGCTTGGGCGGCGTGCAATAGTGATAAAGGCGGATCTGAAAAATTCGGAAAGCTGCAGTGAGATGGTAGAACAGTGCATAAATACTTTTGGCGGTATTTATGCGCTTATCAACAACGCGGGTATTACGTGCGACGGGCTGCTGATGCGCATGACGGATGGGCAGTTCAGCGGTGTCATCGAGGCGAATCTTGGCAGTTGTTTTTATTGTACAAGGGAAGCCATTCTGTATATGATGAAAGCGCGGCGCGGCAGGATCGTCAACATCACATCCGTTGTGGGCCTTACTGGCAATGCGGGCCAGGCCAACTACGCGGCGTCAAAGGCGGCTATCATAGGGTTCACAAAATCCTGCGCGAGAGAGGTGGCAAGACGGGGTATCTGCGTCAATGCTGTTGCGCCCGGGTTTATTGAAACGGCGATGACAGACAAATTAAGCGATGATGTCAAAGAGAAAATGAAGCAGTCGATCCCGCTCGGGCGGTTCGGCAGTCCGGCGGATGTGGCGGGACTGGTATGTTTTTTATGTAGCGACAGCGCGGCATATATTACCGGCCAGGTCATGGTGGTCGACGGCGGGATGGTTATTTAAGGGTATGCCGAAGGGTGAGGAGAATACTTTATGAGCAATAAGGTCATGATAACCGGTATGGGCACGGTTTCGCCCATAGGTTTAAATGTTGAAGAATCGTTTTGCAATGCAGTGAACGGAGTATGCGGTATCAGCCATGCGGAGTGCTTTGATACAAAGCTAACTGGTATCAGCGTTGCGGGACAGGTAAAGAATTTTGATCCGTCACAGTACATTACCAAACGCGAAGCCAAGCGTATGGCACGGTTTACGCAGTTCGCGGTTGTGGCGGCCTCGCAGGCTTGGGAGGAAAGCGGCCTTAAAGAAGGTGATTTTAATGCTGACCGCGTAGGCGTTATGCTGGGAAGCGGCATGGGCGGCCTTGAGGTAATTTGCAGTCAGTATGATGAGCTTAATGAAAACGGTCCGCGAAGCATTTCATCGCTTTTTATTCCAAAATCCATTATCAATACGTCAGCGGGGGTTATCGCGATGCGGTTTGGTCTGCACGGCTTATGCATCAGCGTAGTAACCGCATGTTCTTCTGGCGCGGATGCGATTGGGCAGGCATATTATGCCGTAAAGGAAGGACGCCTTGATGCGGTATTGGTAGGCGGCGCTGAGTCAGTGATGACCGAGCTCGCGGTGCAGGGGTTCCATCAGATGCAGGCATTGTCTGAAAGCACCGATCCCAAACGGGCGAGCATTCCGTTTGACAAAGACAGGCAGGGTTTTGTGATGGGCGAAGGCGCCGCGTTTATGCTACTCGAGAGCGAGGAGCATGCACAGCGCCGCGGTGCGAAAATACTGGCAGAGGTTGCCGCATATGCGCAGACTTGCGACGCGTATCATATCACGGCGCCTCAGCCGGATGGGATTTATGCCGCGAAGGCAATGGCACTTGTCACAAAAGAGGCCGGTATAGACAAGGCAAGCGTGGGATATATCAATGCGCACGGTACGGGTACGCCTTTAAATGACGTGTGTGAAAGCGCCGCGATCAAGACATGTTTTGGCGAGCATGCGAAAAAGCTGCTGATCAGTTCTACCAAATCGATGACAGGGCATATGTTTGGTGCAGCGGGTGCGTTTGAAGTGGTCATGACTGTATGTGCGCTGAATGCGCGCATTGCTCCGCCGACAATAGGCCTTGAAACAGAAGGGGAAGGGTGCGACCTTAATTATGTAAAAGGCCAGTCAAAAGAAATGGATACAGAGTACGCGATTTCCAATTCTTTCGGATTCGGGGGGCATAACAGCTGCATCCTGATAAAAAGAAAAGACGGTTAATTTGCATATCGGAATGGAGAATTTATGTTAGGTATAGACGAAATTAAAAAAATACTGCCGCATAGAGAGCCGTTTTTAATGGTGGATAGAGTGGATGTACTTGAATCCGGCATTATGGCGAAAGGCATTAAGGCGATAAGCGGAAATGAATGGTTCTTTATAGGCCATTTCGCAGAAACCAAGATCATGCCGGGCGTGCTAATTATCGAAGCCATTGCGCAGATGGGCGGCATTGCACTGTTAACAATGGAAGAAATGAAGGGTAAGCTCGCTTTTTTAGGGAAGATTAAAAACGCACGATTTCACGAAAAGGTAGTGCCCGGAGACATTCTAGACCTTGAAACAACGATAGACGTTGTTAAAGGTACGGTAGGCACTGGCAAGGGAAAAGCCTTCGTAAGAGGAAAACAGGTTGCCAGCTGCGAGCTTGTCTTTGCTATTGGAGACGATCCGAGCACTATTTAAAAGCGTTATGGTTTGTTTAAACCTAAACAACGCCTCGGTCTTAAAGGAAATTCATGGGCGCGAGGCGTTTTTATTGAACAAATTGCGCATACCCAAAGCCAGGCGGTCTAAGCATTAACTTTCTTTGTTATCGGGTATTTTTTAAACTTCAAATTTTAGTTCTTTCTAGTTTTTTTATTGTTTATCAGCTTCATATTATGCCGTCGGTAGGTGCACGGCATTAGAATTTCACAGAAGATACAAATTCTTTCAAATTTTCCGCTATGGATTAAGGACATTACCGCACAGTTCGTCAAACTTTTTACTATGGTATGAATATAATCGAAATAAAAAACGCAGTCATAAGGATTATTAGAATCGAATGGACTATTTTGACTCAAGGGAGTATTTGTACGAAATCCCTTTGTCCCTCTTCCTTGTCAGCGTGAAATCCGGCAGAGTGATGTTTGCAAGCAGACAGGCAGAGAAAAAAGGCATTTTTATTGGTGCCGATTTTTTTCAGATGCTTTTGAATAAAGCGGATTTCTTTGTTCTTATAAAGAATGCAGACAAAACAGGGCGCTTTGCCTCTGCGCTGAGAATTGAAGACACGCCATACAATGCAAAACTATCCGTTTCAAACGCGGTATATAGTGGTATTGAGTGCCTGCTTATTGCGATTGAAGCTCTTAAAGAGGCACGTATCGCAGACGAAGACACTTTTATTTCAAGAATATGTAATATCTATACTAATGAAAAGAGCAAAAATAAAACCTTTGATTTTCTGGGAATCACTGCCCGCAGCACGGGAGCTTTTTGCGCGACGTTGTATGAGAAAAGAAACCAAAGATACGTTATCAAAGGGGAATGGCGCGATAAAAGAAACGTATGCATACCGATACTCAGCGCCGATACCGATGACCATACCGAGCAAGAGATGGATAGGCTTAAAAACTTAAAAAAAGCGGCCGATAAGGTGTATGCCGTATATAAGAAAAAATATGGAACGCAAGGCCTTATAGTCTATTTCCTTGACTACTCCGCGGATATGCAGACAAGAGATAATATAAAAAAATACGCGCGCTTGTACTGCTTATTGTCTCCTGATGCGCCAAGCAGCAATAAATTTGCAGCGGCCAGGGAAGGGCTTAATTCTTTGGGTCAGGGGTTTGTCATCTGGGACGCTCGCACACGGATACTGCTATTTGATAACAAGGCATACAGAGAGATGTTCGGGTACAAAAACGCACAACAGTTAACAGAGAATCTTGGAGTTAATCTGACCTTCAAATCGGATAAAACGCACGTTGAAAGCTATGTGGATGCAAAAGGCCGTCATTATAGCGTTACGCACAAGCTGACTCGGCTGGGAGGAAGGGATATCGTAACCACGATTATCTTTGATATTACAAGATATAAACAAGTGGAGACCCAACTAGAGCTGATGGCAAAGACGGATGCACTTACCGGACTGCTCAACAGAAGAGCGGGTGTTGACCAGTTAAAACGTATTTACGCAGAGAACAAACAAAAGAGAAAAACTTTGACGGTATGTTTTGCCGATATAGACGGCTTAAAAGACATTAATGATACTTACGGGCACGGAGCGGGTGATGTTATGATCAAGTCTATCGCGAATGTGCTTAAGAAATATACGGATAAGATCGGCGTTGTCTGCCGGCTTGGCGGAGATGAATTTGTTTTGATATTACCAGGGTTTAACAAGTCGCAGGCAAAACTGCTGACCAATCAGATAAACAGAGACGCCGAAAAGTGCCTTGTCGGAGAGGCACAGGGAATATCAATGAGTTTTGGATACAAAGAAGCCGATTACGGCCCGGAAGAGACCGCACAAACGCTCATCAGCATTGCGGACTGTGACATGTATCAGGAAAAACGTAAGAAATCAGTTAAGTAATGGGTGCAAGACGGCTCCCCAGAATAATTTGTTCAACGGCGCTTGCTTTGTTCATAGTGTAGAGATGAAACTTGGTAATTCCGTTGCTTATCAAATAATCGATCTCCTCTATCGCATATGCAAGGCCGGCTTTTTTAAATTCCTCCGGATCTTCGCCGTAACGGCATATGATTTTGCTCAATGCCGCGGGTATCGAACATGCGGACAGAAGGGACATCCTAATGATTTGGTTCGGGTTCAATATAGGCATGATCCCCGTTATCACAGGCACTGCAACACCGGCGATATACAGTTTCTCATAAAAACGGACGATTGAGTGTTTATCGAAGCAGAGTTGCGTGATAAAAAAATCCGCGCCGAGCTCCGCTTTCAGGCGCATAAACGCCATATCCTGATCGAGTGACGGGCTCTCCACATGCGCTTCCGGGTATGCTGCCGCCGCAACAGTAAAACCGGCGCGTTTTTTAATTTCCGATATCAGATCGCTTGCATGCTGATAATAGACAAAAGCAGACTTTTTGTCCATACCTTCAGGAATATCCCCCCGAAGCGCGAGCACATTCTTAACATTGATTGATTCGAGTTTTGCCAGAATTTCGTTAATTGAATCCGAATCGGCGCCGACGCATGTTAGATGCGCAATTGTGTCAAGGCCAACTGTATCTTTGATATGGGAGACAATGCCGATCGTTCCGTCTTTATTGCTGCCGCCAGCGCCGTAAGTAACGCTAACGAACGCGGGATCGTAAACGGCAAGCTTTTCGATCGCACCAAAAACGGAAGATAACGGCATATCTTTTTTAGGCGGGAAAAATTCCAAAGAAAAGGTGTTCTGTTTTCCGTTTAATTTATCCAATAAGCTCATAGTCTTCTCCTGTTGCTGTTGCATTAATGTGCGTTCATTTAACCATATGTGCGCTTTTTTTTCAAGTGTTGAATATTGCTTATAAGTGGTGTATCATATCTGGGAGGTGGCCAATGGAGAATTATCCGTATATCCCGTTTGTGCCGGACAAAAAAACCGTGATGCGGAGAATGGGCGCGCATAATGCGGGCTTTCCCTTAGGGCTTGAAAGAGAGATTGACCAGTACTTAATCAAGGCTCGGTCTGCCTTTGCCGCGATGGGAAGGGCGGATATGTATGATATCCGGTATATTGGCAGTGACAGCATTGCGTTTGAGGGGCATAAGATAGAGTCTCGGCTTTTGTCAAAGCTTCTTAGCGGCAGCAGCCAGATATACTTGATGTGTGCCGCTATTCGTAAACGGGATGTTGAAAAGATCAGCATCGCTATGGAAAATGGCCAAGGGCTCATCGCGCTTGTGTTTGACGCCTATGCATCCGAATATGTAGACGGCGTGCTTAGCGTTATGATGAACAGAAAAAATGAGATGCTGAGAAGAACAGGGCAGCACTTGACTAAAAAGAGGTTTAGTGCGGGTTATGGGGACCTCGACATTAGATATCAAAAAATATTTTATGATCTGCTTGACATGGAGACGATGGGCGTTAAGATCAACGAACAATTTTTACTGATACCTGAAAAATCGGTTATTGCCCTGGCAGGAGTGGAATAGATGAAAAAAATTGACGGTCTTCACTTTTTAGATTATCTGAAAGAAAAAATTATGATACTTGACGGCGCGACAGGTACATATCTGCAGCAGAACGGCATGAGACCCGGCGTTTGCCCCGAAGTATTTGCACTTGAGCATCCGCAAATATTACGGGAAGTGCAGCAGCGGTACGTTACCTCCGGGTCAAAGGCGCTATACACTTTTACGATGGGGGCAAATGCTTATAAGCTAGGGGAGTATTCTCTTTCTGGCGAGGTATACCGCATTAACAAGGAACTGGCCGAGCTGTCTGCTGACGCTGCGGGAGGCAAAGCCTTTGTAGGCGGTGATTTAAGCTCTACTGGTTCATTTCTTGCGCCGCTTGGCGATCTGGAGTTTGAACAGGTTGTATGCATGTACAAAAATCAGATTAAAGCGCTTGTGGACGGCGGCGTTGATTTTATTGTGATCGAGACGATGATTGATATACAAGAGACAAGAGCAGCGGTGATCGCGGCCAAAGAGTGCTGCACCCTTCCGGTAGTTGCCAGCATGACTTTTGATGAAAAAGGAAGGACTCTGACGGGAACGAGCCCCGCCGCAGCGGCGATGACATTGATCTCGGCAGGTGCTGATGTGGTCGGTCTAAACTGTTCTACAGGCCCTGCCGAAATGCTGCCGCTTGTGAAAAGCATGAAAGACGTTTTGTCTGTGCCTTTGCTTGTCAAGCCTAACGCCGGCATGCCAAAGATCGTAAACGGCGAAACGTGCTTTGATTTGACATGTCCGGCATTCAAACAATACGTTAAGCCTCTCTGCGAGGCGGGCGCCAACCTAATCGGCGGATGCTGCGGAACGAACCCCGATTACATCCGCGCGGTCTCAGAAGTAGCCATGCCATTAAAACCGCTGCCCTGGCGCAGTGCGATGCCGGTTGCACTTTCATCGGTATCAGACGCGGTTTTTATTGGCTCTTCACTACGGGTAATCGGTGAGCGGATAAACCCTACGGGCAAACCGAAATTAAAAGAGGCGTTAAAGACAGGCGATTATTACGAAGTGCTTGATATGGCGCTTGAACAGAAAGAAAATGGTGCGCATATCCTTGACGTCAATGTCGGCATGCCCGAAGTTGATGAAGGCGGAGCGATGCAACGGGCAATTGAAACGATATCCGTGCAGGCTAAGCTTGCGCTCAGCATCGATTCATCCAGCGTGGAAGTCATTGAACAGGCGCTAAGGATCTACCCCGGGCGCGCGCTCGTAAACTCAGTATCCACAAAAAGTGACCATATCGCGCAGCTGCTGCCTCTTGTTAAACGGTATCAGCCAATGTTCATACTGCTGCCCATCGGGGACGAGGGCATACCGCAAACGGCGGAGGGACGGATAAAAGAAATCAAAGGCGCATATGAGAAAATCTCTTCTGCCGGTATAGGAAAAGAAAGCATACTGGTTGATGGATTGGTGATGACAATTTCGTCCGATCCAAGTGCCGCTATCGAAACGCTCAAGGTGGTCAAATGGTGCAGCGATAATGGGTTTTATACGGTGCTCGGCATATCCAACAGTTCTTTCGGTCTGCCCGAGCGAAAGTATATCAATTCGGCTTATCTCATTATGGCGATGGCGGGCGGGCTTGACTGTGCGATTATGAACCCCAGCGATAAGTTGATGATGGATCTATACCATGCTGCCGAGGCGTTGATAGAGCGCGATGATAACTTTGAGCAGTATATCAAACGGTTTGCGGACACGGGGATATCTGAGCAGGACGCGCAGAATATCGTTGAAGCGGTGTTGACGGGCAAAAAAAAAACAATAACGGTTCTGATCGATAAGGAAATCGCAAAAGGCGTCTTGCCCGAGACGGTTATCAACGAGATGATCATTCCTGCGCTGAAAAAGGTGGGCGACCTATATGAACAGCGCATCTATTTTTTGCCACAGCTTATATACAGCGCCGAAGCCGCCAAAACCGCGTTCGATCATCTTGAAAAGAAATATATTTCGTCCGATGCGGTTTCTCAGAAAAAGAAGGTTGTCATCGCAACGGTAAAAGGCGATATTCACGATATAGGAAAGAACCTTGTGGCAATGCTGCTGCGCAACCACGGGTTTGCCGTCATAGACCTTGGAAAAGACGTTGCCGCATGCACCATTGTGGATACGGCAGAGCAGGAGGATGCGGATATCATTGGGCTGTCTGCGCTAATAACTACGACTGCCAAAGAGATGGAAAAAGTGATAGCGCTTGTAAAAGAACGCAAAATTCGTGCAAAAGTTATGGTGGGCGGGGCGGTAATCACCGAAGAATACGCAAAAAGCATTGGTGCCGATGCCTACGGCGCGGATGCGGCGGGTGCGGTTAGGGCGGCGGCAAAGCTGGTAGAACAATAAGATTTGACGGGAGACATCATGCGAATAGAAGTGGACACGCATACGCACACAGTTCTGTCCGGACACGCGCATTCAACGCTTATCGAAAATGCAGCTGAGGCCGCCAGGATTGGTTTAAAGGGGATTGTCATGAGTGATCACGGGCCATCCATTCATGCAGCTCCGCCGGATTTTAATATTGGCACATACCCGTATCTTCCTAGACACATTAAAGGCGTCAGGATATACCGTGGTATTGAGGCCAATATTGTAGATGATAAAGGCAGCATCGATATACGAGAAACGTATCTTAAACGGCTCGAATATGTGATTGCGGGCCTGCACGAGGTTGTAATTGCGCCGAGCGGAAAATCAAAGGATACGGACGCAATGATCGGTGCGCTGTGCAACCCGTATGTCGATATCGTCGCGCATCCGGACAATCCTAGCTATAAGCTTGATTATGAAGCGATTGTCAAAGAGGCAGCGCGGCTTGGCAAACTTATAGAGGTTAACGACCATTCTTTTGAATACAGAAAAGGCAGTGTGGCAAATGCTGCTGTGTTTCTCAAATTGTGCAAAACGCAGGGTGTCAGGGTCGCGGTGTCAAGCGATGCCCATTTTGCGTACGGTATAGGTCTTCATAAAACCGCGGTAAAACTCTTGCGGCAAAATGATTTTCCGGAAGCACTGGTTGTCAACCTGACGATGGCACGTTTTGATGCCTATTTAGAAGAACGTATAAAGAGGATAGGGTAACGCATAAAAACTATGGCTAACGTGCGATATCCGTATCCGTTCTTTTATGTTAGTATAAAGATATATTGTCCTTTTATCGCATTCATATCATATTGTTGTTGGAGGCTGAGGTTATATGAAGAGTTTTGTCAAGAAACTGGACGAGCTTCGAGAAGAGCGCACGTTTCGCAACCTATTCTCAATATTGTGCAGCTATGGCGGAAGCGTTGCCGCGGAATATCAAGAAGATTCTGTAATAAATAAGCTGACATATGCGGATTACGAAAGAATTGCCGTTGCGGGGGCAAAAAATCTGACCGGGAAACTTGAAAAAGTCGAGCGCAACACATTTGTCGCACTGCGCTTTGCTAACAACCCGCTATGGCCCGCGGCTTTTTGGTCGATCGTGATGGCGGGCTACCGGCCGCTGCTAATCGACGTAGCTTTGGATGATAACCAGGTTATGCATATCCTGCGCCAGGCGGGTTCCCGCACGATCGTTACGGATACCGATGTGGGTATAGGAGGGATTATTCAAATATCTCCGGAAGAGTTTTTAAACAAGGACGCATCAGATACCGTATTTATGCCTATATTTTCTGACGCACTGGCATTGTGTACTTCGGGCACAACAGCAACGCCAAAGGTTTATGTCTATAGTGAGCAGGCTATTTGCGAGCAGGTCCTGTTGGCTGACAGCATTTACAGGCAGAACAAAGACATCATACATTCCGGCGTTATCAAACAGCTCGCTTTTTTGCCGTTCCATCATATATTTGGTTTTATTGCAGTATACTTGTGGTATTCATTTTTTGGCAAAACCATTGTTTACATAAAAAATAGAACGGCAGACGTTATTCTATCAGCGTGCAAAGAGCATCAGGTGACGCATATCTATGCGGTGCCTCTGCTTTGGAACAACGTTGCAAAGGGCATTCTGCGCAAGGCGAAAATGCAGGGCGAAAAGACATACGACAAGTTGCTTAGCGCGAGCGATATCAGCATTAAGCTACAGAGGCGTTTTGGCAGTCTTGGGCGAAAGATTGTTTCCAAGACGATTTTTAAAGATCTACAGCAAAAGCTGGTGGGTGGCAGCATACAGTTTCTGATCAGCGGTGGGGGGCACATTCAGCCTGAATCTATCAAGGTTATTAACTCGATCGGTTATTACCTGGTTTCCGGGTTTGGCATGACGGAAACGGGTATAGACTCTGTGGAGCTTTCAAACGATATCGATCTTAGGCTTTCTGCCAGCGTCGGAAAACCGTTTTACCCTATGGAATACCGCATTGTTTACGAAAAAGAGGGGGATAAAACAGGAGAGCTTCAAATACGGGGCGAGGCGATTCATTCGGGCCGGATGGTAGATGGGGTGTATATCGCGAGAGAAACATCGGACGGCGGATGGTTTGCTACGGGCGATATCGCGCGTGAGGTTGACGGGCGGTATTATATAGAAGGCAGGCTCAAAGATGTGATCGTCGGCGAGTCGGGAGAAAATATATATCCTGACGAGCTTGAGGATAGTTTTTCCGAATTGCCGGGTGCGGAGTACATCTGTGTGGCTGGCATTGCGTCAAAAGGGGTATATGACGACACGTCATTGATCGTTTATATGGGCGAGAATAGGGACGATCAGCAAAATGTGCAGGCGCTAATTGCCGAAATCGCCCGGATAAATGGGCTGCTTCCCATTTATAAAAAAATTAAGAAGGCGTATTTGTCGCTCGATCCTCTGCCGATGGCCAACGGCATCAAGGTACGCCGGCAAAAAGTGAAAGGGGCGCTTGAGCGCGGACAGGGACGTTTTGAGGAGATCGATATCAGAGGCGGCGTTTTAAAGCAAAATATCGGACAAGACATGGAAAGTTCAAACGGTATCCGCTACGATGATATGGAACTTTCGGATATTACCCAAAGGGTCAGGCAGATATTTGCGGAAGTGCTGAATATTGATGCGGACAGTATTAAAGATACCGACCACTTTGTGGATGACCTTGGCGGAGACAGCTTATCAAGCCTTGGCGTCTTCTCTAAAGCCGAAGAATTGTACAATATCATCATACCCGATACCGAATATTTTTCATGCGCAAATGTGGAGGACCTCTCAAAGCTGCTTTACCGTAAAATCCATCATATCGATATCGTAAAAGAAGACAGCCGGCCAAAGGAGCTACGTAAAATCAGCCGGTTCGACCAATCAAGAGAATATGAAGAATACGCGCAGCGCAGGATCGCTATCAGTGACGCGAATATAGCAGACCCGTATTTTGTTGCACACGATTCCGTGCTGAGGGATACTTCTATCGTGAACGGAAAAGAAGTTATCAACCTAGCTTCCTACAACTACGTAGGCATGTCGGGGCATCCGAGAACTGCGGAGGCGGCCAAGCAGGCCATAGACAGATACGGCACGTCCGCTTCAGGCTCGAGGCTGATTGCGGGCGAGAAAATGCTATACCGCAATCTGGAAAAAGCGATTGCCGAATGGAAGAATACGAAAGACGCGATTGTACTGGTTGGGGGCCATTCCACCAACGTTACGTTTGTGGGCAATTTTTGCAACGAGAGGGATCTTATACTATATGACGCGCTATCGCATAATTCCATTACCCAGGGCTGCCAGCTTTCGAGGAGCGATACAAAAGCATTCCCGCACAACGATTTTGATGCGCTTGAGCATATGCTAAAAGCAGCCAGAAGCAAATACGAAAAGATACTGATCGTCGTGGAAGGCGTCTATTCGATGGACGGAGATATTGCGCCGATACCCGATTTTGTTGCGCTGAAAAAGAAATACGGGGCGTTTCTGATGGTGGACGAAGCGCATTCAAGCTGTGTGATTGGCAGAAACGGGGGCGGTGTCGATGATTATTTCGGTCTGATGCAGGGGGATATCGATATCAAGATGGGTACACTGTCAAAAGGCCTCGGGACTTGCGGCGGATATATCGCGGGAGAAAAAAGCCTTATCGATTATCTGCATTATTCACTGCCGGGTTTCATGTTCTCTGTGGGCATAAGCCCGCCGATTGCGGCAGCAACGCTTGAAGCGGTCAACATCATGCGAGAAGGCAACCCAAAGGTAGCCGCATTACACAACAATATCGATTACTTTATTACCGGCGCAAAAAGCAGGGGATTCAACACGTGCCTCGCAAAGGAAACTGCGATTGTGCCCATTATGGTGGGCGAGGACAATGACACATATGCTCTATCCACAATGATGCTCGATCACGGCGTGTACGTTCCGCCGGCAGTTTATCCGGCCGTGCCAAAGCACCAGGCCAGACTGCGATTTTGCCTAACCAGCGAGCATAAGCTCCCTCAGCTCAATTATGCGCTAGATACGCTGGATGCGCTATATAAAGAAATAGGGATATCTAAATAGAATTAGCTACTTATACCAGCAGATAGTAAACAGGCGGCATCATATCAATCATACAAAGGGCGCAGGATTTGTGCCCTTTTTTCTTATGCTTTAAATACTTTATGGAAAGTGGTATGATAAAATCGATACTAAAAAGGACATTGGCGATGAACGGAAAAGTACTGGTAAAACTTGGGTTTGACAAGATATTGAATATGCTGTCAGAAAAGGCTTTATCTGAGCCTGGTAAAACCGCAGCACTGTCGTTGAGGCCTAAAAGAGATATCAATAATGTTCGCCGTCTTCAGACTGAAACACTAGAGGCGGAAAGCATACTGATGCGTGAGCCCTCGGTGCCTATTAGCGCTTTTTCAGACATATCTTCCGAAATTGAGCGTCTTAAGGTAGGCGCGGACCTCGGTTGCAAAGAACTGCTGCGCGTGCTCGGAGTGCTCAAAGCCTCCCGTCGCGCAAAGAACGGTTTAAAGCCAACGGACAACGGCCCAAATCTGCTATCTGGGCTTGCAGGGTCTTTGTATGATTCGGCTAAGATTATAGCAGAAATAGAAACCACGGTTGTCAGCGAGGATGCGCTTGCGGATACCGCGTCTCCCGAGCTTTTTAGCATCCGAAAGAAAATCATGCTTGAGAATGATGGAATACGTGAAAAGCTAAACGCGATTATACGATCTGCACAGAATAAAGAATTTCTGCAAGACGCGATTGTCACGATACGTGGCGGCCGGTATGTGGTGCCCGTTAAACAGGAATACAAAAGAATGATCAAGGGGCTGGTGCACGATCAGTCAGCCAGTGGACAAACGTTATTTATTGAACCTATTGGGGTAGTGGAAGCCAACAATAAACTGCGGGAGCTTTATTTAAGAGAAGCGGCCGAGATAGAGAGAATACTGCATATAATCAGCAACAAATTAAGAGAAATCTGGCGGGAACTCAAGGACGATCTTGATATACTGACAAAGCTTGATGTTGCCTTCGCAAAAGCGGCGCTTGCGTCGGTAATGAAAGCTTCGCCGCCCGAAATCACTGATGAGAGAAAGATAATTATCAAAAACGGCCGGCATCCGCTGATCGACGCGAAAGTTGCTATACCTGTTTCCCTGCGCATCGATGATGGATTTACCGGGCTCATTATTACCGGCCCTAATACCGGAGGGAAAACGGCTACGCTCAAGCTTGTGGGTCTGCTTATTCTGATGGCGCAAAGTGGGCTTTTTGTACCGGCTGATGGCGGGACGACGATACCGGTCTTTTCGGAGCTTTTCGCGGATATCGGAGACGAACAGAGCATCGAACAGAGCCTTAGTACATTCTCTTCACATATGTCGAACATTACGCGCATCACCCAGATGGCGGACGACAGCGCGCTAGTGCTGCTTGATGAACTGGGTGCGGGGACGGACCCGGCGGAAGGGGCTGCGCTGGCAATGGCGATACTGGAAGAGCTGGCACATCGGGGCTGCCGGGTGCTTGCGACGACTCATTACAGTGAGATCAAAGCGTTTGCGATGGCGAGCGAAAAATATCAGAACGCATGTATGGAGTTTGACGTCAAAACACTTAGCCCTACGTATAGGCTGATCATGGGCATTCCCGGTGTATCAAACGCATTTGAGATATCAAAGAAACTAGGGCTTTCGGATCAAATCATTGAGCGCGCAAGACAGCGCATGTCTGAGGAGACCGTTAAGTTTGAGCAATTAATCGGGGAAGCCGAGCGTCAAAGAGAGCTTGCGCAAAAAAAAGAGCAGCAGGCCGAGAGTTTTAGGCGCAACGCGCAGTCAATCAGGGATAAGTCGGATACAGAGCTAAAAAAAGCAAAAGAAAAAGGTGAAAAAATCATCAGCAGCGCCAATGAAAAAGCACTCCGTATTCTAAAAGACGCACGCGAAGAAGCTGAGCGCATAATCACCGAGTTAAAGTCTGCTAAGGCTTTAAGGCAGGAAGAGATCAACGCTGTGCGCAAAGGCCTGTCGAAAAAAATAAACGAAACTGCTGCAAATCTGCGCCAAAAACCGGAAACGAAAAGCAGCGTTAACGTAGAGGACGTTGGCGTTGGCGATACTGTGCAGCTTTTAGGGCATGGTGTAAACGCGATTGTACTTAAAAAGACCAAAGACGGAAAGGTGTATGTGCAGGCGGGTGCGCTGAAGATGACCGTACCCCTCAGCGAGATCGTGATAGCCAAAGCGGAAAAAAAGCTCATGCGCGTGGGCGGCTTTAAAAGAACATCCGCCGCTGTAAGCATGCAGATTGATGTAAGGGGTATGACGCTTGACGAAGCGATACTGGAAACGGACAAATATCTTGACGATGCTTTTCTTTCGGGGCAGAACGAAGTCTCGATTATACACGGCAAAGGCACAGGCGTGCTTAGGTCGGGCATACGGGATTTTTTAAAGACGCATGCGCATGTGGAAAGCTTCCGCCAGGGAAAATTCGGAGAGGGCGAATCTGGCGTGACGATTGTTACGATTAGGTAAAAGGTGAACATATGGATATCGCAAGTGCATGCCTAATTGGCGAGAAGTGCCGGTACGATGGTGAAGCAAGAGAGAACACCGAGATGAAAAAGCTATATTTTTCGGGTAAGATAAAACCAGTTTGTCCCGAATGTCTTGGGGGGCTGCCCATACCGAGATGCCCTTCGGAGATTGTCGGGGGCGACGGTAAAGATGTACTTGGCGGCAAGGCAAAGGTGTATTCAATGGATGGGGCTGATTTAACGGATGCGTTTTTAAAGGGCGCGGCGCAGACGTTGGCAGCCGCGAAAGACTGCGGCGCTAAGCGGGCTTACATGAAATCGAAAAGCCCTTCCTGCGGATGTGGGATGATATATGACGGTACATTTTCTTGCCGGCTAAGGCAGGGAGATGGTGTCACGAGCGCGCTTCTTAAAAAGAACGGCATTGAAGTCATTGAAATATGAATCTTTTATGAATAATTTTCGTCAAATATTTGTTTATGATAGCGTCTGTTTTATAATAAAAATGAGGTGAAGCATATGCCTAAGAATATTTTAGTTATAGACGACGATAAGAACATTTGCGAGATCATCAAAATCTATCTGCAAAAAGAAGGCTATAAAGTAACTCTAGTGTATGACGGCCAGTCGGGAATCGACGAGTTTACACGCGAGGTGCCCGAGCTTATCGTGCTTGATATCATGATGCCGCGCAAAGACGGCTGGGAAGTCTTAAAGCAAATCAGAAAATCAAGTGATGTTCCCGTTATTATGCTCACAGCCAAGGGAGAAACTTTTGACAAGGTACTCGGGCTCGAGCTCGGTGCCGATGACTATATCGTCAAGCCATTCGATCCTAAAGAATTTATGGCTCGCGTCAAGGCGGTTTCAAGAAGAGCGAACAAACAGGAAGAAGAAAGGGAAGAAATCGCTTATGACGATCTCGTAATTAATATGGCCAATTACACGGTTTCATATAAAAATGAGATTGTCGAAATGCCCCCTAAAGAAATAGAGCTGCTTTCTTTTCTGGCATCGCATCCGAACAAGGTTTTTACAAGAGAACAGCTTTTGCAGCAGGTATGGGATTTTGAGTTTTTCGGTGATTCCCGGACGGTGGATGTCCACATTAAGCGGCTGAGAAAGAAGCTTTTTGATCAGGGAAAAAACTGGGAAATCAAAACGGTTTGGGGCGTCGGATATAAATTTGAGGTCAAGTAATGGGAAAATCACTTTTTCTCCGGATGCTTTTTGTTTATCTACTGATCATTGTCATGGCGTTTACGCTGGTCGGCGGAATTATTTTTAATACGCTTAAAGGTGAATTTTTGGACAAACAAATGGACACACTGATCGCCAATGCTCAGGAGATAAACGTTTGGGCGACTGATAACTATTATAAGATAATATCCGATTTGGAATTTACCCAAAGGCTTATACACAAAGCGAAGGCGGAAAAGACAGTGATATGGCTGATTAGCAAACTTGGGACAGTGTATAAGAT
This sequence comes from Christensenellales bacterium, assembly GCA_050943215.1. Taxonomy (GTDB): domain Bacteria; phylum Bacillota; class Clostridia; order Christensenellales; family SZUA-584; genus JBMNOU01. The sequence continues at coordinate 4,288 of JBMNOU010000008.1, read as the reverse complement.
CGCAGACCCCGAGGGGAAAAGTGAGATAGAAGAAAAATTTTCTTCCAATAGTACCAAAGAATTTTTTGCGGAGGCACAGCAGGGTAACTGCGCAAAACAGATATCAAACGTAGACAGGACTTTTGAAGACGCTGTTATTTCGATCGCAATACCGCTCGCGGTGCAAGATACGATCGTAGGTGCCATTGTCGTACACAAGGAAGTAGACGATTTCGGTGTCAGCATCAACTCCATTTTCAGGCAGGTATTCTCCCCGCTGTTGATATCTGTGATCTTCGCGTCCGTATTGGTGTTTATTCTATCAAGATACATTGTCAAGCCGATCAAAAGCATCTCGTTTGCGGCCGCAGAGCTGTCCCGGGGCAACCTCGACTGGCGTGTAAAGCCGATGACAAAGGATGAGATTGGTGAGCTTGCTGTATCGTTTAATAAGATGGCAGAGGAACTTAAGCTGCAGGACGCGCTTCGGAACACATTTATCGCGAATGTATCGCATGAACTAAGGACACCGCTTGCATCCGTTCAGGGATTTATTCAAGGGATGCTAGATAGAGCTATAGAGGAAAAAGACAGAGATAAATATTTAGAGATTGTGCTTGGAGAAACGAAACGCATGAATACGCTGATTACCGATTTGCTTAGCCTTGCGAAAATCGAATCAGGGCAATTTCCTATTGAAATCAGCGAGTTTGACATAAACGAACTAATCAGAAGGTGCGTTATCATGTTCGAAAAGCGTATTGAAGAAAAGCACCTAAAAGTCAATGTTCAGCTAGCAGACGAAAAGATCATTGTATGGGCGGATGAGGGCCGAATATCACAGGTGATCACGAATCTGATTGACAACGCCGTCAAGTTTTCGTATGACGGCGGAGAGCTAAAAATATGGACGCAAAGCATCGAAAGCAAAGTTTACATCAATATCGCGGACACAGGCGAAGGTATTCCCATTGACGATCAGCCGTATATATTTGAGCGTTTCTACAAAGTGGACAAATCGCGCAGCAGAAACAAGCCGGGCACGGGCATTGGTCTTTCAATTGTAAAGCGCATAATAACGCAGCACGGAGAGAAAATAAACTTGCAGTCGGCTGAAGGGAAAGGGACAATCTTTACATTTTCGCTGACCAAATCCATGTCCGCAATAACCGACCGAAACCAAATAAAGTAACGTATTGTTTACGTCTCGTTTCCATTTTGTTCAAACACTTTGGATATAATGAAATAAACAACAAACAATTTTGGAGGTTTATATGCATACGAACGATTATCGGCCAAATGGGGTCAAACCGGATATGGGCAACCATACAGAACCGGCTGGGCATAATCCAGAGCAGCCATATGGTGTACCTCAACAGTCTGGCTATGGGTATAACGGATATTATAACCCGATCCTACAGGAGGGGCGTAAAAAGCCTGGCACCGGAAAAATAATGGCGGTTGTGATGACGATGATCATACTGATATGTCTTGTCGCAGGCGGCGTTTTTACTGCATATGTTATAATGCCGGCTGTCAATCCGCCGGGCGGCAGCGCAGCGGATATTGCGTTGGCGTCAGAGGGACCGAGGCAAGACCTGCAGCAAGGAGATAATGCGGCGGCTGGGAACCAGTCGGGCATCCAGCCAGATTTAACGACTGATTTACCGGATATCGGAGGCCAAGCGCCGGATATCAGCAGCTCGAAGAACCCGATTGTTCAGATCGCGCAGAAGGTCGGCCCGGCTGTTGTAGGCGTTACGGTCAGTGTTGATCAGCCTACGATAGGGCATGGCATGAAGAAGAGGGAGTATGGCTATGGTACAGGCATCATTCTTACTGAAAACGGCTATATCGTTACAAATAACCATGTGGTGTCAGGAAGCGACTCTATAAAGATCACGCTGTTCGATGATACGGAATATCAAGCAAAAATCGTCGGCGCGGACGCTACGACAGACCTCGCTGTACTGAAAGTTGATGCAACAGGTTTAACGGCTGCTGCATTTGGCGAATCCGATAACCTGCAGGTTGGCGAGACGGTCGTTGCTATCGGCAACCCTTTAGGATCGGAACTTGCGGGCAGCGTGACGTCGGGTATTGTTAGCGCGCTCAACAGAGAAATTACAACGAATGGCTACAGCCAGAAGTACATCCAAACGGATGCGGCGATTAACCCCGGCAACAGCGGAGGCCCGCTTGTCAATATGAAAGGTGAGGTTATCGGAATCAATACGCTAAAAAGCTATCTCGCGGGATATGATGATTACGGAATGCCGATCGGCACGGAAGGAATCGGGTTTGCAATACCGATATCTGCCGCCAGACCAATCATTGAACAGCTAAAAACGAAAGGGAGCATCGATCGCCCCGGGATTGGCATATCGTGTTTGGTTGATGAGACGCATGCGTATAACCCATCCGGAGCGCCAACAGGGGTCACCATTATAGAAATTGTTCAGGGAGGCCCGGCAGATATTGCGGGTCTGCAGCCTTACGACATCATTACATCCATTGAAGGGAAGGCCGTTTCGACGGTCGTAGAACTGACAACGATTATCCAATCTTATAATATTGGTGATCAACTGAATTTATCGGTTTGGAGAGATGGGCTGGAATATAAAGCACGGGTTACGGTTGGAGACCTAAACAAAATGGGCTAATTAAATGAAAACCCAAAGGCAGATGATCATCTGCCTTTGGGTTTTGCAAAGCGTCTGCGTCCTATAGGTTTTCCCTTATCCACCGATTTTGCTTACGGCAGAAGGATAGGTCGCTTCTCATCATTCTTTCCGCCAAATTAATCCGTTTTTTTTCTTGTTATTCATGGCATCACCTCTAATAAATAGTGTGGCCTCAATATTGAAAAATATTTGTTTTATGGACTTGATACATGGCACATTACAAAGGGTAGCTGGTATTGTTATGCAGCTAAAAAAACGTGAATGTCATTTGTAGTTATGCCGATGCTGGCAAATTTAATTTAAGTAGAATAACGTTATAACTGACATCATAATATAGTAGAATAAGAAGGGTGCGGCCAGAGAGGCTTTTGCTGTAAGGTTTTATTATTTGTAATTAGCTAAATTTACCTCTAAACAAAATAGAATTGGAATATTGCAGAGAATAGCCAATAATTTTTTTATAAAAAGTAGAAGCGGTTGAATAAAAAGTGATTGACAAAGTGGGATAAGTTTTGGTAGTATAGTTGAGCGCTCGCTTAAAGGCGAAGCGGTTAAGCTTTGGAGATGGCTTACCGGGCAGGTCCCTCGCGGGGATAAACGCGAGCAGAGGAAGTCTCGGGGATGCCAAAAAAAACAAAGCGAAAAACGGTATTGACAAACGCAAATAAGTTTGTTAATATAAGCTTCCGTGCCCCGGACGGGGTGCGGGGAACAGAACCTTGAAAATAGTAAATAAAGCACTATACTAAAACGCAAGTTTGTGAAGAGGAGCCCGGGCAAACGAGAGTTTGTTAATAACCGGTAGAGATACCGGATAAGATTTTTAAACTAAGAGTTTGATCCTGGCTCAGGACGAACGCTGGCGGCGTGCTTAACACATGCAAGTTGAACGGAGATATTGTTTTCGGATGATATCTTAGTAGCGGACGGGTGAGTAACGCGTGAGCAACCTACCTTTGTGAGGGGGACAACACCGGGAAACCGGTGCTAATACCGCATAAGGCCACAGCCCCGCATGGGGCAGAGGTAAAAGAAATTCGCACAAAGATGGGCTCGCGTCCCATTAGCTAGTTGGTGAGGTAACGGCCCACCAAGGCAACGATGGGTAGCCGACCTGAGAGGGTGATCGGCCACACTGGAACTGAGACACGGTCCAGACTCCTACGGGAGGCAGCAGTGGGGAATATTGGGCAATGGGCGCAAGCCTGACCCAGCAACGCCGCGTGAGGGAAGAAGGTCTTCGGATTGTAAACCTCTGTCCTTGGGGACGAAAAAAATGACGGTACCCAAGGAGGAAGCTCCGGCTAACTACGTGCCAGCAGCCGCGGTAATACGTAGGGAGCGAGCGTTGTCCGGAATTACTGGGCGTAAAGGGTGCGTAGGCGGCATGGCAAGTCAGGTGTGAAATCCCCGGGCTTAACTCGGGGGGTGCATTTGAAACTGCTGTGCTTGAGTACAGGAGAGGAAAGCGGAATTCCTAGTGTAGCGGTGAAATGCGTAGATATTAGGAGGAACACCAGTGGCGAAGGCGGCTTTCTGGACTGTAACTGACGCTGAGGCACGAAAGCGTGGGGAGCAAACAGGATTAGATACCCTGGTAGTCCACGCTGTAAACGATGGATACT